>DATLHA010000221.1:0-4127 GCA_035540095.1 Acidimicrobiales bacterium | reverse complement strand
CAGTTCTGCATCGAGCAGCTGCGCGACGGCTCGCCCGAGGACACCATCGTCGTGGCCGGCGTGGGCCAGCACCAGATGTGGTCGAGCCAGTTCTGGCGGTTCAACCACCCCTACACCTGGGTCAACTCCGGCGGGCTCGGCACCATGGGCTTCGCCGTCCCCGCCGCCATCGGCGCCAAGGTGGGCATGCCCGGGCGCACGGTGTGGGCCATCGACGGCGACGGCTGCTTCCAGATGACGGCCCAGGAGCTGGTCACCGCATCCGCTGAACGGATCCCGGTCAAGGTCGCCATCCTGAACAACGCCTACCTGGGCATGGTGCGCCAGTGGCAGGAGCTGTTCTACGAGGAGCGCTACAGCGAGGTCTACCTCTCGCCCGACCTGCCCGACTACAAGATGTGGGCCGAGGCCATGGGCTGTGTGGGCATGCGGGTCGAGCACCCCGACGAGGTGGCCGCCGCGGTGGAGAAGGCCAACTCCATCGACGACCGGCCCGTGGTCATCGACTTCCGGGTGGACTGGACCGAGAAGGTGTACCCCATGGTGGCCGCCGGCACCTCCAACGATCAGGTCATCCTCGGCCCCGAGATGGGCGAGGGCGGTCACTGACATGTCGACCCTGCCCTCGCCTCGCCATCACATCCTCTCCGTCCTGGTCGAGAACAAGGCCGGGGTGCTGGCCCGGGTCTCCTCCCTCTTCGCCCGGCGGGGGTTCAACATCTACTCCCTGGCCGTGGCCCCCACCGACGACGAGCGGTTCAGCCGCATCACCATCGTGGTCGACGTCGAATCCACGCCCCTCGAGCAGGTCACCAAGCAGCTGTTCAAGCTCATCAACGTGGTCAAGATCAGCGAGCTCGACCCGGCGAACGCGGTCGAGCGGGAGCTGATGATCCTCACCGTGAAGGCCGAGCCCGGTACGCGGGGCCAGGTCATCGAGCTGGTCGACGTCTTCCAGGGCCGCATCGTCGACGTCGGCCACGACGAGCTCACCATCGAGCTCGCCGGCCCGCCGTCGAAGCTGGACGACTTCGAGGACCTCATGCGCACCTACGACATCGGCGCCCTCCAGCGCACCGGCCGGGTGGCGCTGCCCAAACTCGAGCGGCAGGCAACCCGCCTCCGCTCACTCGGAAAGGTGGGATAGGACCATGGCCAGCATCTCCTACGAGAAGGACGCCGATGGCGCGCTCCTCGCCAGCCGGCGGGTGGCGGTCATCGGCTACGGCTCCCAGGGCCACGCCCACGCCCTCAACCTCAAGGACTCCGGAATCGACGTGCGGGTCGGCCTGCGGGAGGGCTCATCGTCGCGGCCCAAGGCCGAGGCCGCCGGCCTGCCGGTGACCACGGTGGCCGAGGCCACCTCGGAGGCCGACGTCATCATGATCCTGCTCCCGGACACCGAGCAGAAGTCGGTCTACGAGGCAGACATCGAGCCCAATCTGTCCGACGGCGACGCGCTTCTGTTCGCCCACGGCTTCAACATCCGCTTCGGCCAGATCAAGCCGCCGGGGGGGATCGATGTGGGCATGGTGGCCCCCAAGGGCCCGGGGCACCTGGTGCGGCGGACCTACGAGTCCGGCGGCGGCGTGCCGGCGCTGATCGCCGTCTCCCAGGATGCGTCGGGCAAGGCCCGCGCCCTCTCCCTCTCCTATGCCCACGCCATCGGGGCCACCAGGGCCGGGGTGCTGGAGACCACCTTCGAGGAGGAGACCGAGACCGACCTCTTCGGTGAGCAGGTGGTGCTCTGCGGCGGCATCACCGAGCTCGTCATGGCCGGGTACGAGACCCTGGTGGAGGCGGGGTACCAGCCCGAGTCGGCGTACTTCGAGTGCCTGCACGAGCTGAAGCTGATCGTCGACCTCATGTACGAGAACGGCATCTCCGGGATGCGCTTCTCCATCTCCGACACCGCCGAGTACGGCGATCTCACCCGCGGCCCCCGGATCATCGACGAAGGGACCCGGGCGGAGATGAAGAAGATCCTCGGTGAGATCCGCGACGGCTCCTTCGCCGAGGAGTGGATCGCCGAGAACCGGGCCGGGCGTCCCCGCTTCAACGAGCTGCGGGCCAAGGGCGCCGAACACCCGATCGAGAAGGTGGGCGCCGAGCTGCGGGCCATGATGCCGTGGATCGCCGCCGGTAAGGCACGGCCCCAGGACGTCTCAGGGGGCTGATCTGTCCTCCGGGGCCTGACGGCCGCGGTCGCCCTACCAGGCCGCAACCGCAGCTCAACGCACGCGCGGGTTTTCCTCAACGTTTGCTCAATTCCAGGACCCCTTCTGCCGACACACAGTGCAGAGCGAGGGGGTTTGCGACAGATGAGCAAGCTTGGATTCCGTTGGTGGAAGGTAGCGATGGCCGCAGCGGTGACCACGGTGGCCGTCGGCGTCCTGCCGGCACAGGCTGACCCCGGCGACGCCAGCCGGCTGCTCGCCCTCACCAACCAGGTGCGGGCCGCCAAGGGGCTGCCGGCGCTGACCATCGACAGCCAGCTGACCTCCGTGGCCCAGGCCTGGGCCGTGGAGCTGGCCGGCCGGGGCGTCATCTCCCACAACCCCTCGGTGCGGTCCCAGGTGACGGGCTGGAAGGTTCTCGGCGAGAACGTCGGCGTCGGCGGCACCGTGGACGCCGTCCACGCCGGTTTCGTGGCCAGCCCCACCCACTACGCCAACCTGGTCGACTCCGCCTACACCAAGGTGGGATACGGGATCGTCCGGCCCGACGCCCGCATCCTCGTGGTCGAGGTCTTCATGCTGCCCGCTTCGGCTCCTGCGGCGGCGCCGGTTCGCGTCGCCGCCGCCCCGGCTCCGACCAGCGCCCCGGTGCCGGCCACGCCGGTCCCCACGGTCAAGCCGGCCGCGGCTCCGGCCCCTGCTCCGAGCGCGGCTCGGCCGCCGGCAGGGCCGGCGGCCGAACTCTCACCGTGGATGGTCCACAGCATGGAGCGCCTCCGCTCCATGGGGTCTCCCAGCGCCGGCTGAGCGGTCAGTTCCGGGACAGCTCGAGCCTCCCGGTCACCACCAGCACCGCTCCCAGGGCGACGCACAGGGCGCCGAAGGCCACCAGCGGGGCGCCGTTGAAGCCGGTCCCGGCCAGATCAGCGGCCGGGCCGTCGTTCACGAACCGGTTCCCCAGGACGCTCGTCGGCACCGATGTCGAGGTGGTGGCCGCCAGCGTCGTGGTCGTCGCCGGCGCCGTCGTGCTCGTCGTCGCCGGGACCGTCGTCGTGGTGGCCGGCACTGTCGTGGTGGTGGGGGAGACCGTGGTGGTGGTCGCCGGCACTGTCGTCGTCGTGGGGGCGACGGTCGTCGTCGTCGCCGGCACTGTCGTCGTGGTGGGGGCGAGGGTGGTCGTCGTGCTTCCTGGCGCCGTGGTGGGCACGCCGCTGCAGTCGCCCGGCCCGGTCGCCTCGGTGACGAGGTCACCGGTGGTGCCGTCGCCAGAGTGCGACTGGACCCGCATGATGCCCCCGGCGGAGTACGGCTGGTCGAACACGACGGTCAGCGTCCCGTTCACCGCAGTGGTGGCGAACTTGATGCCCGGACCGAACCCGGTGTGACCGCCGGGCACGTCCCCGTCGGTGAACGTCTCCCCCGCGGGGGAGGCGGAGACGACGTGGGCCAGGATGTCGGTGGAGCAGAAGCCGATGGCGATGTTCGACAGCTCGTGGCCACCGTTGTCGTGGAACTGGTAGCTCCAAGTGAAGGTGGTGCTGCTGGCGCCCGAGAGTGGTGAGGTAAGCGTGGCCGTAGTGCTTTCCCCGGCGGCGGCCGACGGGGTCACGGCCAGGCCGGCAGCCAGGCTGAGGGCGCCGACCAGCACCAGGAACCGGCCGGCCCTGGTGGTCCCGGTACGGCGGGAGCGGTGCGCTTCTGAGGTGAGTTGACGTCGAGTGAGGAGGCTGTTGATCACGGGCCCAGGTTGCGCCCCGAAAAACCAACGGCAGCCCGGGAAACGCTCAACCTTCGAACAATCTCGGATCTGTCCCCGGACGCGCCTCCGCCGGGCCCGAAGGCCCGGCGGAGAAGGTGTGAACTACTGGTTCCGGCGAAGCGTTACTTGCGCACCGAAGCGGTGACGGGGACGTCACGGCGGCGGGCCTGGCGGACGAAGGCCACGAAGCC
>DATLHA010000220.1:0-29479 GCA_035540095.1 Acidimicrobiales bacterium | reverse complement strand
CGGGCTTATCTCGGCGCTGGAGAAGCTGAGAGACGACACGACCGTCGTGCACTCGTCGTCGAGGGCCACGGCCCACCTCTGGGTGGAGTCCCCGCTGGCCCGCACACCGGAGGAGGGTCGGCTCTCCCGGTTGAACCGGCTGTTCGACACCCACCCTCCCCTGGAGGAGCGGATCCAGGCCCTCAAGGAGCTGTAGAGAAGCAAATGAAGCGCAAGACCATCGCCCTGCTCGTGCTCGCCGTCCTGGCCCTGACCGCAGCGTGCGGCGGTGGAGGGTCCAGCGCCGCCGACGTCGGCCAGGCCGGTCCCATCGGTCGCGGGCCCAACGAGCCTCCCGGGGGGAGCGCGCCCGTCATCGGCAACTTCCCCCTCACCGGCATGCCGGCCGTCGACGCCGCCAAGCTCCGCCGGCCGGCGGTGACCGTGAAGATCGACAACAACGTCCAGGCCCGCCCCCAGGCCGGCCTGGAGGCCGCGGACGTGATCTACGAGGAGTTCACCGAAGGCATCACCAGGTTCGTCGTCGTGTTCCAGTCGGCCGATGCAGGCGTGGTGGGCCCCGTGCGGTCCGTGCGCCCCGGTGACCCCCACATCGCCAAGCCCTTCGGTGGCCCCCTCGTCTTCTCCGGTGGCTCGGCCCCGGTCCTCGGGGTGGTCCGGGCCGCCGGCATCCCGCAGGTCACGGAGAACGACAGGGAAACTCTCCGGCGGCGGAGCGGGAGGAGGGCGCCCCACAACCTCTACACCGACACCAACTCCATGTTCCGCAAGGCCGGTGCCGGCTCCGCCCCCCCGGCCTTCTCGCCGTTCCTCGCCCTGGGCGCCGCCCCCACGGCCGCCGGCGCCACGCCGGTGCCCGCCTTCCGGCTCTCGCCGGCCCCGGGGGTCACGGCGCAGTACCAGTGGGATGCCACCGAGGCGGTCTGGAAGCGGTCGACCGACGGACGGCCGCACACCTTGGAGGGTGGGGCCCAGCTCTCCCCGCGGAACGTGATCGTGCAGTACACCCCGTATGTGACCTTCCCCGACGACCCGAAGGTGCGCTACCCCGAGGTCGTCGGATCGGGAGAGGCCGTCGTCTTCACGGGGGGCATGCAGGTGAGGGCCCGGTGGTCCAAGTCGTCGACCGCAGCCATGACCACCTTCACCGACACGGCGGGCAGGCCTATCGCCCTGTCCCCGGGGCAGACGTGGGTCCACCTGCAGACCCCCGGGGCTGCGCCCACGATCGGCTGACCGGCAATCCCCCCGGGTCCCGCGGACGACGGCGGTAGAATCGCCGCCATGCCCGACAGCACCACCGGCTCCCGTAAATCTGGAACGGCGAGAGTCAAGCGCGGCCTGGCCGAGATGCTCAAGGGCGGCGTCATCATGGACGTCGTCAACCCCGAGCAGGCCCGCATCGCCGAAGACGCCGGCGCGGTGGCCGTCATGGCGCTCGAGCGGGTGCCGGCCGACATCCGCCGCGACGGCGGCGTGGCCCGCATGAGCGACCCAGCCATGATCGAGGCCATCCAGGCCACCGTCACCATCCCCGTGATGGCCAAGGCCCGCATCGGGCATTTCGCCGAGGCCCAGGTGCTCGAGTCCCTCCGGGTGGACTACATCGACGAGAGCGAGGTCCTCACCCCGGCCGACGAGGCCCACCACATCGACAAGTGGCCCTTCGCGGTGCCGTTCGTGTGCGGGGCCACCAACCTCGGCGAGGCCCTGCGCCGCGTCTCGGAGGGCGCGGCCATGATCCGGTCCAAGGGTGAGGCCGGCACCGGCAACATCGTCGAGGCCGTGCGCCACCTGCGGTCGATCCTGGGCGACATCCGCCGGCTGACCCAGGCCGATGCCGCCGAGCGCTACGGCTGGGCCAAGCAGCTACAGGCGCCGATCGACCTGGTCGCCGAGGTGGCCGACACCGGCGCCCTGCCGGTGCCGCTGTTCTGCGCCGGCGGCATCGCCACGCCGGCCGACGCGTCGCTGGTCATGCAGCTGGGCGCCGAGGCGGTCTTCGTCGGATCGGGCATCTTCAAGAGCTCGGACCCCGTGGCCATGTCCCGCGCCATCGTCGAGGCCACCGCCCACTTCCGCGACCCTGCGATCGTGACCAAGGTCAGCCGGGGGCTGGGCGAGGCCATGCGGGGGGCCGAGATGGCCGGCCTCGAGACCCGCCTGGCAGAGCGGGGCTGGTGAGGGCATGAGGCGGCCTCCAGGTGCACAAGGTCGGGATCCTCGCCTTGCAGGGGGCGTCGCAGCGCCACGCTGAGGCGGTGGCCGCTTTGGGCGCCCACCCCGTCGAGGTCCGCACTCCCGACGACCTGGCCGGCATCGAGGGCATCATCCTGCCCGGCGGCGAGTCGACCACCATGTCGAAGCTCCTCGACCTGTCGGGCCTGTTCGATCCGCTGGCCGACCGGCTGCGCGCCGGCATGCCGGCGTTCGGGACCTGCGCCGGCCTGATCCTGCTGTCCGCCCACATCCTCGACGGGCGCGACGACCAGCGCAGCTTCGGCGTCCTCGACGTCGACGTACGCCGCAACGCCTTCGGCCGCCAGGTCGACTCCTTCGAGACCGGCCTCGCCCTCGAGAGGGTCAACGGCGGCCGGTTCCCCGCCGTCTTCATCCGGGCACCGGTCGTCGAACGGATCGGTGACGGCGTGGAAGTCCTCGCCAGCGTCGACGGGCGGCCCGTGCTGTGCCGGCAGGGCGCGTTGCTGGGAGCGGCCTTCCACCCCGAGCTTTCCGACGACCTTCGCCTGCACCAACTCTTCCTGGAGGGTTAGAACCATGTCCGGACATTCCAAGTGGGCAACGATCAAGCACCAGAAGGGCGCCAAGGACAAGGTGCGGGCCAAGGTGTTCGCCAAGGTCCTGCGCCAGGTGGAGGTGGCGGCCCGAGAGGGCGGCGGAGACCTCAACGCCAACGCCAGCCTGCGGACCATGTACCAGAAGGCCCGTGACGCCTCGGTGCCGGTGGACACCATCGAGCGGGCCATCAAGCGGGGCACCGGCGAGATGGACGGCGTGCGCTACGAGTCGGTGAACTACGAGGGCTACGCGCCGATGGGCGTCGCCATCTACGTGGAGACCCTCACCGACAACCGCAACCGCACCGGCGCCGATGTGCGTGCCATCTTCTCCAAGAACGGCGGCTCGAGCGCCGAGCCCGGCGCCGTGGCGTGGCAGTTCGAGCGCAAGGCCGTCATCATCATCCCCAAAGAGGGCCCCGCCGGGAGCGAAGACGACGTGATGATGATCGGCCTCGACGCCGGCATGGAGGACCTGGAGGACCAGGGCGACACCTGGCAGCTCACCGCCCCGCCCACCGACCTCGGCCGGCTGCGTGACGCCCTGGAGGCAGCCGGGGTGAAGGTCACCTCCGCCGAGCTCACCATGGTCCCCACCTCCACCATCGCCCTGGAGTCCGAGGCCGACGCCCGCAAGGTGCTACGGGTGGTCGACGCCCTGGAGGACCACGACGACGTGCAGGCCGTCTACGCCAACTTCGACATCCCCGACAACGTCCTGCAGCTGGTCGAGGCCGGCGCCTGAGGCCGACCCCGACCAGCTGGCGCCGCTACGCCCCGGGGCCCGGAGGCAGGGCGCCGGTGTGGAAGGACCAGAGGAAGTAGATGCAGTCGAGGCGGTTGTTGGCCGTGTAGTTCGGGTTGCCGTAGAAGGAGTACGGGTACGGCCGCCCGGACGCGTTCTCCATGGCGAAGAAGCCTTCGAGCTCCTGGCAGTTCTGGTAGAAGGCGAGCCAGCTCACCCGTCCGGCCTGGAGGCTCGACACGCACGCGGCCAGGGAGGGAAGCTCGAACTCCTCGGTCCCGAACGGGCTGTGCAGGAGCACTGCGTTGTTGTTGGCCACGCAGGACTGGTAGGCGCTCCCGCCACCGATGGCCGACACCGGACCGCCGCCGCCGATGGGGCCGATGTAGCGGGACAGGTCGATGCTGGTCTGGGCCGATGCCGGCGGTGCGGCCATGAACAGCACGCTGGCCATCAGAGCCAGTCCTACGCCAAGTCGCTTCATATGGGTGCTCCTCCTTGGTTGGTTTCTGCTTGCTGCTCGTCGTCGACTCAAGGGAGCGTCGCCGTACCGGTGATGTAGGCGACCGAGTAGGTCCGGGTGTTGGTCCGTGAGCAGCCACCGGGCGTGCGCTCGGCGATGGAGATGGCCTGGAAGGTCACCTCGCCGCCCCCGGTGACACCCTGGTAGGCGCCCGTGCCGCCGGTGATGTCCAGGTGCGAGCGGCCGGTGATCCGGGCCACGCAGGTGCGCGGGTCGAAGGCCAGGTTGTTCTCCTGGACGGTCAGGGTGTTGAACGTCGAGCCTCCCGGGAAGACGGTCTCGGTCATCCGCTGCGTCCTGCCCGTGGACGGCTCGACGCCTTCTCGGAGGAGGAAATCGGTCCCGACGGCGCTGATCGGCCCCGAGGCGTAGACGGTGAAGTTCTCTTCATCGGGTCCCTGGTACAGGACGAACGTCTGGCGCGCCGTTTGCGCCGACGCACCCCCCGGGGCCCACGCCAGAACGGCGACGACCGCCACCAATGCCGCAACGATTCGTACCCGCATGGACCCCATCCTGCCCATGTCGCCAGCTTTCATGCATGTTCGGCCCAGGGGTCCGCGCCCAGGACCGTCCCCCGCGCTACTGTCACGAACGGATGTTCGTTCTCGGGATCGATCCAGGGGTGTCTCGCTGCGGCTACGGCTGCGTCGAGGGCGGGCCGGGGGCCACGCCGCGGGTTGTTGCCGTCGGTGTGCTGACCACGCCGGCGGCGGACCGGTTGCCTGAGCGGCTGGCCGCGCTCGACCTGGACCTCCGGGCCCTGGTGGCGGAGTTCCGGCCGGCAGTCGTGGCCGTCGAGCGGGTGTTCTTCCAGGTGAACGCCCGCACGGCCATGTCCGTCGGCCAGGCCAGCGGGCTGGCCCTGGTGGCGGCGGCACAGGCCGGCGCCGAGGTGGTGCAGTACACGCCGAACGAGGTCAAGCAGGCCGTCGCCGGCTACGGCTCGGCGCCCAAGGAGCAGGTGCAGCGGATGGTCCAGACCCTCCTCGGCCTGGCCGAGGTCCCCAGCCCGCCCGACGCCGCCGACGCCCTGGCCCTCGCTCTCTGCCACCTGGCCATGGCGCCGCTGCGGTCCCGGGTCGGTGTGCAGGGATGATCGGGCGCCTGCGGGGCACGCTCGTCCACCGGTCGGCCCGGGGCGAGGTCATGCTCGACGTGGGCGGCGTGGGTTACCGGATCAGCGTCTCACCGGCCACCGCGGTGGCCCTCGGGAGCATCGGCAACGAGGTCGTCGTCCACACCCACCTGCACGTCCGGGAGGACGCCCTCACCCTCTTCGGCTTCGCCACCGCCGACGGCCGGGACTGCTTCGAGTCGCTCATCGGGGCCCACGGCGTCGGCCCCGGGCTGGCCCTGGCCATCCTGTCCACCCACGGGCCCGAGGACCTGCGCCGGGTGGTCTTCGAGGGCGACCTCGACGCGCTGACGCTCGTGCCCGGCGTCGGCCGCAAGACCGCGGCCCGGCTGCTGCTGGAGCTCAAGTCCCGCCTCGATGTGCCCGAGGGCGACCCTGTGCCGGCGAACGGCTCCACCCGGGCCGAGGTGCGCGAAGCCCTCGCCGCCCTCGGCTACCAGCCGGAGGAGGTGCGCCGGGCCATGGGCGAGCTGCCGGCCGAGGGCGACGTCCGCACCCTGGTCCGCACCGCCCTGCAGACCCTCGGCGCCACGAGATGACCGGCCCGGGAGGGTGCTGCCCGGACATTCACCGGGTGATGGCCCGGTGACCCGCAACGAGCTGTTGACGCCGCTCACCGGGCCGGGGGAGTCGCCCGAGGAGGTGACGCTGCGGCCCCGCCGGCTGGAGGAGTTCGTCGGCCAGGCCCAGCTGCGCCAGCACCTCGAGATCCTGCTGGAGGCGGCCCGCCGGCGGGGCGAGCCCGCCGACCACCTGTTGCTCGCCGGCCCCCCGGGGCTGGGCAAGACCAGCCTGGCCGGCATCGTCGCCGCCGAGATGGGGGTGACCCTCCGGGTGACCTCGGGGCCGGCGCTGGAGCGGGCCGGCGACCTGGCCTCGGTGCTGACCAACCTCGACGAGGGCGACGTCCTGTTCATCGACGAGATCCACCGCCTGCCCCGCGTGGTGGAGGAAGTGCTCTACCCGGCCATGGAGGACTTCCAGCTCGACATCGTGCTCGGGAAGGGGCCCTCGGCCCGGTCCTTGCGCCTCGACCTGCCCCGGTTCACCCTGGTCGGCGCCACCACCCGGACCGGGCTGATCACCGGCCCCCTGCGGGACCGGTTCGGCTTCGTCGCCCGCCTGGACTACTACGACGTCGAAGAGCTGGAGGCCATCGTCGTGCGGGCGGCACGGATCATGGGCGTCGGCCTGGACCCCGCCGGCGGCCACGAGGTGGCCCGGCGGGCCCGGGGGACGCCCCGCATCGCCAACCGGCTGCTGCGCCGGGTCCGCGACTACGCCGAGGTACGGGCCGAGGGGGTCGTCACCCAGGCCGCGGCCCGCGACGGCCTCGCGCTCTTCGAGGTCGACGATGCCGGTCTCGACAAGGTGGACCGGGCCATCCTGGCCGCGGTGTGCCGGCGCTTCGGGGGCGGGCCGGTCGGCCTCTCCACCCTGGCCATCAGCGTGGGGGAGGAGCCGGAGACGGTGGAGGACGTCTACGAGCCCTTCCTCCTCCAGCTCGGCCTCCTCCAGCGGACGCCCCGTGGCCGGGTGGCCACGCCGGCGGCGTGGTCCCACCTCGGGCTCCAGCCGCCCGACCAGGGCCCGTCGACCGCCTCACTCTTCACCTAGGCAGTAACGTGAGCCCCGGTCGCCCGGCGGCCCTCTTCTCCCATGGGACCCCTTCTCGCGCTGCTCATCACCTTCGGCCTCATGTGGGTGCTGCTCATCCTTCCGCAGCAGCGCCGCATGCGCCAGCACCAGGCGGTCGTCGCCTCCCTCCAAGAGGGCGACGAAGTGGTCACCGCCGGCGGCGTGTACGGCACGATCATCTCCGTCGACGACGACACGTTGGCCGTCGAGGTGGCGCCGGGCGTCGTCCTCCGGATCCTGCGCAGCGCGGTGAGCCAGCGCATCGCCCCCGACGACGGACCGGCGGACGACGAGGACGGCACCGTGACCGACGTGCCCTGATGAAACGGGGCCCCCTCTACAGCCTCGTCGGGTTCATCGTCCTCACCATCGGCGCCCTGACCGCGACCCTGATCTCCGGCGAGAGCCCGCAACTGGGCCTCGACCTGCAGGGCGGCGCCTCGGTCGTGCTCCAGCCCCGCGAGGAGGTGCCGCAGGGCGTCCTCGACCAGGCCATCGAGATCATCCGCAACCGGGTGGACGCCCTCGGCGTGGCCGAGCCCGAGATCACCCGGCAGGGGGACTCGATCATCGTGTCGCTCCCCGGGGTGGAGAACCGGGAACGGGCCCTGCAGGTCGTGGGCCAGACCGCCCAGCTGCTGTTCCGGCCCGTCATCCGGCAACTTCCGGCTGAGCCCACGCCCACCAGTTCGACGACCACGTCGTCCACGACGCCGACCACGGTAGAGCCCGGTGCTTCCACCACCACCACGTCGACCACCATCCCGATCGACCTCAACAGCACCACCGCGCCCGAGGACGACGACGAGACCAAGCAGGTGATCCTCCCGGAGAAGGACAGGGACGGCCGGGTCACCTCCCGCTACCTCCTCGGTCCCGCCGAGGTGAAGGGCACGGCCCTGTCGGGCGCCACCGCCAACGTGTCCCAGACCGGCCAGTGGGAGGTGCAGTTCGAGCTCACCGGTGAGGGCACGAGGCAATGGAACGAGATGGCGGCCAAGGTGGGCGCCGGCAACCAGATCGCCATCGACCTCGACGGCGTGGTCCGTTCCGCTCCCGCCCTCCAGGTCACCGAGTTCCAGGGCCGGGGCGTCATCACCGGCAACTTCACCCAGAGGGAGGCCAAGGATCTGGCCCTGGTCCTGCGCTACGGCGCCCTGCCCGTGCAGCTCGACCGCCAGACCGTCCAGACCGTCTCGGCCACCCTGGGCCGGGATTCACTGCGGGCCGGCGTGGGCGCCGGCCTGGTCGGTCTCGCCCTCGTCGCCCTCTACATGCTCCTGTACTACCGGGCCCTCGGCCTGGTCGTCTGGGTGGGCCTGGCCCTCACCGGCGCCATCATGTACTCCTTCGTCACCCTGCTGGGCAACACCAGCGGGCTGGCCCTGAGCTTGGCCGGCGCCGTCGGCATCATCGTGTCGGTCGGCGTGACGGTCGACTCCTACGTCGTGTACTTCGAGCGGCTCAAGGACGAGATCCGCTCCGGGAAGACCATCCGGTCCTCGGTCGACCGCGGCTTCTCCCGGGCCTACCGCACGATCCTGGCCGCCGACACCGCGTCGATCATCGGCGCCGGCGTGCTGTACGTCCTCAGCGTGGGTTCCGTCCGGGGCTTCGCCTTCTTCCTGGGCCTCACCACCCTGCTCGACCTGTTCACCGCCTACTTCTTCACCCGGCCCATGGTCATGCTCCTCGGCCGCAGCCGGTTCTTCACCGAGGCCCGCTGGGTCGGTGTGGCCCGAGGGCTCAACGCGGTGCCGGCGGTGGAAAGGCCGAGGACGAAAGAGCTGGTATGACCGACGACGTCCCCCAGGCCGGGAAAGCCTCGCTCGCCCACCGGCTCTACCGCGGCGAGACGACGTTCGACTTCGTCGGCCGGCGCAGGATCTGGTTCATCCTCTCTTCCGTCGTCATCTTCGCCGGGCTGGTGTCGCTCGGCACCCAGGGCCTGAACCTGGGCATCGACTTCGAGGGCGGCACGTCGTGGGAGGTGCCGGCGCCCGGCGTGTCGGTGGCCGAGGCCCGCGACGCCGTGCGGCCGTTCGGCCTGGGTGACGCCACCATCCAGACCATCGGCGACGATCGCATCCGGGTGGCATCGGGCAACGAGTCCCCGGAGGACCAGGAGAGGATCAGCCGGGCCCTGGCCGGTTTGGCCGGCGCCGACATCAGCCAGGTCAGCGTCAACGACGTGGGACCGTCCTGGGGCCAGGCGGTGACCAACAAGGCCCGCAACGCCCTGGTGGTGTTCTTCGTCCTGATCAGCATCTACATCTCGCTCCGGTTCGAGTGGAAGATGGCAGTGGCCGCCCTCGCCGCCGTGGTCCACGACATCTTCGTGACCGTCGGGGTGTACTCCATCTCCCGCTTCGAGGTGACGCCGGCCACCGTCGTGGCCTTTCTCACCATCCTCGGATTCTCGCTGTATGACACCATCGTCGTGTTCGACAAGGTGGAGGAGAACACCAAGGGCGTGGCCGCCAGCGGCCGGTTCACCTACTCCGACACGGTCAACCTGTCCATGAACCAGGTGCTGATGCGCTCGCTCAACACCTCGATCGTGGCGGTCCTGCCGATCGTGTCCATCCTCGTCATCGGCGCCGGCGTCCTCGGCGCCACCACCCTGAACGACTTCGGCCTCGCCCTGCTGATCGGCCTCCTGACCGGTGCCTACTCCTCGATCTACATCGCGGCGCCGATCCTGGCCATGCTCAAGGAGCGCGAGCCCCGCTACACCGCTATCCGCCAGCGCCTCTCCGCCAAGGGCGGCGCCGGCCTGCTGACGCCGGCGGCCGCCGCCGCCCTCGCCGGCGGGGGTGGCGGCCCATCGGCCGCCCCCAGGCCCCGCCAGGGCGTCAGGCCTGTCGCCCGCCCCCGGCCGGTGCCGGTCGACGGCGAACCCGGCGACGACGTGCCGGTGCCCACCCGCCACAGCGGTGGCGGGCAGGTCCAGAGGCCACCGTCCAAGCAGCCATCCCGCCCCGGCGCGCCCCGGCCCCGGAAGAAGGGTAAGAAGCGCTGACGGTCTAGTCTGGCCCATGGCTGATGCGGACTGGCTCAAGGGACGGATCCGTGACGTCGTCGACTTCCCGACGCCGGGCATCGTCTTTCGCGACCTGACTCCGCTTCTGGCCGACCCCGAAGCCCTCCGGTACAGCGTCGACGCCCTGGCCGATGCCTTCGAAGGACGGCGGGTCGACAAGGTCGTGGGGGTCGAGGCCAGGGGCTTCATCGTGGCCACACCGGTGGCCTACCGGCTCGGCGCCGGCTTCGTGCCCGTTCGCAAGCCGGGCAAGCTGCCCTGGCGCACGGAGTCGGAGCAGTATGCCCTGGAGTACGGCGTCGACAGCCTGGAGATGCACGGAGATGCGCTCGCCGCCGGCGACCAGGTGCTCATCGTCGACGACGTGATCGCCACCGGCGGCACGGCCCGGGCCACCACCCGGCTGGTCGAGCGGGCCGGCGCCACCGTGGTCGGCCTGGGCTTCCTCGTCGAACTGGCGTATCTCGCCGGACGCGAGAAGCTTGGTGCATACGACATCATGTCGCTCGTCGCGTACCCGTAGAAGGGGGGCTGGGGGAGTTGCCGACCGCCGATCGTGTCCTGCCGTGGCGGCGCTCGGCCCAGGCCGTGCCCGACGACGTGCGGGAGCTGGTCGACATCTACCGCTCCAGGCACCCCAAGGGTGACACCACCCTCCTGAGCCGGGCCTACACGGTCGCCGCCGAGGCCCACGAGGGTCAGGTCCGGCGATCCGGCGACCCCTACATCGTCCACCCCCTTGCGGTGGCCACCATCCTCGCCGAGCTCGGCCTCGACGCCAACACCCTGGCCGCCGCCCTTCTTCACGACGCGGTGGAGGACACCGGCACCTCCCTGGAGGACGTGACCCGGGACTTCGGGCCCCACGTGGCGGCCATGGTCGACGGTGTCACCAAGCTGGACCGGGTCCGCTTCGACTCGAAGGAGGCCCAGCAGGCCGCCACCATGCGCAAGATGCTCGTGGCCATGGCCAAGGACATCCGGGTCCTGCTGATCAAGCTGGCCGACCGCCTCCACAACATGCGCACGATCGCCGCCCTGCCCCGGGAGAAGCAGGAGCGCATCGCCCAGGAGACCATCGACGTCTACGCCCCCCTGGCCCACCGGCTCTGCATCGGGGGCATCAAGTGGCAGCTGGAGGACCTGGCCTTCGCCACCCTGTACCCGAAGCGCTACGCCGAGATCGAGCAGATGGTGTCCAGCCGGGCCCCCGAGCGCGAGATCTACCTGTCCCAGGTCGTCGAGATGGTCAAGGGCCGCCTGGCCGAGGTGAAGGTCGACGCCGACGTCTCCGGCCGCCCGAAGCACTACTGGAGCATCTACGAGAAGATGGTGGTGAAGCGGCGGGAGTTCGACGAGATCTACGACCTGGTGGGCCTGCGGGTCCTCGTCGGCAGCGTGAAGGACTGCTACGCCGCCCTGGGGACCATCCACGCCACGTGGAAGCCGGTGCAGGGCCGGTTCAAGGACTACATCGCCATGCCCAAGTTCAATCTCTACCAGTCGCTGCACACGACGGTGGTGGGACCTCAGGGCAAGCCCATCGAGGTCCAGATCCGGACCAAGGAGATGCACCGGCGGGCCGAGTACGGCGTGGCCGCCCACTGGAACTACAAGGATGCCGGCCCGGTCGCCGACCCCGGTTGGCTGCGGCGCATCGTCGACTGGCAGGAAGAGACCGACGACCCCCAGGAGTTCATGGAGTCGCTGAAGCTCGACCTCGACCAGGACGAGGTGTTCGTCTTCACCCCCAAGGGCGACGTCGTCACCATGGCCGTGGGCGCCACCCCCATCGACTTCGCGTATGCCATCCACACCGACGTCGGCCACCGCTGCATCGGCGCTCGGGTCAACGGCCGCCTGGTGCCGCTGGACTCGCACCTGAAGTCGGGCGACCGGGTCGAGATCTTCACCTCCAAGGTGGAGGGCGCGGGCCCCTCCCGCGACTGGCTCCAGGTGGTGGTCACCCCAAGGGCCAAGAACAAGATCCGCCATTGGTTCAGCCGCAGCCGGCGTGAGGAGGCGGTCGAGAGCGGTCGGGAGGAGCTGGTCAAGTACATGCGGCGGGAGGGCCTCCCTGTCCAGAAGCTGACCAACTCGGCGGTGCTGGCCAAGGTGGCCGTCGACCTGAACTACACCGACCTCGAGGCGCTGCACCAGGCCATCGGCGAGAACCACGTGTCGGCCCAGTCGGTGGCCCAGCGTCTGGCCCGGGAGCTGCGGGGCGGCGAGCACGAGGAGCAGCTGCCGACCACCGTGCGCCGGCCGGCCCGGTCCCGGGTGCAGGGGACGGGCGGGGTCCACGTCGAGGGGCTCGACGACGTCATGGTCCGGCTGGCGTTGTGTTGCACGCCGGTGCCCGGCGACGAGATCGTCGGCTTTGTGACCTCCGGCCGTGGCGTCTCGGTGCACCGGGCGGACTGCGCCAACGCGGTGACCCTGACCACGAGCATGGGTGAGCGCCAGATCGAGGTCGATTGGGACGGGGCCCGTGCCGGCGTCTTCGTCGCTTCCATCGAGGTCGAGGCACTGGACCGGGCCCGCCTGCTGGGCGACGTGTCGACCGCCTTGGCCGACCATCACGTGAACATCGTGGCGTCCTCCACCCACACGGGCTCCGACCGGGTGGCCCGGCTGCGTTTCGATTTCGAGCTCGCCGACCCGTCGCACCTGGACGCCCTGCTGCGCTCGGTGAAGCGGGTGGACTCGGTGTTCGACGCCTACCGGGTCCTGCCGGGGAGCCGGCGCTAACTCCCGCCTGCCCTTTCTGACCAGCCGGTAGCGTTGGTTCGTGGTCGACTTTCGCGCCCCCGTGGGCACTCGTGACGTGCTGCCGCCCGAGTCGGCGCGGTGGGAGCGGCTGGTCGCGCTGTTCGCCGGCGCCGTGGAGCGGGCCGGGTACGGGCTGGTGCTCAGCCCGATGTTCGAGGACGTCGGCGTGTTCGAACGGGTGGGCGAGGGCACCGACGTGGTTCGCAAGGAGATGTACGACTTCGAGGACAAAGGCGGCCGGCGGGTGGCCTTGCGTCCGGAGGGCACGGCGTCGGTGGTGCGGGCCTACGTGCAGCACCGGCCGACGCCGCCGTTCAAGGCCTGGTACACGGCGCCCAACTTCCGCTATGAGCGCCCGCAGGCGGGACGGTTCCGCCAGCACCACCAGCTCGGGGTGGAGGCGCTGGGCACCGACGACGCCGACCTCGACGTCGAGGTCGTGGCCCTGGCGTGGGCGGTGTGCGCCGCGCTCGGGCTGACCCGGGTGACACTGCTCCTCAACTCCCTCGGCGACGACGTGTGCCGGCCGCCCTACCTCGACGCCCTCAGGGAGTTCCTGGCCGTCCGAGAGCTGTGCGACGAGCACGCCGGCACCTACGAGAAGAACCCACTGCGCGTCCTCGACTGCAAGCGGGACATCTGCCGCGCCGCCACCGAGGACGCGCCCCGCCTCGTCGACCTTCTGTGCCCGCCGTGTGGGGCTCACTTCGCCCGGGTGCAGGCCGGCTTGGACAGCCTCGGTGTGGGGTACGTGCTGCAGCCCCGGTTGGTCCGGGGCCTCGACTACTACACCCGCACGACCTTCGAGCTGGCGGCCGACGCGCTCGATTCGGCGCAGAACGCGGTGGGCGGCGGAGGCCGGTACGACAAGCTGGCCGAGGCGCTCGGCGGTCCGCCGACGCCGGGCATCGGGTTCGGCATGGGGATCGAGCGGCTCATGCTGGCGTGTGACGCCGAGGGCGTCTTCCCGGGGCCGGCGTCGACGGTCGACGTGTGGGTTGTCGACGCCACCGGCGGTTCCGCCGCCCTGGCCTTGACGCATGAGCTGCGCGCCGCCGGCGTCTCGACCGACCGCTCCTTTGACGGCCGGTCGATGAAGTCGCAGTTCAAGTCGGCTGACCGCTCGGGCGCCCGCCTCGCCCTCGTGGTTGGCGACAACGAGGTGGCAGCGGCCACAGTGACCGTGCGCGACCTCCGCGCCGGCGACCAGGAGACCGTCGCCCGGGCCGACGTCGTCGAACACGTTAGGAAGCGACTGCAATGATGCGGACCCACATGTGCGGCGAGCTGCGCCCCGAGCACGCCGGCCGGGAGGTCAGCGTCTGCGGATGGGTATCGAGCCGGCGGGAGCACGGCGAGCACCTGGCGTTCGTCGACGTCCGCGACCACACCGGGATCGTCCAGTGTGTGGTCGACGGTGCCCATCAGCTGCGGTCGGAGTTCGTGATCCGTGTGACCGGCACCGTCCGGGACCGGCCCGAGGGCACGCACAACCCGGCGCTGGCGACGGGCGACGTCGAGGTCGGGGACTGCACGGTGGAGGTGCTGTCGGAGGCCGAGCCGCCGCCCTTCCCGATCGGCGACCGGGTGGACGCGGATGAGATCCTGCGCCTGCGCCACCGCTACGTCGACCTCCGCCGGCCGGCCATGCAGCGCAACCTGCGCCTGCGGGCCACGGTCAGCAGCGCCATCCGGAGGTCGATGGAGGAGCAGGGCTTCGTCGAGGTGGAGACCCCGACGCTGATCGCCTCCACGCCCGAGGGGGCGCGCGACTTCGTGGTGCCGTCCCGCCTGCGGCCGGGTTCGTTCTACGCCCTCCCCCAGAGCCCCCAGTTGTTCAAGCAGCTGCTGATGGTGGGCGGCGTCGACCGCTACTACCAGCTGGCCCGGTGCCTGCGAGACGAGGACCTGCGGGCCGACCGCCAGTTCGAGTTCACCCAGCTCGACGCCGAGATGTCCTTCGCCGGCCAGGACGACGTGATCGGCGTCATCTCCCGAACCGTGGTGGCCGCCGTCCGGGCCGCCGGCGGCGAGGTCGGCGACGCCATACCCACCATGTCGTGGCGGGAGGCCCAGGACAGGTTCGGTTCGGACAAGCCCGACGTGCGCTTCGGCATGGAGCTGGTCGAGCTGACCGAGGCCGTCGCCGGCACCGGTTTCCGGGCCTTCCAGGCGCCGTGCGTCAAGGGCATCCGTGTTCCAGGTGGAGCTTCGATCGGCAGAGCGCGGCTCGACCGCCTGACCGACCAGGCCAAGGCCGCCGGCGGCGGCGGGCTGGTGTGGCTGAAGCTGGAGGGCGAGGGGCTGTCGTCTCCCGTGCTCAAGTTCCTCTCCTCCGAGGAGCAGGCCTCCATCCCCAAGGCACTGGGCGCCGAACCAGACGACCTCTTGCTGATCGCCGCCGGCGAGCGGCTGGTCGTCGATCGGGTTCTGGGCCAGCTGCGCCTGGAGCTCGGCCGCCCGCCGGTCAACGAGGGCGGGCTCAACCTGCTGTGGGTCACCGACTTCCCGCTGTTCGAGGGCCTCGACACCGAGGGTCGGCCCATCCCCGCCCACCATCCGTTCACCATGCCCCACCTCGAGGATCTCGACCGCCTGGACTCCGACCCGCTGTCGGTCCGCTCCCAGGCCTACGACCTGGTGCTCAACGGCTGGGAGCTGGGCTCGGGCAGCGTACGTATCCACCGGCCCGACATCCAGCAGCGCATCTTCTCCTTCCTCGGCATCGAGCCCGAGCAGGCTCAGGCCCGCTTCGGCTTCCTCCTCGACGCCTTCCGCCACGGGGCCCCGCCCCACGCCGGCTTCGCCTTCGGCGTCGACCGCCTCGTCGCCCTCCTCGCCGGCGAGGAGAACATCCGCGAGGTCGTCGCCTTCCCCAAGACCCAGTCCGGCGTCGACCCCCTGACCGGCGCCCCCGACCCCATCGACCCCCGCCACCTCACCGAACTGGGCCTCCGCCTGCTGCCCAGACCGACCTGAGGGCCGGCGTTTGGTCAATAGGGGGCATCTGTGACCGCTGAGTGACCAAACGAAATGGGTGTCTCAGGCGCCTGGCATCGTTTCGGTGTGAATACCCGTCTGGCCTCCAACCAGATCGCCCGCCGACAGCATGGTCTGATCACACTTGATCAGGCCCTCGCTGCGGGCCTCACAGTCGATCAAGTGCGCCGCCGGCACCGCTCCGGAGAGTGGTCGGTCGCACGACCCGGCGTCTACGCCATCTCCGGCGCGCCCCCGACCTGGACACAGACGGTCGCCGCGGTGGCTCTGGCGAGCCAGCCCCAGGCGTGGCTCTCGCATGAGACCGCGGGCAGGTTGTGGGAGCTGCCCGGGGTCAAGGACGATGCCATCCACGTCGTCACCGGTCTGAACCGCCGCGTTCGGCTCGCCGGCGTTCGAGGGCACCGCTCAGGCGCCCTTTTCGACGCCGACCTCACGACCCTGCAGCGCATCCCCGTCACCACGCCGGCCCGTTCCATCGTCGACGTCTCGGCCCGGCTCACGCCGCGCCAGCTTGGGCTGGCGGTGGACGGCGCCGTGCGCCGGCGAGTGATGTCGCTGGAGTCGTTCCGGCGGTGCGTCGCCCGGCTGGCCGAGGCTCCTGGACGCCGCATGTCCGTACTGCAGGAGCTGCTCGGCGACCGACTGCCGGGGTACGACCCCGGTGACAGTGACCTGGAGACCCGTGTGCTGCGGCTGCTCGTCTCTCACGGGTACCCGCCGCCGGCCCAGCAGCACCGGTTGAGGATCGGCGGTCGGACGCTCCGGATCGACCTCGCCTACCCCGTCCTCAGGCTGGCGATCGAGCTCGACGGGTGGGAGTTCCACAGGAGCCGGTCGGCATTCGACGATGACCGGACCCGGGGCAACCTGCTCGTCGCCCACGGGTGGACACTCGTACGCTTCACATCCCGATCGTCAGACGAGGAGATTCTCCGCTGCATCGGAGCGTTTGGTCACTTGGGGGCGGCATAGCACCGCCTATTGACCAAACGCGTAGGGTCGGCTGATGGCCGAGGACCTGTTCGGGGCTGCGTTGCAGGAGCGGCTGCGCCGGCAGGCGCCGTTGGCGGCCCGGATGCGGCCGGCGTCGCTGGACGAGGTGGAGGGCCAGGAGCACCTGCTGGGACCGAGGGGGCCGCTGCGCCGGCTGATCGAGGCGGACCGGATGTCGTCGGTGATCCTGTGGGGACCGCCGGGCACCGGAAAGACGACCCTCGCCAAGTTGATCGCCGCCGGCACCAGCCGGAGCTTCGAGCAGCTGTCGGCGGTGACCGCCGGCGTCAAGGACGTGCGGGAGGTCGTGGAGAGAGCCCGCCGGCGGCTGGCGGAGCAGGGAACCGGCACGATCCTGTTCCTCGACGAGATCCACCGGTTCAACAAGGCCCAGCAGGACGCCTTCCTGCCGGCGGTGGAGGAGGGCCTGCTGGTGCTCATCGGCGCCACAACGGAGAACCCGTACTTCGAGGTCAACTCGCCGCTGCTGTCTCGATCGAGCCTGTTCCGGCTGCAGCCGCTCGGCCCGGAGGCCGTCCGCACGCTTCTCCTGCGCGGGTTGGCCAACGAGCAGGCCGACGCGGAGGACGAAGCGCTGGAGCACCTGGTCGGGCGTGCCGACGGGGATGCACGGGTGGCCCTCAACGCCCTCGAAGTGGCGATAGCGCTGGCCGGCGGCAAACCGGTCAGCCTGGCCGACGCCGAGGCCGCCCTCGACGCCCGCGCCCTCCGGTACGAGCGCGACGAGCACTACGACATCGTCTCCGCCTTCATCAAGAGCCTGCGAGGCTCGGACCCCGACGCCGGCCTCTACTGGCTGGCCCGCATGCTGGAGGCCGGCGAGGACGCCCGCTTCATCGCCCGGCGCCTGGTGATCCTCGCGAGCGAGGACGTGGGCATGGCCGACCCCATGTCGCTCCTCGTGGCCGACGCCGCCGCAAGGGCCGTCGAGTTCGTCGGCCTGCCCGAGGCCCAGCTCAACCTCGCCCACGCGGTCATCCATCTGGCCACCGCCCCCAAGTCCAACCGGGTCACCGCCGCCCTGGGCCAGGCCCGGGCCGACGTCAAGGACCGGCCCGCCGGCGAGGTCCCGATGCACCTGCGCAGCGCCGGCTATTACGGGGCCGAGAAGCTGGGTCACGGGATCGGCTACGAGTATCCTCACGACGACCCCCGGGGGTGGGTTCCCCAGGAGCATCGCCCACCTGAGGTCGCCGGTCGGGTGTACTACCAACCGTCGGACCACGGCTTCGAACGGGAGATCGCCGAGCGCATGCGAACACGGGAGACAGACGAGTGACGCCGGCCGAGTTCGCGGCCACCGTGGCCTCGATGGCCTTCGCCATGCTGGTCGTCGGCCTGCTCTTCCTCGTCGGCTCGGCCATCCGCACCCTGTCCAGCGTGCGGGGGGCGGTCGACGACGTGCGCCGCACCGCCGTCCCCCTCATCTCCGACATCCACACCGCAGTCCGCCAGGCCAACGGCGACCTCGTACAGGTGGAGGCCATCCTGGAGCGCACCGAGTCCATCAAGGGCACGGTTGACTCCGCCTCCCAGCTCGCCCTCGCCGCCTTCGCCACCCCTCTCATCAAGCTGGCCGCCATCACCGCCGGCCTCCAGCGGGCGGCCCGCCGGCTGGCGGGAAGGGCCTGAGGGCAGCGGTGTTCAAGCGACTCCTGTGGTTCTCGATCGGCTGCGGCAGCTCCCTGTGGGTGATGCGCACGGTCCGCCGCACGGTCGAGCGCCTGGCGCCCCACCGGTTGACCCAGGACGCCGTCGCCGGCGCCAGGACGGCCGGCGCCCAGGTGCGGGCCGCCCTGGAGGAGGGCAAGGCTGCCATGCGCGAGCGCGAGGCCGAGCTGCGGGCGGAGATCGCCCGCCGCACCGGCTGAGGGCGCGATCCGGCTGACCGCCGGGGGCTCCGGTCGGTAGTCTGGCCGGACAGCCATGCAAGCTCAGGAACTTCGCCGCGCCTTCACCGGCTTCTTCGTCGACCGGGGCCACACCCTGCACCCGTCGATGGGGCTGATCCCGCACCACCCCGCCGCGCCGATGTTCGCCAACGCCGGCATGAACCAGTTCCTTCCCGTCATCCTGGGCGAGGAGCCGGTCCCCGACCCGCCTCGGGCCACCTCGGTGCAGAAGTGCCTGAGAGTGAAGGGGAAGCACGACGACATCGCCAACGTCGGCGTCACCTGGGGCCACTGCACCTTCTTCGAGATGCTGGGCAACTTCAGCTTCGGCGACTACTTCAAGGCCGAGATCATCGCCTGGGCCTGGGAGCTGCTGACCGGGGTCCTGAAGATCGACGGCGACCGGCTCTGGGTCACCGTCCACACGACCGACGACGAAGCCGCCGGCATCTGGCGGGAATCGGTGGGCATCCCGGCCGAGCGCGTCCAGGCCATGGACGCCGACAACTTCTGGGAGATGGGCGAGACCGGTCCCTGCGGTCCCTGCTCGGAGATCTATTACGACCGGGGCGAGGACTTCGGCGCCCCCGGCGGTCCCGCCCACGGCGGCGAGGAGCGGTTCCGGGAGATCTGGAACCTGGTCTTCATGCAGTACAACCGCCTGGCCGACGGCTCCCTGGAACCACTGCCGCTGCGCATCATCGACACCGGCGCCGGCCTCGAGCGCATGCTCACCGTCCTCCAGAGCGTGAACTCGGTGTTCGAGACCGACGAGCTGGCCCGCCTGGTCGCCGCCGCCGAGCAGGCTACGGGACGCCGCCTCGGCGACGATCCCAAGGCCGACGTCAGCCTGCGGGTGCTGGCCGACCATGCCCGCACGTTCACGTTCATGGTCGCCGACGGCCAGACCCCTTCCAACGAGGACCGCGGCTACGTCCTGCGCCGCATCATCCGCCGCGCCGTGCGCCACGCCTACGGGCTCGGCGCCGAGGGGCGCGTGCTGCCGGCCATGGTCGAGGCCGTGGTCGACGTGATGGGCGACGCCTACCCGGAGCTGCGGACGGCCAAGGACGACATCGCCGGCGTCATCGGCCGGGAGGAGGAGCGCTTCCACCGCACCCTGCGCTCCGGCTCGGCCATCCTCGACGAGGAGCTGGCCAAGGCCATCGCCGCCGGCGGGACCCTTCCGGGCGACGTCGCCTTCCGCCTCCACGACACCTACGGCTTCCCGCTGGAGCTGACCCTCGAGATCGCCGAGGAGCGGGGCGTCGTGGTGGACCGGGCCGGCTTCGAGGCGGCCATGGAGAACCAGCGCCGGCTGGGCCAGCAGGCGGCGAAGCTCAGCTCGGTGGACCCCGCCGACGCCGAGGAGCGCCGCGCCGCCTACAAGGCCCTTCTCGACGCCGGCGGCCCGGTGCAGTTCCTCGGCTACGAGCAGGTGGACGCCACCGCCACCGTGCGGGCCGTCATCGGCGACGAGGTCTTCCTCCACCGCACACCCTTCTACGCCGAGAGTGGTGGCCAGGTCGGCGACACCGGCACGATCGTCAGCGACACCGGCCGGGCCGAGGTGCTCGACACCACCTACGCCCTCCCCGGCCTTCACCGCCACACCGTCCGCATGATCGAGGGCGAGATCACTTCGGGCCAGGAGGTCACCGCCTCGGTGGACACGCATCGCCGGGAGCACATCCGCCGCAACCACACCGGCACCCACCTGCTCCACTGGGCGCTGCGGGAGGTGCTCGGCACCCACGTCAAGCAGGCGGGCTCGTTGGTGGCGCCCGACCGCCTCCGCTTCGACTTCAGCCACTACGAAGCCGTCACGCCGGCCCAGCTGCAGCAGGTGGAGGACCTGGCCAACCACCAGGTCATCGCCAACGAGCCGGTGAAGGCCTTCGAGGTGCCCAAGGCCGAGGCCGAGCGCATGGGGGCCATCGCCTTCTTCGGCGAGAAGTACGGCGACGTGGTGCGGGTGGTCCAGGCCGGCCCGCGGTCGGTGGAGCTGTGCGGCGGCACCCACGTCCACGCCCTGGGCACGATCGGTCCGATCAAGATCACCTCCGAGAGCTCGATCGGGGCCAACCTGCGCCGGATCGAGGCGGTCACCGGCGAGGCCAGCCTCGACCGCATCCGTGACGAGGAGCAGACCCTCGGCCGCACCGCCACCCTCTTGCGGGTCTCCCCGCCCGAGGTTCCCCAGCGGGTCGAGAAGCTGCTCGACGAGCAGCGCAGCCTGGCCGATGAGATCAAGGCCCTGCGCCGGCAGGGTGCCGGCGGGCGGGCCAAGGAGCTGGCCGGCGGGGCCGTCGACGGCGTCGTCGTGGCCCGTATCGACGGGACGACGCGCGACGAGCTCAAGGAGATGGCTCTGGCCGTCCGAGACCAACCCGGCATCCGTGCCGTCGTCCTGGGCGGGACGCCGGACAGCGGTGGTGTGGCTCTGGTCGCGGCCGTGGCCAAGGGCGGCGGGCTCGACGCCTCCAAGCTCATCGCCGACGCCGCCCGCACCGTGGGCGGCGGCGGCGGGCGGGGGGCGGATGTGGCCGTCGCCGGCGGGCGCGACCCCAGCCGGCTGGACGAGGCACTCGATTTGGCCCGCGTGGCTGCCCGTGCCAGTTTGGCCGGCGCGGCCGGCGTGAGTGAAGGTGGGACGTGAGGGCGGTCGCCCTCGATCTGGGTACTCGGCGGATCGGAGTAGCAGTCAGCGACGCAGGGGGGACCATGGCAACGCCGTACAGCGTCATCACACGGTCGGGCGACGCCCGGGCCGACAGGGCCCGGGTGGCCGAGATCGTCTCCGAGGTCGATGCCGGGCTGGTCGTCGTCGGCCTGCCCCTGTCGATGGACGGGACCGACGGGCCGGCGGCCCGTGCCGCCCGCAAGGAGGCCGAGGCGCTGCGTGAGCTGCTCGACGTCCCCGTGGAGCTGCAGGACGAGCGGCTGACGAGCGTGACCGCCAACCGCTCGCTGACCGAGGCGGGCGTCACCGGCCGGCGCCGGCGCCAGGCCCGGAAGGCCGGCGCCGTCGACCAGGCCGCCGCTGCCGTCCTGCTCCAGTCCTGGCTGGACGGTCGCATGAGCGGCGGCAGCCGATGAGCGTCGACGTCCGCCGCGACCCGCCCGACTACTTCGAGTACGAAGACCACGGCCGGCGCTGGCCCTTCATCCTCCTGGCCATCGCGGTCAGCTTTCTGGTCCTGGCCGGATCCGGCGTCATGTGGGTACAGCGCCAGGTCAACCCCTCGGGTGCCGGTGGCCCGCAGGTGCGCATCACCGTGGAGCAGGGGATGGCGACGAGCGACGTCGGCACCCTGCTGGAGCGGGAGGGCGTCATCACCAACGCCTCCCTCTTCAGGTACTACGCCCGGCTCACCGGCCTTGGTGGGATCGAGGCCGGCGACTACACCCTGGAGAAGAACTCCAGCTTCGGCGCCGCCAGCAAGGTGCTCAAGGGGGGTGCGGCCCAGGCCGAGGAGGAGCGGTTCACCGTCCCCGAAGGCCTGACGCTGCCCGAAGTGGCCAAGGTCATCGGCGAGATGCCCGGCCGCTCGGCGGAGAAGTTCATGGAGGCCGCCAACAGCGGCACCATCCGCTCGCAGTACCAGCCGGCGGGCAACAACAGCCTGGAAGGGCTGATCCTGCCCGAGACGTACTTCATCACCAAGGGGGCCGACGAGGCGGCGATCCTGCGCAAGATGGTCGACGCCTTCGACCAGCTGGCCACCCGGATCAACCTTCCGGGCGCGGCGGCCAAGTTCGGCATCACGCCGTACCAGGTCGTGATCGTGGCGTCGCTGGTCGAGCGGGAGTCCCGCGTCGACGACGAGCGGGGCAAGGTGGCCCGGGTGGTCTACAACCGGCTGGCCGAGAAGATGCCACTGCAGATCGACGCCACCGTGCTCTACGCCCTCGGACTGCCGGCGCAGGAGTCGGTCAGCTTCAAGGACCGGGAGGTGAACTCGCCCTACAACACCTACAGGATCCCCGGCCTGCCGCCCGGTCCGATCGCCAGCCCGGGGCGCAAGTCACTGGAGGCGTCGGTCAACCCGCCCGCCGGCAACTGGCTGTTCTACGTGCTCACCGACCCCTCCGGCCGGCACACGTTCACCAACGACTACCGGGAGTTCACCAACGCGGTGAACGAGTGCATCGCCAAGGGGCTCTGCGGTTGAGTTCCCACCGGGGGCCACGCAGCTGACGAGCGCCGGCTCCCATACCCGCATCGCCGCCGTCATCGGCTCACCCGTCCGCCACTCGCTGTCTCCCGCCATGCACAACGCCGCCTTCCGCGAGCTCGGCCTGGACTGGATCTACGTGGCGTGCGAGGTGGCGCCGGAGCAGGTGGGAGCCGCCTTCGCCGGCGTGCGGGCGCTCGGCTTCGGCGGGCTCTCGGTCACCATCCCCCACAAGGCGGCAGCCTTGGAGGCAGTCGACGAGCTCACGGACGCGGCGCTCGCGGTGGGCGCGGTCAACACGGTGGTCCCCGTCGGAGACGGTCGGCTTCGGGGCGAGAACACCGACGGCGCCGGCTTCCTCGCATCGCTCGCCGACGAGGGGTTCGACCCCGGCGGGCGGATCTGCGCCGTGGTCGGCGCCGGCGGCGCCGCCCGTGCCGTGGTGCACGCCCTGGCCGGCGCCGGGGCGGCCGAGATCGTGGTGGTGAACCGCACGCCGGCCCGTGCGGAGGCGGCGGCGGCCCTGGCCGGCGCCGCCGGCCGGGTCGGGCCGCCGGCCGACGTGAGCGGCGCCGACCTCGTCGTCAACGCCACCCCGCTCGGCCTCGCCGGCTCGGGATCGGAGGAGCTGCCGGTCGACCCGGCGCTGCTGGGACAGGGACAGCTCGTCGTCGACCTCATCCCCAACCCGGCGGTCACGCCCCTCATGCGAGCGGCCCGGGCCCGAGGAGCGGGCGTCGCCGGCGGCCTGGGCATGCTCGTGCACCAGGGGGCGCTGGCCTTCCAGCTGTGGACGGGGCGGCCGGCGCCCGTCGGGGTCATGCGGTCCGCCGCGGTGCGCGCGCTGGGATGAAGGCCGCCGTCGCCGTGCTGTGCGCCCTGGCCGGGATTCCAGGCGGGATGCTGGCCAACCTTCTCGTCGAACGCATCCCCGAGAAGCAACGCCTGCGACCGTTGCCACCGGCCAAGACCATGGCCGCCACCAAGCTGCAGCTGGCGACCATCGTGGCCACCGTCGCCCTGTTCGCCGGCGCCGGCCTTCGATTCGGGGCCGACTGGGTCGTCCCCGCCTACCTGGTCTTCTTCCTCTGCCTGGTGTCGATCAGCGTGATCGACTCCCAGCGCCAGATCATCCCCAACTACATCGTCTATCCGACGATCTTCGTCTCCATCCCCTTGCTGGCCCTCGCCGCCCTCATCGACGGTGAGTGGGACCGCTTCGGCCAGGCCATGCTCGGGGCGGCCCTGGCCTGGCTGGCCCTGTTCGTGATCCACATCATCTCGCCGGCCGGGATGGGGTTCGGCGACGTGCGGCTGGCGTTCGTCCTCGGTCTGTTCCTCGGATGGATCGGGTTGTCCCATGTGGTGACCGGCATGTTCCTGGGGGTGCTGCTGATCTCGGTCGTGGGCATCGTGCTGGCCGTGCTCCGGCTCAGGAGCCTGCAGGAGCACATCGCCTTCGGCCCGTTCCTCGCCGTGGGCTCCACGCTGGCCGTCTTCGCCGGCGAGCCGATCATCCGCTGGTGGAGCGGCGGTTAGGGGTCGAGGCGCCCGTCGAGGAACGCGAACGTCGCGCCGGTCGGATCCGTCGCCACGGCTATGCGACCTCCCGGGACGGGCGTGGGCGGCAGCACCACCTGGCCACCGAGCTCGCCCGTGCGCTTCGACGTGGCGTCGACGTCGTCGGAGGCGAAGTACACGAGCCAGTGCGGCGGCGCCGGCGATCCGGGTGGGAGGGCCATCATGCCGCCGTTGAGGCCGGGCCCGTTCCAGATGCCCCAGTACGGCATGGGGTCGGTGGCCACCTGCTCGATGCGCCACCCGAACACCTCGGTGTAGAAGTCCGCCGCACCCGCCGGGTCGGAGGTGTTCAGCTGGTTGAGGCACAAGGCGCCGGGGACGTTCACCAGCGTGGCCCCGATCATGCTGCCTGGCTGCCAGACGGCGAAGTGGGCGCCGGTGGGATCCTGGACGACGGCCATCCGTCCCGCGTCGAACACGTCGACGGGGTCCTGCTGGGCCGGGGCGCCGGCGGCCCTGGCCGCGGTCACCGCGGCGTCGGCGTCGGCCACCGAGACGTAGGACAACCACGCCGGCGGCCCTTGTCCTTCCTGTCGCCGGTAGATGGCGCACACGATCCCATCACCCAGCCTGCACATCGTGTACGGGCCGCCGGCGCCCATGGGCACATCCTCGGTCGCCCACCCGAACAGCGCCACGTAGAACGCCCGGGCCGCCCCCGGATCGTCGGTGCCGAGGTCCGCCCAGCAGAAGGTGCCCGGCTCGTAGCGCTCCCGCTCGCCCATGGCAACGACATTACCGGCGGGCCCGCCGGCGCACCCCGGTAGATTTGGCCCGTGCTCCGCTACCTGACCGCCGGCGAGTCCCACGGCAAGGCCCTTGTCGTCATCGTCGACGGCCTGCCCGCCGGCCTGCCCGTCACCGTCGAGGAGATCGGCTCCGAGCTGGCCCGCCGGCGCCTGGGGTACGGGCGGGGCCCGCGCATGCGCTTCGAGCAGGACGAGCTGACGCTGATCGGCGGTGTCCGCCACGGCCGCACGCTGGGGTCACCGGTCGCCATCGAGATCGCCAACACCGAGTGGCCGAAGTGGACCAGGGAGATGGATCCCGCACCCGGTGCCACCGAGAAGCCGCTCACCCGCCCCCGGCCCGGCCACGCCGACCTGGCCGGCATGCAGAAGTACGGCCTCACCGACGCCCGGGACGTCCTCGAGCGGGCCTCGGCCCGGGAGACGGCGGCAAGGGTGGCCGCCGGCGCCTGCGCCAAAGCGCTGCTCTCACACCTCGGCATCTCGGTGCTGTCGCATGTGATCCAGATGGGCCCGGTGGTGACCAAGTCGGTCGAGCGGCCGGCGCCGGCGGACCTCGACAAGGTCGACGCTTCCCAGGTGCGCTGCTTCGACCCGGCGGCGGAGGAGGCGATGGTCGCCGAGATCAAGGCCGCAGCCAGGGACGGTGACTCCCTCGGAGGGGTCATCGAGGTCCTGGCCTACGGCGTCCCTGTCGGCCTGGGCAGCCACGTGCACTGGGACCGCCGGCTCGACGGCCTCCTGGCCCAGGCCATCTGCAGCATCCAGGCGGTCAAGGGCGTCGGCTTCGGCGAGGGTTTCGACTCTGCCGCCCAGCGGGGCTCGGAGGCCCACGACGCCATCCACTGGGACGAAGCGCAGTCGTACTACCGGGAGACGACCCGGGCCGGCGGGATCGAAGGTGGCATGTCGACAGGAGGGCTGATCGTGCTGCGGGCGGCGATGAAGCCACTGTCGACGCTGAACCGGCCGGTGCTGAAGACGGTCGACATGCAGACCAAGGAGTCCACCGTCTCGTTCAAGGAGCGCACCGACGTGACCGCCGTGCCCGCCGCCGGCGTGGTGGCCGAGACGATGGTCGCCCTGGTGCTGGCCGGCGAGGCCCTCAACAAGTTCGGCGGCGACTCCCTGGCCGAGGTGGTCCGCAACCGCGACGCCTACCTGGCGTCCCTTGCGTGATCCGGAGGGACCGGCTGTCCCCGGCGGGGCAGGGGCTCCCGCCGGCAGCGAGGGGCGCGGTCCCTGCGTCGCCTCCGGCTCCTCGGGACTCCGACCGAAGGGCCCGGGTGCCCGGAGCCGAGAACGACCGACGAGCATCCTGCTCGTCGGGATGATGGCCGTGGGGAAGACGAGCGTGGGCCGCCGGCTGGCGGCGTCGAGGGGCTGGGAGTTCTTCGACTCCGACCGCCAGATCGAGACCATGACGGGGCGGACCGTCGCCGAGATCTGGCGCACCGACGGGGAGCCGGCGTTCCGCCGGCTGGAGGCGCAGGTGCTGGCCGACGCCCTGGCCTCCACGAAGCCGAGGGTCATCGCCGCCGCCGGCGGCACGGTGCTCGACGAGGACAACCGCCGGCTGATGGCCCAGCACCATCCGGTGGTGTGGCTGCGGGCCAAGCCCGGGCGCCTGGCGGCCCGTCTGGGGACGGCCACTCACCGGCCGCTGCTGGACGCCGATCCGGCCGGCGTCCTCGAGCGCCTGGACTCCATCCGCCGGCCTCTGTACGAGGAGGTGGCCGACGTGGTGGTCGACGTCGACGACCTCACCCCCGACCAGGTCGTCGCCTGCATCGAGGCCGCCCTGGAGCACGGCAACCCGTGATCACCGTTCCCGTCCCCCTGCCGGGCGGCCGTTCCTACGACGTCCTCGTCGGGGCCGGCGCCCGCCATCGGCTGCTCGAGGTGCTGCCCGCCGGCGCCCACCGCGCCGCCGTCGTCACCCAGGAGCCGGTCGGCGTGACCGTCGACGCCGGCATCGAGCAGCGCACGTTCCTCATGGACGACGGCGAGGCGGCCAAGTGCCTGGAGACCATCGAGGAGCTGTGCCGGGCCTTCTCCCGCTGGGGCCTGACCCGGGGCGACGTGGTGGTGGCCGTCGGTGGGGGAGTGGTCACCGACGCCGCCGGCTTCGCGGCCGCCGTCTACCACCGGGGTGTCGCCGTGGTCCACATCCCCACCACCCTCCTGGGTCAGGTCGACGCCGCCATCGGCGGCAAGACGGGAGTCAACCTGCCCGAGGGCAAGAACCTGGTCGGCGCCTTCTGGCAGCCGTCGGCGGTGCTGTGCGACACCGAGGTGCTGGCCACCCTGCCCCCCCGGGAGTACCGCAGCGGCCTGGGAGAGATGGCCAAGTACGCCTTCCTCGGCGTCCACGACCTGCCCGACCTGCCCCTCGACGAGGCCGTCGCCGCCTGCGTGCGCTGCAAGGCCACCCACATCGCCGCCGACGAGCTGGAGACGACCGGCACCCGTGCCCTCCTGAACTACGGCCACACGCTGGCCCACGCCCTGGAGACCGCGGGCGGCTACGACCTGCGCCACGGCGAGGCGGTGGCCATCGGCCTGGTCTTCGCCGCCCGCCTGGCCCGGCGGCTGGGCCGGGTCGACGACGACACGGTGGCCGAGCACCGGAGGGTCGTCGCCGGCTACGACCTGCCCATCGACATCCCGCCCGGCAACGACCCCGCCGAGCTGGTCACCCTCATGGCGCGGGACAAGAAGGCGCTCGACGGGCTCACCTTCGTCCTCGACGGGCCTCGTGGCGTCGAGGTCGTCAAAGGGGTTCCGGCCGAGGCCGTGGAAACCACCCTGCGGGAGACCGACTGATGCCCACCGTCCTGCTCCTCTCCGGTCCCAACCTCGACCTCCTCGGCATACGGGAGCCGGACATCTACGGCGCCGCCACCCTCGACGACCACGTGAAGACCGCCTCGGCGGTGGCCGCCGACCTGGGGATGGAGCTGGAGCACCTGCAGTCGAACCACGAGGGTGAACTGGTCACCGCGGTCCACAACGCCCGCGGCCGGGTGGCGGCGATCATCGTGAACGCCGCGGCGCTGACCCACTACGCCTGGTCGCTGCGTGACGCCCTCGCCGCCTTCGACGGACCGGTGGTCGAGCTCCACCTGTCCAACACCGCGGCACGCGAGTCGTGGCGGCACACCTCGGTGGTCTCGCCGGTGACCTCGGGGGTCATCTCCGGTTTCGGCGGCCACGGCTACCGGTTGGCCGTCGAAGCTGTGGGACTCTTGCTCTCATGAAGTCGATGGACGTGGGGGACCGCATCCCCCGCCTGCGCCAGGCCTTCGACGAGGCGGGCTGCGACGCCCTGCTCGTCACCCGCATGGTGAACATCCGCTACCTGACCGGGTTCACCGGCTCGGCCGCACTGCTGCTGGTCCTTCCCGACGACCTGGTGTTCGTCACCGACGGCCGCTACCGGGACCAGTCGGCCCTGGAGCTGGGCTCGGCGGGTGTCGAGGCCCGTATCCGCATCGGGCTCACCGCCGGCAGCCAGAAGGAGTTCGTGCAGACCGAGACCGCCGGCGTCGCCCGCGTGGGGCTCGAAGCGGCGGCGGTGACCTGGGCCCAGCAGCGGAAGTTCGACGGCGAGTGGTTCCCCGGAGCAGAGCTGATCGCGACGGAGGGCCTGGTGGAGGAGCTGCGCAAGGTCAAGGACGCCGGCGAGGTCGAGCGCATGGCGGAGGCGGCGCGGATCGCCGACGAGGCGCTGGCCCGGGTGCGCCACCGGCTGGCCGAGGGGCCGACGGAGGAAGAGTTCGCCCTGGAGCTCGACTTCGAGATGCGCCGGGGCGGGGCGACGGCGCCGTCGTTCGAGACCATCGTCGCCTCCGGCCCGAACGGGGCCAAGCCCCACCACCGCCCGAGCAGCCGGCGCATCGAGCACGGCGAGCTGGTGGTCGTCGACTTCGGGGCCATCGTGGACGGGTACTGCTCGGACATGACCCGCACGCTGTGCGTGGGCGAGCCGGCGTCGGCCACCGCCCGCCGGATGGTCGACGTGGTGGCCGAGAGCCAGCGGGCCGGGGTGGACGCGGTGCGGGCCGGCGCCGAGGGCAAGGCGGTCGACGAAGCCTGCCGGGCGATCATCGCCGACGCCGGCTGGGGCGACGCCTTCCTCCACAGCACCGGCCACGGCGTGGGCCTGGAGATCCACGAGGACCCACGGGTGGCCTCCACGTCGACCGATACCCTGGTGGCCGGCCACGTGGTGACGGTCGAGCCGGGCGTCTACCTGCCCGACCACGGCGGGGTCCGCATCGAGGACACCATGGTCGTCACCGACGAGGGCTGCCTCGTCCTCACCAACGCAACCAAGGAGCTCGCAGTCCTGTGAACGTGTCGACCAACGACCTGCGCAACGGCATGGCCCTCGACCTCCCCG
>DATLHA010000219.1:0-14373 GCA_035540095.1 Acidimicrobiales bacterium | reverse complement strand
GGCTTCGTGGCCTTCGTCCGCCAGGCCCGCCGCCGTGACGTCCCCGTCACCGCTTCGGTGCGCAAGTAACGCTTCGCCGGAACCAGTAGTTCACACCTTCTCCGCCGGGCCTTCGGGCCCGGCGGAGGCGCGTCCGGGGACGGTCGAGGTTCCTGCAAGTTCCGAGCCGTCCGTGGGTGGGCGCGCCAGCCGACCCCGAGCCGGAGGGGGCGTCGGCACTGCCGGTCCGGGTGCACCCACCGCGGAGCATGTTGGGCGGGGGTGGCACCGGGGATGAGGCCCTGGGTGACCGCTGGAGCTGTCGAAGGCACCTCCAGCCCGGAGAGGCTCCTGCACGGCGAGGCTCGTCTCACGACGCTCGGGCGGCTCCACGCTCGTGCTGCGGATCGCAGGGCGGGCCGGCCGGGCCCTCGATCGCCGCCGAGGCGCTCGTTCTGGTGGCGGCTGTGGTTTCCCTGCACGCCTCCGGCCTCCGGCGGCCTCGAGGCCCTCGGCAGCCCTGAGCTGCCGAGGGCACCCGCGTCCTCAGCGCACCCGACCGCGGATCGAAGCTGAGGTCCCCGTCCTCGAGGCGTCCGATGGCTGGGCACCGGGCCCGAAGCGCCCCCCGCGGTGACGGGGGCGCATGACGCGAAGAAGCCGCCGCCGGCCACCCTCTGGGGGTGCCCGGCGGCGGCCGGTGGGACGGGGGACGAACTGCTACGCGCGCACGCCGCGACGGTTGGTGACGGCGTTGTAGATCAGGAGCAGGATGACGGCGCCGATCACGGAACCGAGCAGGCCGGCGGGGCTGAGGCCCCGGTCGGCGGTGTCGCCACGGAACAGCACGTCGGCCAGGAAGCCGCCGGCGAAGGAGCCGAGGATGCCCAAGAGGATGGTGGCGCCGATGCTCATGGGGTCACGGCCGGGTACGAGGAACCGGGCCAGCGCCCCGGCGATGAGGCCGATGATGAGAAGGCCCAGGATGAAGGTGATCATTGATGTGTCTCCTTGGTTCGAAACCGTTCGTAGAGTCGTCTTGCCCGCCGGACAGTGGTCGCAAACGCGCTATCGGCGGCGCGTGGCGCCCTTCTTCGACCGCTTCTTGGCCGCCGGCCGCCTGGGCCGGGTGGGCCCGGGCCGAGCGGGTGCGGCCGCCGGCACGGGGCTCGGGAGACGCACCACGAGGATCGCCCCCAGGACGGGCGCCACGCCGGCGATGACCAGGAGAGCGACCCGTAGGGCGTCGGATCCGCCATCGCCGGCCGGTGCCGCGCTGGCCGAGCTGGCCACGACGAACCAGCCCGGCATCTCCAGCTCGGTAAAGACACCGTGGTCCTGGCCGTAGGGCCGGAAAGCGACTTCCTCCCACGTCTGGCCGTCGGGGGAGAACAGCATGCGATCGCCGTTGTCGGCCGCAGTGAGGGCGACGGTGCCCTGGGTGGCCAGCCTTTCCACCGCCGTTCCCGAGGGCACATAGGCCAGCTCCACCCGGTAGGCGTTGCTGACCGCCCGGAGACCGGGGGGCAGGGGGCCGAGGGCGCCGGCGTCGCCCGGGGTGATCCGCACCTTGACCGCGGTGTCGGGGGGGTTCGGGGGCACCGAGCCCTTGTCGAGGCCGACGATGGCCTGGGCGTCGTCGACGGCGGCGTTGGTCGCGGCCACGCCGTCGGCGTTGAGAGGGAAGTCGCGGTCCACCGACTTGGGGGCGACGTTGTCCCCCGCTCGCTCGGGCGGCGGATTCACCCACGCGTACGGCGTCGGCGGGGCGAACCCGTCGAAGAGGGGAAGGACCGGGCGCGACGACAGCTGCGCCGTCAGGGCGGCCACGAGCACGTACAGCAGGCCCAGGCCGGCGCCGGACCACGCCACCCGGCCGGTCTTCGGTGCGTGCTTGCCGGGCCGGCCTTCCGGGCCGGTCACTGGATGGGAATGGCCTGGAGGGGGCGGGTGGCGAAGGCGGGCGGCCAGACGACGGCCTGGGTGGAGGCGTCGACCCACTGCCAGATCACGCTCACCGCACGACGGTTCTCCCCAGCGTCGTCGACGCCGGGGCCGGCCAGGTCCAGCCCGGCGCCGTTGGGCAGCGTGCCGCCGGCCAGCTTCACGGAGCGGGCGGCGTCGGCCACCGCCCGGGCCCCGACGCCGGCGGAGGCGGGCAGCACGTGGCCGACCAGGGCCCAGGCGTTGGCGAAGCCGGAGAGGGCGGCCGGCGTCATCTCCTCCCCATGGAGCTGCCGGTACCGGTCCCGGCCCCAGGACAGCACCTTCTGGGCCTCGGGCTGCAAGGCGTCGAGGCGGACCTCCCGCCCATCGGGCTTGTCGGAGGCGAACAGTCCCACCGCCGCCGGTCCCAACGCATGGGCGAACGACGGCATGCAGTAGCTGGAGCTCGTCCCGATGCTGGCCTTCAGCCCCAGGCCCTGGGAGACCTGGGCCTTGCGCAGGGCGATGCCGTCCTCCAGGTAGGCGGACACGAACAGCACGTCGGGCCTCGTCAGGGCGATGTCGCGCACCAGGGCGTCGGCGTCGAGCCCCCGCACCGAGTACGGGAACGTGCCCACCAGTTCCTGGCCGCTGGCCTTCGCCTCCTCCGCCGCACCCAGGCCCACGGACCGCCCGTAGGCGTCGTCGACGTAGGCCACGGCGTACCGCAGCGGCGCCGCGGTGCCCAGGGAGCCGCTGAGCTGGTCCCGCACGAAGGCCACCGCCGCCCGTCCCAGGCCCGCGCCCATGGGCGCCAGGCGGAAGAACGTGTCCCCGGCGCCGGCGTCGCTGCCGACCAGGCCCACGGCACCGGTCTCCCACAGGACCATGCCGCTGCGCTGGGCCGCGGCTGCGGCCGGCGCCGAGATGGTGCTCCCGTAGGTGCCGAGGACGACATCGACACCCCTGCGCTGCAGCTGGCCGATGGCCCGGGGGGCGGCGTCGCCCCGGTCGACGTCGAGCAGCTCCAGGCGCAGCGGCCGGCCTTGCACCCCACCCCGCTCGTTGGCCAGCTCCACCGCCAGCTTCACGCCGTTGGCCTCCTCGGCACCGCCTGGCCCTTGCAGGCCGGAGATGGGGTAGATGGCGCCCAGAGTGAGGGCGTCGGAGTGGCCCCGGGGTGCGGCGGTACAGGCGGCGGCGAAGAGCATGACCACGGCCACCAGGGACAAGCGCTTCGGCATGGGCAACCTCACAGGAGAGCCAGGGTGTTGGCGACGACATGGGTGGCGGCGGGCACGGACCACCGGCCGGTGGCCGCCCGCTGCCAGGACAGGATCAGGCCGGCGGCCAGGTCGAGGGGCAGGACCCACCAGCCCCAGACGGTGACGTGGACCAGGGCGAAGGCGCCGGCGGTCGCCACCACCGCGACCGCCGCCCCGTGCCGCTCGACCAGGAGCCCGTACAGGTAGCGGCGGAAGAACGCCTCCTCGGCCACCGCGGCGAGGGCGTTCAGGGCCACGGCGACACCGAGCCCCCAGGGGCGCACCGGCACGTCGACGACGACTCGCCCGAGGGCGAAGGCCGCCGCGCCGGCGCCGAGTACGGCGAGCGACGGCGCCCACCCGGCGAGCGCGCCAGGTGGCGCCGAAGCCCGCCATGCCAGACCCAGGATGCCCAGGGCCACGAAGAAGGCCACCCGCCACTCCACCGCCGCGCCGGCGGGCAGGAACCACGGCCGGCCCAGCAGGGCCACGACCCCCACCGCCGCCGGCGCCCACCACCACAGCGCCGGCCGGCGCCGGAGATCGACGGCCAGGAGGCTCACGGGCGGGTGCTCTCCGAGTCTGGTTCGCCGCCCCCGGCATCCGCCGCTTCCTCGGCCTCCCGCCGCTTGCGGCTGATCCGGGCCAGCACGGCGAACACGGCGATGGGGATGACGATGAATGCGCCCTCGGCGATGGCCCCGGCCGTGCCCCCGTGGGCGAGGACCCGCACCTCAGGCACCCAAGAGGAGCGCCAGGCCGCCAACCGTGAACAGGACCATGGCCACCAGCAGCGGGTACTGCGACCGGGTGGCCTCCTTGTGCGGGAAGACGGCAAGGGCGCGGTCGTGGGCCACAACCACGCCGGCCACGTGGCCGGCGATGATGCCGCTGGCCTGCACGTATGCGATCACCGTCGTCGACACCAGGGTGAAGTTCACCGGGTTGCCGGCGGTCCCGAAGAGGTCCCACCCCCGCCCCAGTGGGTCCGAGGCGAGGGCGATGGCGCTCTGGCCTTCGAAGACCAGCAGGGAGAAGTAGTGAGCGAGTGCGTAGGCAAAGGCTATGGGTACCAGCGAGTGCACGAAGGAAGCGCTCAGCTGGTCGAAGCGCCGGCGGTGCAGCCGCCCGGTGATGCGCATGGCGCCCACGAACGCCAGCGTCACCACTGACATGGACCAGATGAGGCCGGCGGTCGACAGCAGCGTCCGCTCCATGCTCGACATGTTGCGGGTCAGGTCGATCCAGAAGCGGGTACGGCTCAGCCCGTCGAAGCTGGTGGAGCCCAGGGCCACGATGACGATCGCCTGCAGGGCGGCGTCGGGCTTGAGGCCGACGAGGCCGGTGAGGTGGGGGCGGGCCCGGACGCGGCCCTCCCCGTCGGCGTAGAAGGGAGCCATGTTGGCGAGAAGGCCGAAGAACACGGTGAACCCCTCGCCCTGCTCGAGCCAGTCCCGGCCCCACCGGGCCACACCGGCCAGCACCACCACGGTGTAGAGGAGGATGGCGACGGCCAGCGTGCTCGGTTCCGCCCGGTTCGACGGCACCAGCTCCAGCCACACGAAGCCGGCCAGCGCGGCCACCGCCGGCCACCGGCCCCACCGGTAGGGCGCCACCCGTCGGTCACCTCGAAGGCGCTCGACCCCGGCCGCCATGGTGTCGAACGGGTTGACCACCCGCCACAGGTTCCCGACGAGCGCGCAGGTCAGCGTCATCCCCACCCAGAAGACGACGTAGACGAAGACGGGCGCGATGTTCCGGGCGGTGTCGCGCTCGCCGAACACCGCGGCCACGACCAGCAGGGCGTACAGGACCATCCCGGTGGCACGGCCGGCGATGAGGAGCCCCCGCTGGAGCCCGCCCGGACCCAGCACGACCCGCCCTTGCACGCCTCCCTCGAGCCGGGTGGTGCGCCAGAAGACGGCCAGGCCGGCGAAGGAGACGATCAGGGCCGCCGCCGCTCCGTAGGCGAACATCCACAGGGGCAGGGGGAGGTCGGTCCGGGCCCCGAGCCCGTGCGCCCACGCCGGCGTGGCGCCGGCGAGGACCAGGCCCGCCGCGGCCAGACCGACGGCCGCCGACCGCCGTCGGAAGCTCAGCGCACCTCCATGGTGAACAGCAGTCGATGGGTCCGCTCGAGCTCGACCTCGAAGACACCGGGGATGTTGGCGACGAAGGTCACCTCGGCCGGCCGCCCGGGGGCCACGTCGACCAGCTTCTCGTAGCCGTGGACATGGACCTGGTCGGCGGCGTCACTGGTGACCCGGATGGTGACCGGCTGGTTGAGGGTGGCCCGCTGGCGCGACGCCCCCTCCACCACCTGGCCGCCCCGTACGGTGACGGCCAGGACGGTGCCGGCCGGCGCCGCGGTGGCCGTGGTCGGCGTGGCGCCCGGCGCCGTCGTCTCCGACGGCTGGCCGCCGGCCACCGTGGGCGTGTCGTCGTCGCCGCCACAGGCGGCCAGGGGTACGAGGGCTGCCGCGACGACCACGGCGCCGAGACGGGCCCGAACAGCGGCGAGGCGAGGCATGCCCTGCAAGGTAGTGCCCCAGCCCGCGCCGAGCGGCAGCAGTGGGCTACCTTGACCGCCCACGACGTGGTGTCACCGGGGGGGATGACTCGATGATCGTCAGGAACCGACGGGCGCCGGCGGGCTGGCTGGCGCTGGGCACCATGGTCGCCGGCCTGAGCTCGGGCGCCGGCGGCCTCTATCCCGCTCCCGGCGCCGCTCGGGCGCAGGAGGCACTCCTCGACGAGCCGGCGGTCATGGCTGCCGTCCAGGTCACCCACAACCCGGACCCCGGGCGGGCCCACTCCACGCCCCAGATGGCACGGAACCCGGTCACCGGGGCGCTGGTCATCGCCTCGGCCGAGGTCCGCACCAAGAAGACCTGCGACATCCACATCTCCGTCGACGACGGCCGCAGCTGGTTCGAGGGGGGCAGTCCCATGACCCAGCCGTTCACCGACTGCAGCCTGCAGGCCACCAACGGCCCCTACATCACCCTGCAGTTCATCCCCGACGGCACCCTCTTCGCCGGCTTCTTCGCCAGCGACCCGAAGTACACGACCCAGCTCAACCGCAATGACATCCCCCGGCACATCTTCGTGGCCCGCTCCCTCGACAGCGGCCGCACGTGGAGCACGTCGATGGCCTTCGAGGGCAAGGAGGGTGAGCCGGGCATCGGCGGGAGCCGGCGGGCCCAGCTGTCGGTCGACAGCAACAACCCCCAGCACGTCTACGTGGGCTGGCAGCGCGGCGGGTTCGCGGCGCCGGCGCCGGGGGCGGCCCGCAAGGGCATGATCTCGGTGTCCCATGACGGCGGCCGCAACTTCGGCCCGCCCCAGGAGCTGAGCGACGCCCGTGGCGGCGGTCAGCCGCGGACCGCGGTGGACTCCAAGGGCGTCGTCCACGCCGTCTGGGCGGCCGACACCTTCGGCACCCCCACCGGCGACGCCGCTCCCCCGCGCCCGATCCAGTACCGGCGCTCGATCGACCAGGGCCGCACCTGGTCGGCCATCCAGGAGATCGACCCCGGCAACGTCGGCTTCAGCTTCAACCGCCGGCACCTGATCGCCGTCGATCCGGTCACCGACGCCATCTACGTCACCTGGGCCGGCAACACCAACCCTCGTGCCCGGCGCCCACCGGCGAACGAGCCGTCGACCCCGGCCTTCGACGACCGGGAGATCCTGTTCCGGTCCTCCCTCGACGGCGGGACGACGTGGAGCGCGTCGAAAACGGTCAACGACGACGCCGCCCGCCAGAACATCCAGCACTACAACCCCGGTATCGCCGTCGCCCCGAACGGCCGGCTCGACATCGCCTGGTACGACTTCCGCAACAGCCCCACGCCCGAGTTCGAGGGCCCGGGCGGCAACGCCGGCGGCATGAACGACGTGTACGCCGCGTCCTCCTACGACCGGGGCGCCACGTTCGCCGACAACATCCGGGTGACCGACCGCATCGTCGACCGCAACATCGGCGTGTGGTCCAACAACGTCCACAGCCAGACCAGCGTGGCCATCACGTCGTCGAACGAGGCCACCTACATCGCCTGGCAGGACTCGCGGAACGGCAGCGCAGTGGACAACGCCGAGGACATCTACTTCGCCAAGGTCCAGCACGCGGCGCCGGCTTCGGGCGACGATGGCGACGGCGACGTGCCCGGCTGGGTCGTCGTCGGGGCCTCCACTGCCGTCGGGATGGGCGTCACCGTGCTCGCGGCCCTGGCGGCGAGCCGGCGCCGGCGGGCGGCCTAGGCGGGGCGGGCGTCCCAGGTGGGGATCAGCTGGCGCGCCGCTCTCGCCTCGTCGACCCGGCCGACGGGCGACGTACGGGGCGCTTCATGTGCGTCCTCGGCGGTCCCGCCGGCGATGCGCAGGAGGGCGTCGGCCATGGCGGCGAGGGTCTGGGGGCTCTCGGTCTCGGTGGGCTCGATCATGAGCGCCTCCTCGACGATGAGGGGGAAGTAGGTGGTGGGGGCGTGGAAGCCCTCCTCGAGGAGGCGCTTGGCCACGTCGAGGGCCCGCATGCCGCCGGCCTTCTTGAGGTTGGTGGCCGAGGCCACGAACTCGTGCATGTTCGGGCGGTCGTAGGGGATGTCGTAGGTGCCCCGGAGGCGGTGGCGGAGCCAGTTGGCGTTGAGGACGGCGGCCTCCGACACCTTGGCCAGGCCGTCGCCCCCGTTGGCCAGGATGTACGACCAGGCCCGGGCCAGGGCCAGGGCGTTGCCGTGCCAGGAGTGGATCCGGCCGATCGAGTGCTCGGGCTCGACCCACTCGAAGGCGCCGTTGCCGTCGTTGACCGGCCGGGGGCCGGGCAGGTACGGAGCCAGCCGGTCGGTGACGGCCACGGGGCCGGCGCCGGGGCCACCCCCACCGTGGGGCACGGCGAAGGTCTTGTGCAGGTTCATGTGCACGATGTCGAAGCCCATGTCGCCGGGGCGGGTGACGCCGAGGATGGCGTTCAGGTTGGCGCCGTCGTAGTAGAGCAGCCCGCCGGCATCGTGCACCGCGCCGGCGATGGCGACGATGTCCTCCTCGAACAGCCCGAGGGTGTTGGGGTTGGTGAGCATGATGCCGGCGACATCGTCGTCTAGGCGGGCCCGGAGGGCTTCGAGGTCGACACAGCCCCGGTCGTCGGACGGGATCTGGGTCACCGAGTACCCGCCCAGGGTGACCGAGGCCGGGTTGGTGCCGTGAGCGGAGTCGGGGATGAGAACTCGCCGGCGCTTCTCGTCCTCGCCGTTGGCGCCGTGCCAGGCCCGCATGAGCAGCAGCCCGGTCAGCTCGCCGGCGGCGCCGGCCGGGGGCTGCAGCGTGGCCGCGGCCATGCCGGTGATCCGGCACAGGGCCTGCTCCAGGTCGGCCAACAGCGCCATCCAACCCTGGGTGAGCGACGCCGGCGCCGCCGGGTGCACATCGGCGAGGCCGGCCCGAGCCACCGCGTCGTCGCACAGCTTGGGGTTGTACTTCATGGTGCAGGAGCCCAGGGGGTAGGCGCCGAGGTCGACGGAGAACTGGCGGTGGCTGAGGCGGGTCATGTGGGCGACCAGGTCACGCTCGGAGACCTCGACGACCGGCGCCGGCTCGGTGCGCAGGTGCTGCGCCGGGACCAGCTCCTCCGCGGTCCACTCGGGCACGCCCGTGGCGCGGAAGTTGGCCGCCGTGCGGCCCGGTGCCGACAGCTCGAACAGGGTGGGCTCTTCGTCCCGCCCCATGAGGGGCGCGCTGGAGGCCCGCCCGCCCGCGTTCACCGAACCACCTTCTCCAAGGCGGCGACGTAGGCGTCGATCTCGGCCCTGGTGCGCTTCTCGGTGACGGCGACCAGCAGCCCGCCGCCGTACTCCTCACCCAGGGCCACGCCGGCCAGAAAGCCCTCGTCGGCCATGCGGTCGACGACGGTGCGGGCGTCGACCGGGGTGCGGACGGCGAACTCACGCAGGACGGGCGCCGGCGCCACCGGCTCCACGCCGTCGATGGCGAGGAGGGCCTGGCGGCAGTACGTCGTGCCCCGGGCGCAGCGCAGGGCAAGCTCCCGGAGGCCGGCGGTGCCCAGCCAGCCCAGGTGGACCAGGAAGCAGATCGCCATCAGCGTCTGGTTGGTGCAGACGTTCGACGACGCCTTCTCCCGGCGGATGTCCTGCTCCCGGGTGCGCAGGGTGGTGACGTAGGCCCGCCGTCCCCCGGTATCCACCGTCTCACCGACCAGGCGGCCGGGCAGGCGGCGGACGTGCTCCTTGCGGCAGGCGAACAGGCCCAGGTACGGGCCGCCCAGCGACAGGGGGGCGCCGAAAGGCTGCCCCTCCCCCACCACGACGTCGGCGCCAAGGGAACCGGGGGGCCTCAGGAGGCCGGCGGAGACGGGATCGGCGGCCACGATCAGCAGGGCACCCAGCCGGCGGGCGAGCTCGCCGGCTGAGGCCACGTCCTCCAGGCAGCCCAGGTAGTTGGGGCTCTGGACGACGATGGCGCCGGGTGCACCTCCGTTCGGCCACCGGGTGAGGCCGTCGTCGAGGGCCACGTCGACCGGCTGGTGGCCGGTGCCGACGGCCATGGTGGCGACGACCCGGCGCCACTGGGGGTGGACGCCTCGGGACAGCCACACCTCGGACCGGCCCGTCGCCGCCACCGCCAGGTTGACCGCCTCCACCAGGGCCGAGGCGCCGTCGTAGAGGGACGCGTTGGCCACGTCGGTCCCGAACAGGCGGCAGACCAGCGTCTGGTACTCGAAGAGGGCCTGGAGGACCCCCTGGGCCACCTCGGGCTGGTAGGGCGTGTAGGCGGTGACGAACTCGGACCGGAACGCCAGCCGCCCGACCACCGAGGGGATGTCGTGGTCGTAGGCCCCGGCGCCGGCGAAGCACACCAGGTCACGGCCCGCGGGGCGATTGGCGCCGGCGTAGGCGTCGAAGCGGCCGGCGACGTCGGCCTCGGCCAGGCCGGGCTCCATGTCGAGCCCGCCGGCCAGGCGCAGGGCGGCGGGGACGGCGTCGAACAGCTCGTCGACCGAGGAAAGGCCCATGAAGGCCAGCATCTCGGCGATCTCTTCGTCGGTGTGGGGGACGAAGTGCACTATTGCCGCCGGCGGGCGACGAAGGGCGGGTCGACCACCTTGGCGGCCAGGCGGGCCCCCCGGGCGTCGATCGACACCGACGCGCCGGACTTCACCGGCGGGGGCAGGAAGGCCAGGGCGATGCCCCGGCCCAGGGTCGGGGAGAAGTTGCCGCTGGTGACGTCGCCGATGGCCGCCCCGTCCATCATCACCTTGTACCCCGCCCGCGGCGGCTGGCGACCCTCGACCTCGAGGCCCCGGAGGATGCGCTCGATGCCCCGCCGGCGCTCGGCCTCCAGGGCGTCACGGCCCCGGAAGTCACCCTTGTCCCAGGCCACCACCCAGTCCAGGCCGGCCTGGGCCGGCGTGATGCCCCGCCCGAGCTCGTGGCCGTGCAGGGGCAGTCCGGCCTCGAGGCGCAGGGTGTCACGGGCTCCGAGGCCGGCGGGCAGGAAGCCGGCGTCGAGCAGGGCCTCCCACAGGTCGGTCGCGGCCGCCGCCGGGACGGCGATCTCCACGCCGTCCTCGCCGGTGTAGCCGGTGCCGGCGACCACGCAGGTCGTCCCCCGCCAGCTGACGTCGGCGACCCGGAACCGGGGCACCGCCGCCGCCTCCGGCGACACGTCGGCCAGCCACCGGCGGGCCTCCGGGCCCTGGACGGCGATCACCGCCCGGGACTCGGTGATGTCCACCCCGCCGACGGCGTCCCGGACCCCCTCGGTGTTGGCGGCGTTGGGCATGACGTGGAACTCGTGCCGGCCCACCCACCACACGATGATGTCGTCGAGGACGGAGCCGTCGTGGTCGAGGAGGTGGGTGTACTGGGCCCGGCCCGGCGCCACCTTCCGCAGATCGTTGGTGAACGCCCGCTGGATGGCGTCGTAGGCGCCGGCGCCCTCGAGGCGGACGGTACCCAGGTGGCTGACGTCGAAGGCCACCGCGCCGGTGCGGCAGGTGCGGTGCTCGGTCAGGGTTCCCGTCGGGTACGACAGGGGCATCTCCCACCCCGAGAAGGGCACCATCTTGGCGCCGAGGACCCGGTGGGCGGCGTCCAGAGGGGAGCGGCGGTCCGGCATGGCCTCCTGAGGCTACCGGGGCCGAGGTCCTAGTCCCGGAATGGCGTGTGGTCGGCGGGCACCACCTCGGCCGGTGCCGGCGGGCCGGGGGGTGTCCCATCCCCGAAGGGCCGGCCGCCGAGCGCCTCCCGGCCGTGGGGGGTCAGCCAGCCGGAGAGGTCGGGCCCTGCGGGGACGATGCCGGTGGGGTTTATGTCCCGGTGGACCTCGTAGTAGTGGCGCTTGATGTGGTCGAAGTCGATGGTGTCGCCGAAGCCGGGGGTCTGGATGAGGTCGCGGGCGTAGGCCCACAGCGCCGGCAGCTCGGTGAGCTTGTGGCGGTTGCACTTGAAGTGGCCGTGGTAGACGGCGTCGAAGCGGACGAGGGTGGTGAAGAGGCGGACGTCGGCCTCGGTGATGGTCTCGCCCACCAGGTACCGCTGGGTGGCCAGGCGCTCCTCCAGCCAGTCCAGGCGGTCGAAGAGCCGGAGGTAGGACTTCTCGTAGGCGTTCTGGGTGCCGGCGAAACCGCAGCGGTAGACGCCGTTGTTGACGTCGCGGTAGACGAGGTCCATCACCTCGTCGATCTCGTCCCGCCGAGCCTCGGGGTAGAGGTCCGGCGCCCCCTCACGGTGGAACTCCCGCCACTCGGTGGAGAGGTCCAGGGTTATCTGGGCGAAGTCGTTGGTCACCACCTGTCCGGTGGCGATGTCGACGATGGCCGGCACGGTGATGCCCTTGTCGTAGTCGGGGAACCGGGCCAGGAACGCCTGCTGCAGATGCTCGATGCCCAGCACGGGGTCGCGACCGCCCGGGTCGAGGTCGAAGGTCCAGCTGCGCTCATCGTGGGTGGGGCCGGCGATACCCATCGACAGGACCGGCTCCAGCCCCAGGAGCCGGCGGACGATGATCGCCCGGTTCGCCCACGGGCACGCCCGGCTGACGACAAGGCGGTACCGGCCCGGCTCCACCGGGTAGCCGTCGCGGCCGTCGGCGGTGATGCGCGTGGGAATGTACCGGCTGTCCCGGTCGAACTCGCCGCCGGGGTTCACGTAGCTGTTGGCCATACGCTGTTTCTCCCCCCACGGAGGAGAACTCAGTCGATGAGCGGCGACGAGCTGGACGAGGCGGACGAGATGGACCTGGCCGGCGCCATCCCGAGCTCCCGGAGCCGCCCCGCAACGGCGAGGACGGACCGGAGGGCTGCTGGACGTGCTCGGAAGGGCGGGGCGAGGTCGTCTGGGACGACGACCGCTGGTGGTCAGCATGTCGATCGAGCCGCAGTCGGTCCCCGGCGTGACGCTTCACCCCCGGGCCCACCTGGACTTCCATCAGCTGACCGACGAGCTCGGCGCCGAGCGGTGTCCTGCTGGTACGAGTCCAGCGGGCCCTGGCCTCCATCGCTGGCGTGGGCCGGGTCCACGTCTACAAGTGGGGCGACGGCGCCGCCCACCTGCACATCTTCCTCGTGGCCCGGCCGGCGGGGATGGTCCAGCTCAAGGGCATGTACCTGACGACGTGGATGTTCGCCCTCCCGTCCCTGCCGGCGCAGGAATGGGAGGCCATACGCCGCCACGTCGCCGGCGAACTCGGAAGGATCGGGTAGTCCGGGACTCCCAGATCCCTCCGAGATCAGGTCGAGCCGGCCAGGGCGGTCAGGACCTCGTCGTGGAGGATGCCGTTGGTCGACACCGCGCTGCCGCCGTCGGGTCGCCCGGCGCCGGACAGGTCGGTGAAGCGCCCGCCGGCCTCCTCCACGATGACCTGGATGGCGGCGACGTCCCACACCGAGACCTCGGGCTCGACGGCGATGTCGACCGCCCCCTCGGCCACGAGGACATGCGACCAGAAGTCACCCAGCCCTCGGGTCCGCCAGCACCGCCGGGCCAGGGCCAGGAACTGCTCCCCCAACCCGCAGGACTCGAAGCCGGGCACGCTGTCGTAGCTCAGCTGGGCATCGGCGAGGGAGCCTACGGCCGACACCCGGATGGGCTGGCCTCCGGCGAAGGCCCCCTCGCCCCGTGCCGCCCACCAGCGCCGGCCCAGGGCCGGCGCCGACACGACGCCCGCCGTCACCCGATCGCCGTGCTGGAGGGCGATGCAGGTGGCCCAGACCGGCACCCCCCGCACGTAGTTCTTGGTGCCGTCGATGGGATCGAGGATCCACCGCCACTCCCCCGGGCCCTCCGAGCCGAACTCCTCGCCCAGGATGCCGTGGTCCGGTCGGGCGGCGATGATGCGCTCCCGGAGGGCGCGCTCGACCGATCGGTCGGCCTCGGTGACCGGCGTCAGGTCGGGCTTGGTGGACACGACCAGGTCGACGTCGCGGAAGCGGGCCAGGGTCATGGCGTCGGCCAGGTCGGCCAACTCCAGGGCGAGGGCGAGATCGGAAGTCAGCGAAGGTGGCAGGTCAGGCGGGCCGGCGCCGGCTCTGGCGTTCCGCCGGCTTCTCCTCGGCCACGGCCTTGGAGAAGCGAAGGGGCAGGGGCTCCACGCCGTCGTCGACCGGCGGGATGCTCTGCGACGGTGGTTCCAGGCCGTACTTGACCAGCAGGTTCAGGTAGTCGCGCTGGTACAGCACCCGGATGTTGACGTCCGGGTACACCTCCTTCAAGCGGCGGGCCTTGCGGTTCTTCTTGGTCACCAGCTTCTGGTTCATGGTGGTGATCTCGATGAACAGGTCGTAGGCCGGCAGGTAGAAGTCGGGAGTGAACGCCTGGGCCGAGGTGCCGTCGCCGGCCCACTCCAGCACGAACGTGCGGGGCTCGTACTCCCAGACGATGCCGTAGAAGTCGAGGAGCTTGGCGAACTGGAGCTCGGAATTGTGCGCGAAGCGGACACCGGAGTGCGGCAGGGGCGCCTCGCCGCCCGCCGGACCGGTGTCGCGCTGGTCGCTCAGGAGGCTTATCCCCCTCCGCCCATGGCTCCGGCGACCGGCCCCATGGAGGGATGCGACGCCGACGGGGCCTCACGAGGGGGGCGCAGGTCGGTGATGGCGGCATCCAGCTCGTCCTTGACGCCACCGAGGGCGACGATGGAGAGGACACCCTGTCCCCGCCGCACCAGGTCGACCAGCTCGCCGTCGGTGCGC
>DATLHA010000218.1:0-10112 GCA_035540095.1 Acidimicrobiales bacterium | reverse complement strand
GCCCGGTGCCGCCGCCGGCGGCACCGGAGCGGCGTCGACGGGCAGATCCCCTTCGGAGGCGACCTTGATGCGGTGGTTCAGAACTCTCATGTGCATGGCGAGGAGCAGGAGGACCAGACCGCCGGCCACCGGTACGAGCGGGCGGCCCGGGTCGATGCGGCTGATGATCGACCGGCGCGCATCGTCAGGGAGCACGGCGTCGACCTCACCCTCCTCCAGATCGTCGCCGGGCGGGCGGGCGCCGAAGGGCAGGCTTCCCTGGAACCCGGTGTCGGGCGGTTCCGGGACGGTGATCGCCGGCAAGGTGGCCGGCTGGGACCTCGAGGAGAGGAAACCCGACAGGTCGATGCCGCCGGAGGTCCCCGGGCGGGCCAGCGTGGTCGTCGGTGCCGCGGCCCCTGGTGTGCTGGGCGCCGGAGTGCCGGGGCCGCCACCGGGGACCGTGGTGGAGGTGGTGGTGAGGGGCGCCGGCACGGTGGCGGTGCGGACGCTCGACGGCTCGGAGGCGATCTCGTCGGGCCAGTCGCCGCCGGCGCCCTTGCGCACGGCCACCACCTGGTAGCTGTAGTCGCCGCCGTTGAACGCCGAGGTCGTGGTGTCGGTGAAGGAGACCTTGGCCCCGGAGCCGGGCTGGGTGACGGTGTTCCCGACCGGCATGTACTTCGACCCACCGGGGTCCTTGCGGAAGACGGCGTAGTACAGCATGTCGGGCTCGGTGTTCCGGGTCCACGACAGCTCGGTATTGCGCGCCTCGTTCACCGTGGGCGCGTCCAGGAGTGGCCTGGCCGCTGGCGCGCCGACGTAGAACACCCGTGTGCGCTCGTTGGACGGACCCGTCGTGCCGACGAGCGGAAGGGCCTGGGTGGCCGTGACCTTGAACTCGTAACGCCCGTTGGACGGGCGGGACAGCGTCCAGGAGAAGGAGCACGGCGACTCGCTGCACGTGATCCTCCTCGGCGCCTCGCCGCCGGCCGTCAGGGTGACGTCCCTCATCCTGTAGAGCGATCCCGCCGTGGCCTTGCCGGCGACCGTCACCGTGGCGTTCTGTACGGGCGGCTCGGCTCGGGGCGAGTCGATGGTGATGGTCGGCCCGGCCTCCTGGGCGCCGGCCGCAGGGGCGGGCGTGGCGACGAGCAGGCTCAGGAGGAGGCCAGCAGCCGCCCCGGAGCGACGCCCGAGGCGCGCCATCAGGCTGCCTTCAGGTCCTTGACCCACGTGGCCCGCACGATGAGGCGCTGGGCGGCGGACCCCTTGGGATGGCAGGTGGTGAGGGTGAGGGAGCGCTCGGCCGTGGGGTCGATCACGCTCATCTCGCTGGGGGCCACGACCCACGGGTCCCGTGACACCTGGTAGACGCAGCCGCCGATGGGCGTCGTCAGCTCGATGGTGTCGCCCGGCTTGAGCTGGTCCACGTTGCCAAAGGGGCGACCGTAGGTGGTGCGGTGGCCGGCGATGGAGACGTTGCCGGTCTCACAGGGAAGGGGCGTCTGGGGGTAGTGGCCGGCGCCGGCGCGCAGGGCGCTGGGCGTGACGCCCTCGACGACGACCGTGTCCAGGCCCAGGGCCGGGATCTTGATCCGCGTGAGGCTGTCACCCGTCTCGATCTTGCGTTCCTTGTAGGCCTGCTGGAGCTCGGGGCTGGCGATCTGGTCGTCCAGCCGCTCCTGGATCCGGTCGGTCCACATGTTGGTGGCGAAGGGGTACCCGACCAGGGCCAGGCCGCCCAGCACGAGGAGCACCGAGATCCCGGACAGGGTCCTGCGGAGCCAGGGCTTGTTGCGGAGGAGCTCTACGAGCATGGCACGGCCTTGGTCATGACCACGGAGAGGCTACTGGCTGGCGACGGGATTACCGGCTCACCCTCTCGTCGATGCGGACCGGCCTGGCGGCGGCGATCCGCCGGCGGATGCCCAGGGCGACGAACAGCAGGCCGGCGCCGGTGAGGGGCAGCCAGGGGTCGTTGCCGGTCTTGGCCAGTGTCGGCAGGACCTGCGTCACCTGCTGCTGCTGGCTGACGAGGCGGGTCTGGCCGCCGGCGCCGGTCTCGGCGTGGGCCAGCTCGATGGCGATGCCCCCGTTGAGCCCCTTGAGCAGGTGGATGCTCACCCCGTCGGCGTAGGAGGCGACGGCACCGGTGTTGGGATCGGTCACCGTGCGGCCGGCGCCGAGCGAGATGGTGCTCTCCAGCGGGGTGCCCGCCAGCAGGGTGAGGGGCTGGTTGAGCTGGACGGGGATGTCGGTGACCTGGGCACCCAGGAGGGGCAGGCCGAGGCGGACGCGGGCGACGGCGGCGTCGAAGGTCGGGGTGCTCTTGGCCGTGCCCCGGTCGAAGGTGGAGACCGACTTGGCCTGGCCCACGATGATCGACAGCAGCGGGGCGCCGCCGAGGGTGAGGCCGGGCAGCAGGTCGATCTGGGCACCGGCGGCGTTGGCGGTGGCGGTGACGGCGTCGGCGGTGGTGACAGCCGAGGCGGTGGAGGAGCCGACCTGCACGTCGAGGAGCTGGGTGGCCCGCTCGATGCCGTCAAGCAGGCCGTCGACCAGGCCGGTGACCGGGGCGACGTTGGAGGTGCTGCCCAGGCCGAGGTTGGTGGTCAACCCGCCGAGCAGGCCCCCCAGCACCGGGTTCAGGGTGTTGACCACCGTGCCGACGGTCTGGTCGACCACCGGCAGGAGGGCGGCGAGGAGCTGGCGGAGCAGGTCGGTGATGGGGTCGAGCAGCGTGGTGCCCAGCAGGTCGACGCCGGCCACCGAGCCGGCCCCGTAGGCCGCCGGGGCGCCGTCGGTGGTGCTCACCCGCGACTCACCGCAGGCCAGCTCGACCGTGGCGATGCCGGCGACGGGCAGGTTCAGGACGCACGCCTTCGGCGGCGACGCGCTCTGGTTGGGGGCATTGACCTCGCTGTTGCTGACCGTGCCCGGGACCAGAGCGACGCCGGCGCCCGACGCCTTGGCGGAGGGGGAGCTGTTCACGAGGGCGCTCGACTGGCCGATGGTGAGCCGGTTGCCGAAGAGGTCGATCTCCAGGCCCCGGGCCGCCGCGGTGGCGATGAAGCTCTCGGCCCGGGTCTCGACCGTCTGGCCCGTCGCCGGCAGTGCCAGCACCGCCGTCAACACCAGCCCGGACAGCAGGATCGCCCCGATACGTCGCACGGTACGCAATGTGTCTCCAACCCCTCTTGAGCGTGACGTCGGCGCCCCCGCAGTGGCGCCGTGGACGTCACCGGTCCCCGGTAAATGCTAGATGCAAGTAGCTACCAGAGAATGCCCCGCAGGTCCAGAGAAGAAGGAGAATTTCTTGCTCTCCAGAGCCGTGTTCTCACCCACAGTGACAATCCACCGGCTGTGGACTACCGCTCCACCCGCATCGTGGCCGACGCCCGCAAGGTGAGATCGCCCACGGCGGCGCCGAGCAAGGGCACGGACGTCGGCGCTTTGTAGGCCACCTCCACCCGCACCCGGCTCCCCACGGCGCCCCGGCCGGTGGCCGTCACCGTGATGCGGGACTCCGAGAGGGTGGAGCTGGCGAGTGCTGCCCGCCTCGGAGCGTCGGGGGCGGGATCCACCGCGGCCTCGCGCACGGCCTCCCGAGCGGCGTGCACGACGAGTATCTGGTCGCGCACCAGGAGGCCGAGCTGGACCACCGCCAGCAGCAGCATCATGACGAGGGGGAGGACGAGGGCCAGCTCCACTGAGGCCTGGCCCTCGTCCGCCCTTCCTCGTCTCACAGGACGACGCTCACTTCACCTTGCCGGTGATGGCGTCCATGACCGCGTCGAACAGCTTCCCGATCAGCTCCGACTTGGTGGCCCACGCCACGATCAGCAGGGCGATGGCGGCGGCGCCCAGCAGGACCAGGGCGTATTCGGCCGAGGCCTGCCCTCGCTCGTCGTCGGGGGCACGGCCGGCGACGCCGGGGAGGTAGGTGGACAGATGGACGTAGAGGGCGAGCATTCGGTTGCTCCTCCTTGTGTGCTCCGGGTGTTCACAGGCGCAGCGACCGCACGGCGCTGGCGATGAGTGGGGCCACGGTGAGGAGGCCGAAGGCGGGGAGCGTGCAACTGACCAGGGGGAAGAGCAGCTTGACCGGGACCTTGCGGGCGGCCTCTTCGGCCCGCCGGCGGCGGTCGGCCCGGACCTCGTGGGCCAGCCGCTCCAGGCTGGCTCCCAGGGGGGCGCCGTAGCGCTCGGAGGCGATCAGGGCCCCGATCAGGGGCCGGGTGGCCTCGCCGGCCCGATCGGGGAGGTCGTCGAGGGCGTCGGCCAACCGGCGGCCGAGATCGGCCTCCAGGCCGGCCCGGGCCAGCTCGGCGCCCAGGGGCCCGGGTGACCGCCGGGCCACGGCGGCGACGGCGAGGCGCACGGTGAGGCCCGCCCCCACCGCCAGCACCAGCAGGTCGACCACGTCGGGCAGGTCGGCGGCGATGGCGGCCAGGTGCCGCCGGCGCCGGCGGCGGGCGCCCAGGCCGGGGAGGGCCCAGGCGACGAGGGCCGCCGGCGGTGCGGCCACGGGGACCACCGGCAGGGCCAGCGCCCCGGCGGCCAGGGCCATGCCCAGCCGCCGGCCGGCCTGGGGGCCGGCCGGGCGGCCGAGGCGGCGGAGGACGGCACACCCCGTGCGCTCGAGCAGGGCTGCCACCGAGGCGCCGCCAGGCCGCCGCCTCGGCTGGTCGGCCGACGGGTGAGCGGCCCGCGCCAGGGCCCGGACCCTGCTGGGAGCGGGGCGAAGCCGCCAGCCGGCGACCAGGACCACGACGAACCAGCCGGCGAACGCCGCCGGCGCGGTCATACCGCCACCCTCGCCAGGCGCTGCATCCAGAACCAGCCCACGGCGTCGAGCAACAGGCCGGCGACCAGCAGGGCCAGCCCGGCGGGGGTGTGGAACATGAACTGGGCGGTGCGGGGATCGGTGGCGGCGGCGAAGGCGCCGAAGCCGACTGGTGCCAGCCCGATCACCAGCGCCGAGATACGCGCTTGGGACGAGAGAGCCTGCAACTCGGCGGCCACGGCCAGCCGCTCCCGCACGGTGGCGGCCACTCCGTCGACCGCCCGGGCCTGGGCCCCACCGGTCTCCGCCCCCAGGCACAGCGCGGCAACCCCGAGGCGCACGCCGGCCAAGGGCCGGCGTGCGGCAATCGCTTCGAGGGCCGCGACCAGGCTGGCACCTTGGCCGGCCTCCGCCGCCGCCCGTGACAGCTCTGAGGCCAGAGCCCGGCCCCCGCCCGTGGCGGCCCGGCCCGCCTCCTCGACCGCCTGACGCAGCGACGCCCCCGACCGCAGCGAGCGGGCCACCGCCTCCAGGGCGACGGGCAGGGCCTGTTCGATGCGGGCGTCGGCCCGCCCTCGCCGGGTGCGCAGGGCGAGCGCCGGCCCCACGACCAGGGCCACGGCGGCGACGCCGGCCAACCCCGGCCCGCCGGCGGTCAGCGCCACCAGGGAGCCGGCCGCGAGCGCGCCGAGCCACAGGGTCCAGGCCAACGACGCCGGCAGGGGGACGTCGGCGTCGGCCAGGGCCGCCGCCACCCGGGGCGGAGGCGCCGGCAGGGGCCGCCGGGCGGCCCGGCCGCCGGCCGGCGCCGGCTCTACCGGCCGGGCGAGCCGGCCGGCCACCGCGTCGTGGCGTGCCATCCGGTGGGCGGCCCTCGCCAACCCGCCGGCGGCGAGCACGGCCACGGCGACGAGAAGGGCAAGCGTCACCGCGCCGGGTCCCCGCCCACGGGCGCCACCAGCCCCTCGGCCCCGGCGACCGGCTTTGTGCGGCCTGCACCCTCCGGCGCACCCTCGACCACCTCGGCGACGGCGACGATGCGCCGGCTGCCCTCGGGGAACCGGGCCACCTGCACGACGAGGTCGAGGGCGGCTTCGAGCTGGCTGCGGACCGCGGCGAGGGGCAGCTGGACCTCGCCCATGAGCACCATGGTCTCCAGCCGGCGAAGGGCGTCGTCGGGGCTGTTGGCATGGCAGGTCGACAGGCTGCCCTCGTGGCCGGTGTTCATGGCCTGGAGCATGTCGAGCGCCTCCGGGCCCCGGACCTCGCCCACCACGATGCGGTCGGGACGCATGCGCAGGGCGTTACGGACCAGGTCGCGGATGCGCACCTCTCCGGCGCCTTCGGCGTTGGCCGGCCGGGACTCCAGACGCACGACGTGCTCCCGGGGCAGGTTCAGCTCGGCGGCATCCTCCACGGTGATCACCCGCTCGGCCGGTGGGATGCAGGCGGCCAGGGCGTTGAGCAATGTCGTCTTACCGGCGCCCGTCCCCCCGGAGACGACGATGTTGCGCCGGCGGCGGACAGCCTCGGTGAGGAGCTCGGCCACCGCCGGCGGCGCGAACGCCCCGAGCGCCACCGCCTTGGTCCCGAAGCGGCGCACCGTCAGGCAGGGGCCGTCGACCGCCAGCGGCGGCACCACCGCGTTGACCCGGGAGCCGTCGGGCAGGCGGGCGTCGACCAGCGGCGACGACCGGTCGACCCGCAGCCCGAGCGGTGCCACGACCTTTTCGATGAGGTGCTCGATGGCCTCGCGGTCGAGGTCGACCGGCACGCGGACCAGGGCGCCGCGCCGCTCGATCCACACCCGGCCGGGGCCGTTCACCATGATCTCGGTGACCTCCGGATCGCCCAGGAGCGGCTCCAGGGCCCCGAGGCCGCACACGTCGGCCAGCACACCGGCCACCAGGCGCCGGCGCAGGGCGGCGCCGAGCAGGGGCACCTCCTCGTCGACCAGAGCCGCCACCCGGTCGGCGAGGGCGCCCTCCGAACCGTCGGCCAGCAGCCGGGCGTGGATCCGGGCCTTGGCGTCGCCCAACGGCGCTCCGACGGCGACCGCGCTCACGCCGCATCCCTCCCGGCATGGCCCACGACCAGCGGCCGCAGCGCCCGCTCGAGGGGCCGGGGCACCCGCCGGGCCAGCAGGCCGGCGTCGACCGCCCGAGCCACCGCATCCTCGACCGCCACCTCGGCCATCACCGGCACGCCGAGCACATCCTCCACGTCTCGCCGCCCGAGCGACCGGCCCGCCTCGGCGACCAGCACCACGCCCGACGGCCGCACCGGCGCGGCCAGGGCCCGGCGCAGGGCCAGGTAGCACGGCCGCAGCACGAGCAGCGACGCCGCGGCGCCGGCGGCGAGGACGAGGCCGGCGCCGGCGGCCCCCGAGCCGCAGTCGGCGACCACGGCGCGACGGTCGGCGCCCAGGGCGTCGAGAAGGGTCTCGGCTCGCCCCGGCCCGAGCCGTGACTCCGGCCCCGGCGGTTTGCACGCCAGCAGGCCGAGCCCGGTGCCGGCCGCCACCTCCAGGCGGGCCAGGGCGCCGACGCCGACGTCGCCGCCTGCCGCCAGCCACTCGGCCAGGCCGGGCCCGGCGGGCTCGGGCACCCCGAGGACGGCGGTGGCATCCCCGGCGAGGTCGACGAGCAGGGCCCCGGCGGCAGGCCCGGATCGGGCCAGCACTGCGGCCAGGCCGCAGGCGATCACAGTGGTGCCGCTGCCCCCTTTGGGCGACCAGCAGGCAAGAATCATCGGCCCTCCCCGGGGCGCGGACGTCAAAACCTCGGGGAAGAGATCGAGAGGAACCCTATAGGTGGAGGCGCCGGCGGGCAAGAGCCATTTCGGGCGGCACGCCGGCGGGAACGCTTAGGCGGAGCGCACCTTCTTGGCTGCGACAAAGCCGAGGGCGACGAGCATGATGAGCAGGATCAGCTTCTTCATCCCGCCAGCCTACCTCCGCCGGCGCCGGGCGGCTCTCGGGCGACGGATTGTTGGCGGAGGTGGACGGGAATCGAACCCGCCGGACGGGGATCGCCCGTCCCACCCGCTTTGAAGGCGGGGGAGCCCACCAGGTGCCCGGACACCTCCGTGTGGGACCCTAGACGCAAGGGGCCGAGGTGTGGGATCCACCATGAGGGGGAACGGTCTCCAAGGCGGGTTCAGAGTAGAGACGCACACGGCGCTGAGAACGGCTCAGGGCGAGCCGAAGGGGAGAGGGTTCAAGAATGCTTACCGCGCCGGACCTGGGGTTTCGTCGGGGCGCGGACGGCGGTAGCCCGTGGCCGGCGCCGGCGGTCTGGGAGGACCCGGTCTTCCGGGGCGTGACCGCCCTCGCCGTCGCCAGCCTGCTCGTCCCCATCCTCGTCGTCGGCATCCTGGCCGTGACCCTGCTCACCATGCCGTTCTCGGGCTCGCTGCCCAAGGAGAAGCCCGGGATCGAGTCGCGCATCACCCGCGTCTTCGACAGCACCGGCGCCGAGATCGCCAACTACCGCCGCTTCGAGACCAGCCTGCCCATCGCCAAGACCGACATTCCGCCGGTGCTGGTCGACGCCGTCCTGGCCGTGGAGGACCAGCGCTTCTACGAGCACAAGGGCGTCGACTCCCGGGGCATCTTCCGGGCCCTGTGGGCCGACATCCAGGGCGGAGGGATCGTCGAGGGTGGCTCGACCATCACCCAGCAGTACGTCCGCCTCGCCTACCTCACCAATGAGCGCACCGCCGGCCGCAAGCTCCGCGAGGCCATCCTCGCCGGCCGGCTCGAGAAGGAGCTCAGCAAGGACGAGATCCTCTACCGCTACCTTTCGCGGGCCTACTTCGGCAGTGGCGCCTACGGCGTGGGGGCGGCGGCGGAGACGTACTTCAGCAAGAAGGTGCGGGACCTGGACCTCACCGAGGCGGCGATGATCGCCGGCATGCTGTCGGCCCCCAGCCTCTACGATCCCCGCAGCAGTCCCGGGGAGGCCGAGTACCAGCGCCAGCGGGTCCTCGGCAAGATGGCCGACCAGGGCCGCATCACGCCGGTCCAGTACAACGAGGCGTTGCCGCTGCGGGTCACGCTGGCCGACAACCGGCCGAGGGACGGTGCCGCGCCCGCCACCGTCGTGCAGCCGATGAAGGCGCCGCCGTCGAAGTACCCGTGGTTCACCGACTACGTCCGTGGCTACCTGATCGCCCGCTACGGCGAGGAGAAGGTGTACTCCGGGGGCCTGAAGGTGGAGGCGTCGATCGACCCGGCCATGCAGGCCAAGGCCGAGGCCGCGGTCAACGAAGCCCTGAAAGGCACCGAGGCGCCCCTCGACATGGCGCTCACCTCCATCGACCCCAAGACCGGCCTGGTCAGGGTCATGGTCGGCGGTCGCGACTTCAGCAAGTCGCAGGTCAACCTGGCCCTCGGCAACTGCCCGGCCTCCAAGGCGGAGGCGGGCGACGAGCAGGCGAAGCCAAGACCGGCCGACGTACCCGTCTGCGTCGCCGGCGGGGGCAGCGGCCGCCAGCCCGGATCCGCGTTCAAGCCCTTCACCCTGGCCGAGGCCCTCGAAGACGGCATGAGCCTCGACAAGACCTACCGCGGCCCGGGCACCTACACCTACCCCCGCTGCTCGGGCACGGGCTGCACCGTCTCCAACGTGGAGAGCGGCGGCTACGGCACCATCGACCTCAGGCAGGCCACCGCCAACTCGGTGAACACCGTGTACGCCCAGCTGGTCCAAGACGTCGGGGTCAAGGACACCGCCGAGATGGCGAACCGCCTCGGCGTCACCACGATCGACGCCGAAGGGAGGCTGCCCAACGGGGAGATGTACGGTCCCAGCCTGACTCTCGGCGCAGCCGAGGTGTCGCCCCTCGACATGGCGGCCGCCTACGGTGTCTTCGCCGCCCGCGGCATGCAGTACGCGGCCAGCCCGGTGCTGCGGGTCACCGGCCCCGACGGTCAGGTGCTGGAGGACAACCGCTCCCGCCAGGGCCGGCGGGTGCTCAACGAGAACATCGCCGACCAGATGAACGAGGTGCTGACCGGCGTGGTCACGAGGGGCACCGGCAAGGCGGCCGACCTCGGCCGGCCGAAGGGCACCGCCGGCAAGACCGGCACCAGCGAGAACTTCAGCGACGCCTGGTTCGTCGGCTACACGCCCGAGCTGTCCACCTCGGTGTGGATGGGCTTCTCCGACAGCCAGCGGCCCCTGACCAACATCAAGGGCATGGCCCGGGTCTACGGGGGCACCCTGCCGGCCAAGACGTGGCACGACTTCATGTCCTCCGCCCTGGAGGGCAAGCCCACGTCGGACTTCGCCGCCCCGGCGCCGCCGCCCTACGTCCCGCCGGAGAGCAGGACGCCACAGAC
>DATLHA010000217.1:0-17938 GCA_035540095.1 Acidimicrobiales bacterium | reverse complement strand
CGGATGAGGGCGACCTCCACCACCAGGTCGTAGAAATGCCGGGGCTTGAGCCGGGGCAGGGTGGCCATCTGGGCCCGGCTCTCCACCTGGAACACGCCGATGGAGTCGGCCTTGCACAGCATGTCGTAGACCGCTTCCTCCTGAGGGATCGTGGCCAGGTCGATGTCGACGCCGTGGTGGGCTCTGATCAGGTCGACTCCGAGGTGGAGGGCGGTGAGCATGCCCAGGCCGAGGAGGTCGATCTTGACCAGGCCGACGGCGGCGCAGTCGTCCTTGTCCCACTGCAGAACGCTGCGGTTCTCCATCCGGCCCCACTCCACCGGGCAGACCTCGACAATGGGACGGTCGCAGATGACCATGCCGCCGGAGTGGATGCCGAGATGGCGTGGAAAGCCCTGGAGCTGTTCGGCCAAGGCGATCACCGGCGGGGGGATGTCGTGGTCCTTGGTGTCGGAGAGGCGGTAGCCGTCGGTCTGCTTCGACCAGGCGTCGAGGGCGCCTTGCGGATGGCCGAGGGCCTTGCCCATGTCCCTGACTGATGACTTGGGCCGGTAGGTGATGACGTTGGCCACCTGGGCGGCGTTCTCCCGGCCGTAGCGCTCGTAGACGTACTGGATGGCCTCCTCCCGCCGGCCGTTCTCGATGTCGAGGTCGATGTCGGGGGGACCGTCTCTTTCGGGCGAGAGAAAGCGCTCGAAGAGGAGCTTGAGGCCGACGGCGTCGGCGTTGGTGATCCCCAGGGCGTAACAGACGGCGCTGTTGGCCGCGCTGCCCCGGCCCTGGCAGAAGATGTCGTTGCGCCGGCAGAACTCGACGATGTCCCACACGATCAGGAAGTAGCCGGGGAAGCCGAGCGAGGAGATCATGGCCAGCTCGTGCTCGATCTGGGCGTACGCCTCGGCGCGCTCCCCGTACCGCCGGGCGGCCCCCCGCATGGTGAGCTCCCGGAGCCAGGACATCTCCGTGTGGCCGGCGGGGACGGGATAGTCGGGGAGGTTGGGGGCGACGAGCTTCAGGTCGAACGCGCACTGCTGGCCGATGTCGGCCGCTCGCTGGACGGCGCCGGGGTAGCGGGCGAACCGTCTCGCCTGCTCGGCGCCGCTGCGCAGAGAGGCGGTGGCGCCGGCGGGCAGCCAGCCGTCGAGCTCGTCGAGCGACCTTCTTGCCCTCACCGCGGCCATGGCGGTGGCGAGGGGGCGTCTTCGGGATGTGGCGTAGTGGACGTTGTTGGTGACGACGATGTCGACCCCCGCTCTCGCCGCGATGGCGGCCAGGGAATCGTTGCGGACGGAGTCGAGCGGTTCGCCGTGGTCCCAGACCTCCACGGCCACGTTGTCCCGGCCGAACGCCTCTGTCAGCCGGTGCAGCTCGTTGGCCGCCGCTGCAGGGCCGTGTCGGAGAAGTGCCGCCGGCACCGTCCCCTTGCGGCACCCGGTGAGGACCTGCCAGTGCCCGGTGCTGTACCGGGCGAGGGTGGCCAGGTCGATCTTGGGGAGGGACTTCTCGCCAGCGCTCATGTGGGCGTCGGTGATGGCCCGGGCCAGGTTGGCGTAGCCGGTCGGGTCTTTTGCGAGGATCACCAGGTGGTGGCCGGCGGGGTCGGCGGCGCCGGCCTGCGGTCTGCGTGAGAGATCGAGCGTCAGCTCAGCGCCGAAGACGGTCGGGACGTCGAGCGCCTTCGCCGCCTCTGCGAACCGCACGATGCCGTAGAACCCGTCGTGGTCGGTGATCGCCAGCGCCGTGAGCCCGAGCCGCGCCGCCTCCTCCACCAGCTCCTCAGGGTGCGACGCCCCGTCGAGAAAGCTGAAGTTCGAGTGGCAGTGCAGCTCGGCGTAGGGAACGGTTGCCGTTCTGCGAGTTACGGCCGGCGCCCGGTACTCGCCCCGCTGGTTCGACCAAGCAGGGCTGTCCCCCCCGTCGGCGTTGTACGGCCGCCCCGACAGCCGGCGCTCCAGCTCAGCCCAGGGAACCGGCGGGTTCGTCCACCCCATGCCCCCAGTGTATCGAACATTTGTTCGCCCCTTGCCAGCGGGTGAAATGGACTGATATACATCGCCTCAGTGGTGAGGCGGACGGCGATCCCGGCGGTACTGGCGACACTGGCACTGCTGGCGTCTGCATGCGGTAACGGCGGCGGCAGCAAAGGCAGCGCCGGCGCCAACCCCACCCTTGCCACGGAGCCGCCTCGTACCACTCCGACCATGGCCACCCTGCCCCCTGCCAGCACGACTACGAATCCATACGCCGTGCCGGCGGTCATCGACGCCGCCTATGTCAACAAAGTACTGGCGGTCTTAGACGCCGTGCTCGGAGACGTGGCGCGCACAGTCCTCACAGCAAAAACGATCCCACCAGACGCTTACGACCGCCTTAAGGCGATATATGGAACCAATGAGCTTCTTCAACTGACCCTTGACAGTATACAAGCGGATATCCGGAGAGGTTTCAGCGGGTATAAGTCTAACCCTGGAAACAGAGCCTCGGCGGTCGAGCACATAGTGTCCGCTGGTCCGAGATGTATTTACGTTCGCGTTCAGCGTGACTACTCAGCTATAAGCCCGAACCCTTCAACCGTTAACCCGCAGTGGGTTGGGCTACGAAGCGCCGATCCTACACGGGACCCTAGCGGGCATAATCCTACTCCGTGGATGATGATTTATGATGGCTTTACCCAGGATAGGTCTACGCCAGCGAACCCATGCGTCGCCTAACACTCGTCCTCATCATCGGGATCGCCCATGCAGCACTCAGTCTAAATGGAGTCTTTGCGGGGCCGCCATCGTGTACTCAAGGCCCTTTTGGTTCCCACGTAGTATGCGAGGGCGACTTCTCGAATAGTGGAGCCGGTGGAGATTCAGGAGTTCAGAATGTCGTCATCAGCTCTGGTCGATCAAACACTGGCACCAAGTATCTGCCATACAACCGGCTCACGAACGGGCCAGACGGGCAACCATGCGTCACAACCGGCTACTACGCTGAGGGAACATCACCCAACGACGCCGCAGCCACCGATCCCGTGACCCAGAACGTGCGCGACATTCATGGCTTGCCGCCCCTTGAGTATCCGCCGTGTCCGGTGCAACCGCGTGCGCCAGGGGAACCGGCTCCTCTAGAGACGCCTGCGATGGTAGCTATGCGTTACTGGGAGCAGGTTCCACTTCCGAAGCCCATGCCTTTCATCGCCCCAGGTCGTGCCATAACAGGGAAGCTCGCGTACTTGGAGACTCGGGGCGAGGTCGAACACACGTACACGAGTTCCACGATCTTCGGGCAGCTCACAATTGTGGCGAGTGGCTCCTACGTCGTGGATTGGGGCGACGGTAGTACGAGTGGACCGCACGCCTTTGAGGGACGGGCCTGGCCGAATGGAGGAATCACTCACGACTATCTCAACGTCGGTACGTACGACATCGTGGTCACGGAGCGGTGGACGGCAAGGTGGGCCCTTGGCGGCGAGACCGGCCTGTTGCGCACTCTTCAGACGACTGGTCGGATCGACGACTTCCCGGTGGAGCAGCTTCAGGCGGTGATAGGGCGGTAGCCGCGACGCTGCGCGTTGCACGTTGCTGGCCACTCCCTTGTGCCGTCCTTGCTCGCGACGAAGCAGAGGCACGAGCTCCTGCGCCGCCGCCGCGTCGCTCACGGCGCCGGCACAGATTCTAGGAAGGCTCAGGTAGTCCTGGACTACCTGATCCTTCCGAGATGGGCCAGCGCCGGCGCCGGCGCCGGCCTACTTCGCCGGCGCCGGCTCCTTGCTCACCGGCTTTGGCGGCACGGAGGCCGGCGGGTTCTGGCGCCGGATGAGGATGAGGGCGAGGCACATGGCCAGTCCCAGGCCGATCAGGACGCCGACGACGCCGGCCTGGAAGCCGGTGACCCGGCGGACGTCGCCCTCGCCGAAGGTCACGGTGCTGGTGAAGATGTCCTGGGTGTTGCTGATGGCGTTGCCATTGCGGGTGTCTGACCACGCCACGACCGCGCCCTCGTTGGTCGACGCCACCGCCACCGGTGCCATGACGTCCATGTTGTTGATCCAGGAGCCGATCGTTCGGTCGATGGGGACGTCGTTGACCCGCACGTTCGGCGTCCACGTGGCGCCGCCGTCGCGGGAGCTGGTCATGTACACCGACGCGAACTTGCCGCGGTTGGAGAACAGGCTCAGGGTCTGGCCGTTGCCCACCGTCGAGGGGGGGAACGGATCCTCGCGCCAGTCGTACCAGGCAACGTCGATCCGGCCGCTCGGAGCGATCGAGATCTGGGGGTAGTGCTGGCCGTACTTCGTGCCCTCGGGATCGTCGTTGAGCCGCTTCGGCTGCTCCCACGTGATGCCGTCCGGGGATGACGAGTAGTACGCGTCCAGCTCATTGGCCCGGTTGTCGTGCCAAACGACGTGGAAGACACCCCGCTGCCGGTCGTAGAGCGGTATGGGCTCGCTGGCGTCGTTGGCGTTGGTGATCTCGTGGTCGGTCCATGTCTTGCCCTGGTCCGTCGACACGCTGGAAAACAGCCGGGTCACCGGGGGAGAAGGCAAGGGAGCCGCGCCGGCACTGGGCGTCGGCGGCGCCGACTCGCGCCAGAAGGCGAACAGCCGGTCCCCCACGACCACCGGGCGGGGCCCGTCGAAGCCGTTGTTGCGCTCGAACATGAGCTGGGGCGCCGACCAGGTGGCGCCGGCGTCGTCGGATACAGACATGTAGGGGCGGGTCGGCCTCGTTTCCGGGAACCGGTTGAACGACCGCCGCCACATGGCGTACATCCGGCGGGGGTTGGCGGGGTCGATGGCGACGTGGCCCTCGAAGTTCACCTCCATCTGGACTCCGGGTTCGGGGGCCGCGTTCCCCGGGTCGATGGCCACCGTCCGCCACGTGCGACCTGCGTCGTCCGACCGACCGATCAGCACGCTTCGAGTGCCGTTCTTGTCGGGCGCATTGGCCTGGAAGACGTTGTAGATCGTCCCGTCGGGGCCCTGGACCAGCTCGGTGCGGATGTTCTGCGACGTGGCGTAGCCCATGGCGCAGTTCTGCGTGTAGGGCTCCAGGACCGGCGCGTTCTCCGGGCGCCAAGTCGCCCCCCGGTCGGTCGACACCGCGAACTTGCAGGCGCCCGAATTCATCTCCGTGTACGCCAGGTAGACGGTGTTGGGGTCGTCCTTGTCGACGAGGAGCGCCGGCGCCTCCTCGTCCCGGGTGAGGGGTAGCACCTCCCCGGTGCGGTTGACCTGGACTGCCGGCGCCGCAGTGGCCGGACCCTTGCCCGCGGTCTCACCGCACGCACCGACCATCGTCGCCAGGACGCACCCGGCGAGCAGCCGCCGCATGGTCGAACTCATCCTCATGACCCCCTGATGCTCAAAACCTCCCGGCCGGTTTACCGGGGTGTCACGCTCCTTTCAATAGATGCAGCACGCACATACGTTCAGTCGTATGTGGCCTCCACCTCCCAATGGTCGCCTTCTTGCGACATGAGATGAGCGGTTCCCGCGGCAGTCATGACCTGCCAGCGGGCTCGCCGGCGGTGGGCGGCGGCGTCCCACCAGCGCTCGTCGACCGGCCACGGGCCCGCCCACGCCGTCACCGCCGACCACCGGCCGCCGGCAATCGACACCTGGGCATCGGTCACCTCCGCCGGCACGGGGACGGGGTGCACCGTCGCCGGCAGGGGCGGCGGGATCCGCCCCGGCCAGGGCGGCTCGGCATCGACCCCCGGCGGCGGGCGCTCGCCCCACGGGACCAGCCGTACCTGCTCGGCCGGGCTGCGACCGCCGGCCGGCACCGCGGTCACCACCGCCTCGGGGCCCAGCATCCCCTGGACCCGAGCCAGCACCCGGGCCACCCGCTCGGCCGCCGCCCGGTCGCCGCCCCAGAAGCCGAGCTGGCGACCGTCGTCGGGACGGACCTCCTCGGGCACCAGCCGCAGCAACGTCAACCCCCCCGACGGCTGGTCGCCCACCGAGGCCGACGTCATCCACCCGTCGAGCTGCCACCGCACCCGCTCGGCCAGCGCTGCCGCCCCCCGCCCACCGTTGCCGTCCAGCCGCCAGCGCCGGCCCATGCGCTCCCCGTGCTCCCACTCCGCCTCCACCAGCACCCGGGTCGCCGTCAAGCCCTGGACGGTCAGCCCGTCGTGCAGGCGGTCGGCCAGGCCCTTGGCCACGAAGGCCGCCGTCTCCAGCCGCTCGGCCGGCGGGTCGAGCTCGGCGACGACGGTCAGCTCCAGCGGCGCGGTCCGAGCAACCAGAGGTCGCTCGTCGAGCCCTCGGGCCAGCCGGTGCGCCGCCTCCCCCGCCGGCCCGAAGCGGGCCAGCACCGCCGGCGCCGGTAGCTCGGCCAGCTGGCCCAGGGTGCGGATGCCCAGGCGGACGAGCAGGTCGGCCAGGTCGACGTCGCCCAGCGTCGACACCGGGAACCCGGCGAGGAACCCGGCGCTCCCCCCCGCCGGCACGACGACACCCCCACGGGCGGCCCGTTCGGCGGCGAAGGGCCCGTCGGCCACGCCGACCCGGCACGCCGGCGCTCCCTCCGGCAAGACCCCGTCAACCGCGGCCGCCACCACCGCCACCAGCGCCTCGTCGCCCCCGAAGTAGCGCGACGGGCCCCGGGTGGCCACCGCGCACACCCCCGGGCGGACGATCTCCACCTCCGGCGTAAATGCCTCGACGGCCACGACGACAGGCTCGAAAGCCCGAGCGTCACCTGCGGGGTCGTGCTCGACCACCACCAGGCCGCGACAGCGGGACTCGGCCTGGCGCCGGCGCAGCCCCCGAGCCACACCTTCCGCCCGGGCCGCAGCCGAGCACGCCACCACCCGCCCAGACGCCAGCACCGCGGCGGGCACCGACGCCAACCCGGCCGCCACCACCGGCCAGTCAGGACACCACACGACGAGCGTGCGTACGGCGCTCACCGACCACCTCCACGGAGCGAACTCCACCCTCCGGGTGCGGCAACCACAGCGCCACCCGCCGCTCCCGAGCCGCCGCCCCTCTGCCGCCGGCCAGCACCTCCACCCGCCGGCCCAGCAGCCGACCGTGCCCCTGGCCCAGCCCCTCCCACGCCGCCGACACCACCGCCAGCTGCACCTCCGCCGCCTCCGGCCACTGGCCGGCAACCACCAGCACCGATCCTCGCTCCCGTACCCGGGCGGTCAGCCGGCGGGCGTCGGCACCGGCCAACCGGCGGGGCGGGCGGGCCAGCACCACGTCGCAGGCGTCGGCCATGGCGGCGACCACCCAGGCCCAGCCATCGGCGCCGGTCGCCCGCGCCGGTGTCGGCACCAGGGGAAACCGCTCCAGCGCCACGCCCAACTCGGCTGCCGCCGCCAGCCCCAGCGCCGGCATGCCCACCGCCGCGCACCACGAGCCCTGGGCCGACGCGGCCGCCAGCAGCGACAGGGCCAGCGACGTCGACCCGCTCACCGACACCACCGACCCTCGCTTCAGCCCCTGGGTGGGGAACAGCGGTTCCAACGGCCCGAGCACCGGCAGCAGCCGCTCGCCGGCCATGGCCACCGGTTGAACGAGTTGGGCGACCGCAACTGCCACGCCGGCAAGTCTAGACGAACATATGTTCGCCCACTCAGGCCGTGGGCTCGACGACCTCCACACCCGGTCGGTAGTAGGTGAACAGGTCGCGGATGATCTGCTCCATGCCGTCGGCGGACGCCCCCGGCGCCAGGTCGACGGTGACCATGTTCGAGTAGATGTGCACGCCCTCCACACCCCCGGCCTCGAACAGCCGCCGGGCCAGCTCGTCGACCGGCCGCTGACGCACGGCGTCGGCTGCGGACTTGTAGCGCTCGTGCCCCATTCCCGTGAGGCTGCGGTTGAGCTCGAAGATGGCGACGTCGGGACGGACCGACGACTTCCGGGAGACGGTGATCAGCTGGCCCATGACGAAGCGGAACAGTACCTCCCCGGCCGGCGGAGGGCCGCCATCAAGCTCGGTAGAGTCCGGGCCGTGACGGACGCGCGACAGCCGGTGCCCGTGCGCACCATGCTCGTCGGCATCGGCCTCGTCGTGGCCACCTACCTCACCCTGCGGGCCATCGTCCTGCTGGCCCACATCGAGACCCTGTTGGTGGTGGCCGCCTTCTTCGCCATCGTGCTGACGCCGGCGGTCGACCTCGTCCGCCGCAAGCTCCACGTGAGCCGCGGCGTGTCCACGGCCATCGTGTTCATCGTCGGGATCGGCATCGTCTCGGCCCTGCTGTACGCCCTCATCAGCCCTATGGTGGACGAAGGCCGGCGGTTCGCCGACAACTTCCCCACCTACGTCAGCGAGGCGCGAGAAGGGCGGGGTCCCGCCGGCGACCTGGTCAAGCGCTACAACCTCGACGAGCGCCTGCGCGACGCCCAGGGAAGCATCGAGGAGAGCATCGCCAACGCCGGCAGCGGTGCGCTCAGGGTCGCCGGGCGGGTGCTGGGCGGGGTGGTGTCCGGCCTCACCATCCTGGTCCTCACCGTGCTCATGGTGCTGTACGGCCCGGAAATCCTGAAGACGGGCCTCACCGTCCTCGAGCCGGACAAGCGCGACCGGGTCAGGGCCGTGGCCACAGACTGCGCCCGGGCGATCACCGGCTACGTCATGGGGAACCTTCTGATCAGCGTGATCGCCGGGTCGCTGACGTTCATCGCCCTGCTGATCTTCGGGGTCCCCTTCGCCGCCGTGCTGGCGCTGTGGACCGCCTTCACCGACCTCATCCCCCTGGTCGGCGCCACCCTCGGCGCCATCCCGACCATCGGCGTGGCCTTCCTGCACTCCACCGGCGCCGGCTTCGGGATGCTCATCTTCTACGTGATCTACCAGCAGTTCGAGAACCACGTGCTCCAGGTGGCGATCATGTCGAAGACGGTGCACATCAACCAGCTCTTCGTCCTGGTCAGCGTGCTCATCGGCGTCGAGCTGCTGGGATTCCTGGGTGCCCTGCTGGCCATCCCCGCCGCCGGCGTGATCCAGGTCATCGTCCGGGACCTGTGGGACGAGCGGGTCGGCCGACTGAAGGAAGAGCCGACCATCGGCACCGACGAGATCCCCGTCTCCGACGTGCTCGACGACGAGGACCGACCGGACGAGCCGGATCGCCCGGTCGCGGTCTCCGAATGACCGTCTCGGAGGTCGTCCAGGTCGACGGCCACATCATCGACTCCCTCATCCTGGCCAAGGTCCTCGACGTCATCGTCGACGCCGGCGCCGACTACCGCATGGTCGACGTCCACATCGGGCGTACCAACGTCGACTCCAGCCACGCCCGCATCGAGATCACCGCGCCCGACGGGGAGGCCCTCGCCGCCCTGCTGGCCGAGCTCCAGATCCACGGGGCCAACGCGGTGGCCCAGGGCGACGCGGTCACGGTGGCGGCCGACATGGACGGCGTGCTGCCCGAGGGGTTCTACTCCACGACCAACCTGCCCACCCAGGTCCGCATGGGCGGCCACTGGGTCGACGTCGACAACCCGGAGATGGACTGCGCCCTCGTCGTGCGCCCGGACGGGCGGGTGCGCACCGTCCCCATGCACCGGGTGTACTCCGGCGATCCCGTCGTCGTGGGCCGCACCGGCGTGCGAGTGCAGCCGTTGGAGCGGCCGCGGGGTGCCAACCCGTTCGAGTTCATGAGCTCCGAGGTGTCGTCGGAGAAGCCGAAGGAGCAGCTGGTCGCCCGGGTGGCCGAGCGGATGAAGGGGGCCAAGGCGGGCGGCGGCAAGGTGCTGGCGGTGTGCGGGCCGGCGGTGATCCACACCGGCGCCGGCCCCGCCGTCGCCGACCTGGTCAGGGCCGGCGTCATCGACGTGCTCTTCGCCGGCAACGGCTTCGCCACCCACGACATCGAGTCGAACGTCCTCGGCACATCCCTGGGCGTGCCCCTGGGCGACGACTTGCCGCCCGAAGGCGGGCACGCCAACCACCTGCGGGTGATCAACGAGGTCCGCCGGCGAGGGTCGATCGCCGGCGCCGTGGCCGACGGTTACATCACCGGCGGCGTCATGTACGAGTGCGTCAAGCACGACGTGCCGTTCGTCCTGGGCGGTTCCGTGCGCGACGACGGCCCCCTGCCCGACGTGTACACCGATGTGGTCGAGGCGGCCGACGCCATGCGGGCGGAGCTGCAGGGGGTGGCCGTCGCCCTCATGCTGGCCTCGACGCTGCATGCCATCGCCACCGGCAACGTGCTGCCCGCCGGCGTGGAGACCTACTGCGTGGACATCAACCAGGCGGTGGTCACGAAGCTGGCCGACCGGGGTAGCCACCAGGCCCTCGGAATCGTCACCGACGTGGGGCTGTTCCTGCACACCCTGATCCACCACCTCGTCCTTTGAGCACGCTGCCCTGGGGGCGGCGCTTCCTCATGTGCCCGCCGGAGCATTTCGGGGTCCTCTACGAGATCAACCCGTGGATGAACCGGGAGGTGGCCGTCGACCTGGACCTGGCCCGCTCCCAGTGGGGCGACCTGGTGGCGACGCTCACCGAGGCCGGCGCCGGCGTCGAGCTCCTGGAGCCGCAACCCGGCCTGCCCGACCTGGTGTTCACCGCCAACGCCGGCACGGTGAACCGGCGCCGCTACGTCCCCAGCCGCTTCCGCCACCCCCAGCGCCAGCCCGAGGTCGATTACGACGTGGCCTGGTTCGAGGCGAACGGCTACCACGTTTCGTGGTTGCCTGAAGGGGTCCGCCACGAGGGGGCCGGCGACGCCCTGCCCTTTCGGGGCGTGTTCCTCGCCGGCTACCGGTCGCGCTCCGACGCCGCCGCCCACGGGCCCCTGTCGACCCTGCTGGGCGTGCCGGTCCGGCCCATCGAGCTGGTCGACCCCCGCCTGTACCACCTCGACCTGACGTTCTGCCCGCTCGACGACCGCCGGGCCATGGTCGCCCCCCACGCCTGGGACAGCTACGGCCGCAAGGTGGTGGAGACCCTGGTGCCCGAGCCCCTCTACCTCGAGGCCGAGGAGATGCTGGGCTTCTGCGCCAACTCGGTGGTGGTCGGCTCCACCGTCGTCATGGCCCAGTGCCCCCGCCGGGTCGGGCGCCTGCTCGAGGGCTGGGGCTTCGACGTGGCCGTGGTCGACGTGAGCGAGTTCCTCAAGGCCGGCGGCGGCTGCCGCTGCCTGACGCTCGCTCTCGACGTGGCCATTGGAGTACCGGGTGAACCCCCACCATCGACGGGAACCTCGGCGGCTCGCTGAAGCCGAAGCCGGTCTTGGGGTCGATCGGCCTCAGGGGGCCCAGGTCGGCCCCGTCGACCGAGGCCCAGCCGGCGACCACCCGCCTGATCGACACCGCCCGGTACCACTCCCGCACCCCCGTCGGGCTGACCCCGTAGGTGTTGACGCCCAGCAGCCGGTAGGCAACCGGTCCCTCGACCCACCGGGTGAACCACGCCGGCCGGGGCCACGGCAACCCGATCCCGAAGCCGGCGGTCAGGTGCAGTTCCAGACCGCGCTCAGGGGCGTGCAGGTGGAGGAAGCGGCCGCGCAGGTCGACCCGCAGCGGCCCCACAACCACCTCGTCGAACCCGTAGGCGGCCGACACGTAGTCGGCGGCCTGCCGGGTGCCGGCCACGAGCAGGCGCCGGCCGTCGGGCCGGGCCCACATGAGGTCGTCGAGGCGACCCACCGGGGACTCTCGCCACGTTCCCACGACGAACCGGTCGCCGGAGGCGAAGCCGGCGCTGGTGATGTGGCCTACGAGGGTGTCGCGGTCTTGTCGCGGGCTCGTCGGCGGTTCCTCGACGCCACGCCCAGGATGGCGATGGCGAAGGCCACCGACACCAGGGCAAGCACGGTGTGCACCGCCTTGAAGCCGGTGGACCTGGTCTCGTCGCCCAGGATGTTGCGGATCCGGGTGACCCAGATGAAGATCGTCCAAACCGCGGCGGTCCGCAGGATCAGGGCATCGGTGCGGGTCACCCTCTCACCATAGGGCGGGCTGCAGATCCCGGACCAGACGCTGGACGCCGTCCCATGGCTGGTGGTCCATGAACACCCACGCCCGCCGGTGGATGGACGTCGGCCCCCACGCGGCCAGCGCCGCCTTGTGACGGGGGCACGGGTAGCCCTTGTTGAGGTCGAAGTCGTACGCGGGGAAATGCCGGGCCTCGGCCCGCATGATGCGGTCGCGGGTGACCTTGGCCAGGACCGAGGCGGTGGCGATCGTCAGGCACTTGGCGTCGCCCTTGACGATGCGGGTGACCCTGGGGATGCCGCCGACGAAGTCCCAGAGCCCGTCGATCAGGAGGGCGTCGGGCGTGACGCCGAGACCGTCGATGGCCCGGCGGGCGGCCAGCTTCTGGGCCGCCGACATGCCCAGGTCGTCGCACTCCTGCTGACTGGCGTGCCCGACCGCCCACGCCGCGCACCAGGCTGTCAGCCGGGGGAACAGCCGCTCGCGCTCCTCCTCGGTGAGCATCTTGGAGTCCCGCACCTTGTAGACCCGCCGGTCCCGGGGCAGCACCACCGCCCCCACGGAGATCGGCCCCGCCCAGGAGCCGCGGCCGACCTCGTCGACGCCGACGACGACCTCGTAGCCCTCGTCCCACAGCGCCCGCTCGCGTGCCAGGGTGGGCACGGAGCGGGGGGCCGGCCCAGGCGCCCGCTCGCGCCGCGCGGACTCCCCAGCTTGCAGGACCGGGCCCCCCTTCGATGTTTTACCCATCAAGCACTTTGACTATGTTCTGCGCCTCGTCGGCATCCGGCTCGGTGGCCAGGAAGGCATCGACCATCTCCTTGGCCGTCGCCGGCGTGGTCAGCCGGAGGCCGAGCGCCAGCACGTTGGCGTCGTTCCAGCGCCGGGCGCCGCGCGCCGTCTCGGCGTCGGTGCACAGGGCGGCCCGCACGCCGGCGACCTTGTTGGCGGCGATGGAGACGCCCGTCCCCGTCCAGCAGCACACGATCCCCCGGTCGGCCTCGCCGGCGGCCACCGCCTCCCCCACCCGCCGGCCGACGTCGGGCCACGGCTCGTCCTCCAGCCGCAGCACCACCTCGTGGCCGGCGCCGGCCAGGGCGGCGGCGATCTCGTCCGCCAGGGGCGTGCGCTCGTCGGTCCCGAAGGCCACCCTCATCGCGGCCCACGGTACCGCCCGGCCCGTGAACTGGTTGCACTTACCCGCCATATTGACGGGTAGGTGCAACCAGTTCGGGGTGGGGGTTACGGCAGGCGGGAGCTCCAGAGGAGGGAGCCGCCGGCGGCGGCGAGGGCGAAGGCCAGGGCCAGGCCGACCAGCCAGGAGGTGACCTCTCGCTCCTCGGTGCGGAAGCCGATGGAGCTGCCGATGTCGGCGTAGACCCGCCGCAGCTCGCGGGCGGTGCCGGCCTCGAAGGCCCGGCCACCGGTGGCCTCGGCGATGGCGGCGAGAGCCTCCCGGTTCACCGGCACCGGGATGTTGCGGCCTTCGACGAGGACGGTGCCGTCGTCGGTGCCGAAGGCGATGGTGGAGATCTGGACCTTGGCGTCGGTGGCCGCCTTGATGGCCAGCTCGTTGGCCCGCCCGACCGTTGTCTCCCCGTCGGACATCAATACGATGCGTCCCGGCGGCGGGGGCTGGCCCGGCTCCGTGGCCACCGACGCGATGCTGCCCAGGCTGGCGAAGATGGCCTCCCCCACCGCGGTGCGGGGGCCGAGTTGCAGGTTGTCGATGCTCCGCTTGAGGAGGGCGTGGTCGGTGGTGGGCGAGACCAGCACCTGGGCCACTCCCGAGAAGGCCACCAGGCCCAGGTTGAGCCGGGTCGGCACCAGGTCGACGAAGGACTTGGCCGCCTCCTGGGCGGCCAGCAGCCGGCTGGGCTCGACGTCGGTGGCCTCCATGGACAGCGACACGTCGATGGCCATGACCACCGTGGCCCGCTCGCGGGGCACCTTCACCGGCCGAGCCGGGCGGGCGAATGCGGTGACCATGGCGATCATGGCCAGGATGAAGGCGGTGGCCGGGATGTGCCGGCGCCACGTCGGGCGCTTGGGGGCGATGGAGTCGAGGAGGGCCAGGTTGGTGAACCGGACCGCGTACTCCTTGCGCCGCATCTGCATCATCACGTAGGCGGCGACGAGCGCAGCGACGAGAAGAAGGAACCACAACCGGCCGCGGGAGAGGAAGGTGAGGGCAAGGATCATCAGCGGTTGACTCTCTGAAGGCCGCCACGGTGACGGCGGGCGGAAAGGACGAAGTCGACGACGTCGCGCAACCAGTCACGGTCGGTGCGCAGGACGAGGTGCTGGGCGCCGCTGCGGCGGATGGCGGCGGCGATCTCCGCCCGCTGGGCGGCGGCGGCCTCGGCATAACGCTGGCGGATGCCGGGCTTGGCCGTCTGGAGCTCCATGCGCCGGCCTGTCTCGGGGTCCACCAGGGTGAGGTACCCCACGTTCGGCAGCTCCAGCTCCCGGGGGTCGACGACCTCGACGGCCAGCACCTGGTGGCGGGCGCACAGGCCGGTGAGGGGCCGCTCCCAGCCCGGGGGCGACAGGAAGTCCGACACCACCACGGCCAGGCCCCGCCGGCGACGGGCGACCATGTGGCTCACCAGGGCGGCACCCAGGTCGGTGGCGCCGGTGCCGTCGACCCGCTCACGGGTGGCCAGCTTGTGCAGCAGGCCCATGAGCGGCTGCTGGCCGGGGCGGGACGGGATACGGGTGATGCCGCCCGGCCTCACCACCAGGGCACCGAACCGGTTGCCCGTTCGGGTGGTCATGAACCCGATGGCGGCCACCGCGGCCAGGGCCAGGTCGCGCTTCTCGCAGTTGGCGGTGCCGAAGTCCATGCTGGCCGAACAGTCGACGATGGCCCACGACTCGAGCTCCCGGTCGGCCACCGGGTCGCGCACGTGGGGCACGGTGGTGCGGGCGGTCACCGCCCAGTCCATGCGGCGGACGTCGTCGCCCTCCTGATACTCGCGGCTGTCACCGGGCTCGCTGCCCAAGCCGGGCAGCAGTGCCTGGTAATCCCCCTGGAGCAGCCCGTCGAGCCGGCGGGTGATGGTGAGCTGGAGCCGGCGGAGGACCTCCTCGGGCCGGCGGTCGCTCCGGGCGTCGCCCGTCGAGGGCAGGACCTTCACGCGGTGCTGGCCACGTTCGGGACGTCGACCCCGTCCACGGCGGTCGTGTCCTGGCTGGGCGCCAGGCGGGGAGCGGGGACGGTGGCCAGGACCTTCTTCAGCAGCTCGTCGATCGAGATGCCGTCGGCCAGGGCCTCATAGGTCAGGACCAGGCGGTGGCGCAGCACGTCGGGCGCCACGTCGACGATGTCCTGGGGGAGCACGTAGTCCCGTCCCCGGAGCAGGGCCAGGGCCCGGGCGCCGGCCACCAGGCCGAGGCTGGCGCGGGGGCTGGCGCCGTAGTCGATCATGCCGACGAGATCACCCAACCCGTGCTCGGCGGGCGAGCGGGTGGCGTGGACGATGCGCACGGCGTAGTCGACGACAGCCCGGTGGGCGAAGACGTCGTCGGCGGCGGACTGCAGCGCCACCAGGTCGTCCAGGGTGAGCACCCGGTTGGCGTGCGGCGGGTTCACCGCCATCCGCTGGACGATCTCCACCTCTTCGTTGCGGTCCGGGTAGTCGACCATGATCTTCATCAGGAACCGGTCACGCTGGGCCTCGGGCAGCGGGTAGACACCCTCGGACTCGATCGGGTTCTGGGTGGCGAGGACCAAGAACGGGCTCGGCACCTTGAAGGTCTGGCCGCCGAGTGAGACCTGGCGCTCCGACATCACCTCCAGGAGGGCGGACTGCACCTTGGCCGGCGCCCGGTTGATCTCGTCGGCCAGCACGAAGTTGGCGAAGATGGGGCCGAGCTGGACGTCGAACGTCTCGCTGGACTGGCGGTAGATGCGGGTGCCCGTGAGGTCGGACGGGATGAGGTCAGGGGTGAACTGAAGGCGGACGAACGTGCCGCCGACCACCTCGGCCAGCGTCTCGACGGCGAGCGTCTTGGCCAGGCCGGGCACGCCTTCGAGCAGGCAGTGGCCGCGGGCGAGCAGGCAGGCGACGAGCCGCTCGATGACCTGGTCCTGGCCGACGATGACCTTCTTGACCTCGAACAGGGCCTGCTCCAGCTGAGCGGCGTGAGCGGCGACGGTGGCGTGGTCGGTCATCCTGCAAAGAGTACGACTGCGTGAAGGGTAAGACGCTTCGGCTTCACCTGGTGGAGCATCACTCCCCCACCTGGGTGCAGGCTGAGAGCCCGGTGCGAACTCAGTTCAACCCGTGGAGCTCGGCCTTCATCATGCGGCCCATGAGGGCGGCGACCACCTCGGCCGCCGGCGTCACCCCGTCGAGCACGGCCACCACCTGGTCGGCGATCGGCATCTCCACGCCGACACTGGCGGCCAGCTGGACCACTGCGGTCGAGGTCCGGACCCCTTCGGCCACCATCCGGGTGCCGCCGACGATCTCGGCCAGCGGTCGCCCGCGTGCCAGCTGCTCGCCCACCCAGCGGTTCCGGCTCCGCCGGCTGATACAGGTGGCGACCAGGTCGCCCATGCCGGTCAGGCCGCCGAAGGTCATGGGCTGGCCGCCCAGGGCGACACCGAGGCGGGTCAGCTCGGCCACGCCTCTGGTGATGAGGGCGGCGCGGGTGTTGTCGCCGAAGCCCAGCCCGTCGGAGACGCCGGCGGCGATGGCGACGACGTTCTTCAGCGCTCCACCGAGCTCGCAGCCGACGACGTCGGGGTTGGTGTAGACCCGGAACGCTCCGGTGCTGAACAGCTCCTGCAGCTCCACGGCCAGGCCGGCGTCGGTGGCGGCCACGACGCTCGCCGTGGGGTAGCCGGCGACGATCTCGCCGACCAGGTTCGGCCCGGTCAGCACCGCGTAGGGGTGGGCCGGCGCCACTGCGGCGATGACCTCGGTCATTCGAGCCAGCGTGCCTTGCTCCACCCCTTTGGTCAGGCTGACCAAAGGCGCCCCGGAGGGCAGGTCGGGCGCCGCCTCGCCCAGCACGGCGCGGAACCCATGCGAGGGCACGGCCATGACCACCACGCCGGCTCCCTCCACCGCCTCGGCCAGCGACGAGGTGGACACGAGTCCCTCCGGCAGGGCCAGTTCGGGCAGGTAGTCGAGGTTGCGTCCGTTTGTCTGCATGGCTGCGGACAGCTCGGGCCGGCGGGCCCACAGCACCGTCGGGACGCGCTGCGCGCACATGGCCGCCATCGCGGTTCCCCAGGAGCCCGCCCCGAGCACGCACACCTTCGTGGGCACGGTGAGGAACCCTACCTGCGGGCTCCCCGTAGACTGCTTGAAGACATGGCACGCGAAGCGTTCGTCGTCGCCCAGCTCTCCGATCTCCACTGCGGGTCGCCGTTCTTCGACGCCGGCCTGCTGGAGACGGCGGTCAACGAGACCATCGGCCTGAACCCGGACCTCGTCGTCATCGGCGGTGACCTCACGGCCGAGGGCTACGCGGGCGAGTTCCGCATGGCCCAGGAGTTCCTGGAGCCGCTCTTCGAGGCGGGATTCACCATGCTGGTCATCCCCGGCAACCACGACTCCAAGAACGTCGGCTACCTCCACTTCCGGGACACCTTCGGCGTGGGCGACGCCGCCGAAAAGGGCGACCGGGTGATCTCGCTCAACCTCCCGCCGCTCGACAGCGCCGAGCAGCCGTTCCGCGTGCGGATCGTCGCCATCGACTCCTCCAAGCCCGACCTGGCCGAGGGGGAGGTGGGCCGGGAGCGGTACCGCTGGATACGCGACCAGTTCGCGGCCGAGGCCGACTTCAAGGTGTTCGTCCTGCACCACCACCTGGTGCCCGTCCCGGGGACCGGTCGGGAGCGCAACACGGTGTGGGACGCCGGCGACGTGCTCGCCCTGCTGGCCGAGCTGAAGGTCGACATGGTCCTGTCGGGCCACAAGCACGTGCCCCACGTCTGGCTCCTGGACCACGTGCTGCTGGTGAACTCGGGCACCGTCTCCTCCCACCGGGTGCGCGGCTACACCCGGCCCTCCTACAACGTCCTGGAAG
>DATLHA010000216.1:0-11849 GCA_035540095.1 Acidimicrobiales bacterium | reverse complement strand
GTCGGCGTCCTCGACGGCCCGGTCCTCGGGCACCACGAACATCTCCACGCCCAGCTCCTCGCCGACGCGCTTGGCGTCGACGTCGCTCACCGTGCGGTTGGCGATGCCGATGATGCGGCGGACGCCCAGCTCCTCGGCCAGCCGGCACGCCCGGCGGGCGATCTCCACCGACTTGGCGCTGCCCTCGGTGACGGCCAGCACGACGTCGTCGGCCCCCGGCTTGGCCCAGATGAGGTCGTTGAGGCCGGCTTCGAGGTCGGCCAGCACGATGCGGTCGTCGGCACCGAGCTCGCCGAAGAACTGGCGGGTGGTGTTGTGCGACCCACAGCACAGGCAGGCGTCGGACGGACGCTCGATCTTGCCGGTGGCGACCAGCCGGATGCCCTCGGGGGCGTCGACGCCGTAGCGGTCGAGCAGCACCTCGGCCTCGATCTTGGGGTCCTTGTGGGTGTGGCCGGAGTCGAGAAGGGCGTTGAGGATGGGGCTCATCGATTCGACGCTCTCGCGTGCGACGCCGAGGGATATCCCCAGGTTCGGGTTCGGGTCGCAGTCGAGGGCCACGACTTTGTGGCCCTGGCGGGCCAGGTGGCGGGCCAGGGCGCCGGAGATCGTGCTCTTGCCCGATCCGCCCTTGCCACAGACGGCGATCTTCATACCGGTACCTCCTGGTTCACGAACATTTCGGCGAGTCGGGTGATGGCGAGAATTGCCGGTGAGTCGGGGCAGGCGTCGACCGGGGCCAGGCCCTGACGCTCCACCTCGGCCAGCTCGGGGTCGAACGGGATGCGGACCCGGGCGGGCATGTCGGGGTGGTCGGGCTCGTCGCGGAAGCGGTTGGAGACGATGGTGAGGCGGCGGCCCTCGGCCATGGGCAGGAGCCGGCGGGCGGTCATGGCCGAGCGCCACGCCGGCCCCACGACCACGATGACGTCCTCGGAGAAGGCGTGGTAGCGCTCGAACGGCGTCGTCGGCCCCGCTTCGAGGTCGGCGATGACGTCCCAGTCCGGCTCGCCGATGCCCAGCAGGAGGTGGACAAGGGCTGCGACCGACTGCTTCGCCGCCGACTTGTCGGCGCCGGCGCCCTCCGAGGCGGGGCCGATCTTGCCGAAACCCAGGAAGCGGACGCCGTCGGGAGCGGTGGCGGCGAACTTCTCCACCACCTGGATCGGGGTCATGTCGCCGGTGAGCTGCCAGCCGTAGATGGAGCCGGGGTGCTCCTCGACGGTTCCCGGCGGCATGCCGCCCTCGCCGGGCGGAAGGCCGAGGCTGATGGCCAGGCCGGGGTTCACGTCGAGGTCAGCGGCGAGGACCTTGCGACCCTTGCGGGCCAGGACCCGGGCCAGGGTGGAGGAGGTCACCGTCTTGCCGGCGCCGCCCTTGCCGATCACCGCCAGCCGTAGCCCCAGCCCGGCGCGGGTGGCCTCGATGGCTTCAGGGCCGACGCCGGCGACTTCCTGCTGCGCCCGCCGGACGTAGCCCTCGAGCGCGGCCTTGTGATCCGCCATCTCGGACCGGGCACCCGGGAAGATGCGGTCCTTGGCCAGCCAGGTGTCGAGGTGGCGCAGGTAGCTGTTGGCCTGGCGCTCCAGCGCCAGCCAGGCCCGGGCATCGCCGGCACGGGCGGCGAGGTCGTCCATCACGACCAGCTGGCGCTCCATGCACTGGACTGCCCACTCGTCGCGGTGGGTCAGGTCGTATCCGTCCCCCATCGGGACGACTCTACTGCGACCTGTCAATACCTGCGGTCCGACCGATCCGGCGGCCCGCCCGCCGCCGGAGGGGATCAATACTCGATGCCCTTCTTGGCTTTGATACCCCGGTCGTAGGCGTGCTTGACCTTGCGCATCTCGGTCACCGTGTCCGCCAGTTCGACGACCTGGTCCGGGGCATCCCGGCCGGTGATCACCACGTTGGTGTGGGGCGCTCGGCCCCGAACCCCGGCCACCACGTCGGCCACGTCGACCCAGCCGTACTTCACCGCGTAGGTGAGCTCGTCGAGGATCAGCAGGTCGAAGTCGCCCGAGGCCAGCTTGGCCGCCGCCACCTCCCAGGCGTGGCGGCCCTTGGCCGCCGTCTCGTCGAGGTCGGTGGACTCCCAGGTGAAGCCGTCGCCCAGGGTGTGCCACTCGATGCCGAGGTGGTCGGCCAGCTTGCGCTCGCCGGTCTTCCACTTCCCGCTCTTGATGAACTGGACGACGCCGACCCGCCACCCCCGCGCCCAGCCCCGGCCCATGACGCCGAACGCGGCCGACGACTTGCCCTTGCCGTAGCCGGTGTTGACCAGCACGATCGACTCGGCCCGGGACACGGTCGGGAGCGTATGCCCGCCGGCGTGTGGCCGCCTATGATGCCGGTCGCAGCGCAGGGAACCCGGTGTGAATCCGGGGCTGTCCCGCAACTGTCACCGGGGAGCAGACCTCACGCAGTGGCCACGGTCCGAAGGGACGGGAAGGCCGGGGCGAGCGCCGATCCGGAAGCCAGGAGACCTGCCTGTACGGCACCCGCCGGGAGAAAGGTCGCGTGGACGTGGAACTGCAGGTTCGATCCCGACAGGAGGGCGACCGCGCCTTCCCCGTCCTGGTGTGGCGGGCGCCGGCGCCCCTGCGGATGGTGGCTTCGGCGCCCCACGGTGGAGGCATCGGGGTGCGGCGCTGGGTCGTGAACGCACAGGTGCCGATGAGCTACGGCCGGCGTGACCCCGACCACCACCTGTCCCGCCTGGGCGTGTCCCTCGGGTTGAGAGGGCGAGGGGTGGGCATGCTGACGGCGGCGGACGTGCGGGCGGTGTCCTCGGTGACCGAGGCCGGTGTGGAGGTCTTCGCCACCGTGGGCCTGGGGCACCCCATGTGGGCGGCGGCGCCGGACGCCGTGGGGCCCGTGAGCCTCGTCGGGACGATCAACCTGGTCGTCCTCCTGCCGGAACGGCTGTCCGACGCCGCGCTGGTGAACGCGGTGGCCACGGCCACCGAGGCCAAGTCCCAGGCGCTGTTCGAGGCCGGCGTCGGGGGGACCGGGACCGCGACGGACGCAATGTGCATCGCCTGCCCCGAGGAGGGGCCGCCCCATGCGTTCGGGGGGCCTCGGTCGACATGGGGCGCCCGGCTGGCGCGCGCCGTGCACGGAGCGGTGCGGGCCGGGTTGCGGTGATCACCCTTGTGCTGGGAGGAGCGAGGTCCGGGAAGTCGGCGGTGGCCGAGCGCCTGGCCGGCGCCGGGCCGGTGACCTACCTGGCCACGTTCACGGGTGGTGCGGACGACGCAGACATGGAGGACCGCCTCGCCGCCCACCGGGCCCGCCGGCCGCCGTCGTGGACCACCGTGGAGACCTCCGACCTGGTCGGCGCGGTGCGGGCGGTCGAGCGGGGAACCGTGCTGGTCGACAGCCTGACGACGTGGGTGGCCGGCGCGTCGGGGTTCGCGGTCGACGCCGCCGGTCTGTGCCTGGCCATGGGCGGTCACCACGGAGACGTGATCGCCGTCAGCGACGAGGTCGGTCTCGGCGTCCACCCCTCGAGTGAGGAAGGCCGCCGGTTCCGCGACGCCTTGGGCCTGGTCAACCAGGCCGTGGCCTCAGTGGCCGACGAGGCGTTGCTGGTCGTGGCCGGCCGGCTGCTCAGACTCGACCTCGCCTGATGCGCCGGGCGCTTTCCTTCCTGACTCCGGTGGGCGGCGCCGTGGCGCCGTCTCCGGGCGCCTTGGCCTGGTTCCCCGTCGTGGGGGCGGCATTGGGACTGGCCCTGGGCGGGATCTGGTGGTCGGCCGACCGGCTGTGGGCGGCGCCGGTGGCGGCTGCGGTCGTGGTGGCCGCCGACCTGGCGTTGACCGGCATGCTGCACTTCGACGGGCTGGTGGACTCCGCTGACGGCCTGTTGCCTCCCTTGGACCGGGCCCGGCGCCTCGAGGTCATGGCCGATCCGGCGGCGGGGGCCTTCGGCGTGGGGGTGGCCGTCGTGGTGCTCCTGCTGAGGTGGGCGGCGCTGGCGGCGCTGGCGCCCGCGCCGTTGCTGCTGGCCGCTCTCTGGTGCGGGTCGCGCTCGGTGATGGCCGTGGCTGCGGGAACGGTGCCATACGCCCGGCCCGGGGGGCTGGCCGGTGCCTTCCTGGACGGGCGGCGCCGCCGAGGCTCGCCGGCCGGGGTGGTGCTCGTCCTGGTGCTGGCGGTGTCGGCCGGCGGGGACGGGATGGTCGGTGTCGTGGTGCTGGGGCTGGCCGGCGCGGCGGTGGTCGCCCTCGCCGCCCGCCGGCTCGGCGGGTTCACCGGGGACGTCCTGGGGGCGGCAGGGATGATCGGGGAGACCGCCGGCCTGCTGGCGGCGGCGGCGCGATGGTGAGCGGCGTCGCCACCGGGCTGGTGGCGGACAGGCTGTTCGGCGAGCCGCCGGCGGCGGTCCACCCCGTCGTCGCCTTCGGGCGGGTCATGCGGGTGGTCGAGCGCCGGCTCTACCGGGACAGCCGGGGCGCGGGTGTCGCCCACGCCCTGATCGGCGCCGGCCTCGGTGCCGCCGCCGGCGGCCTTGTCGGGTCGGCGGCCCTTGCCACCTGGGTCGCCGTCGCCGGCCGGGCGCTGGGCGCGGCGGCCACGGCCGTCGGCGACGCGCTGGATGCGGGTGACCTCGACCGGGCCCGGGCATTGCTGCCGGCGCTCGTGGGCCGCGACCCGTCGGCGCTGGACGAGAAGGAGATCGCCCGGGCGGTGGTGGAGTCGGTCGCCGAGAACACCGTCGACGCGGTCGTGGCGCCGGCGCTGTGGGCCGCGGTGGCCGGCGCTCCCGGAGCGCTCGGCTACCGGGCGGTCAACACCCTCGACGCCATGGTCGGCCACCGGTCGGCCCGGTACCAGAAGTACGGCTGGGCCAGCGCCCGGCTCGACGACCTCGCCGGCTGGGCACCGGCCCGGGTGACCGCGGCCCTGGTCGCCGGCGTGCGCCCGGCGACGGCTCGGTCGGTGTGGACCGCGGTGGGCATCCAGGCGCCGGCCCACCCGTCGCCCAACGCCGGCGTGGCCGAGGCCGCCTTCGCCGCCGCGCTCGGCCTGCGCCTGGGGGGCGAGAACCGCTACGGCGACCGTGTCGAACTCCGCCCGCCCCTGGGCACCGGCCGACCGGCGGAGCCCGGCGACATCGCCCGTGCGGTCGTCCTCTCCCGGGACGTCTCCGTGGCCCTTGGTGCATTTTGCGTCGTGATCTCGACGTTTTCCCCCCATTTCACGACGCGAAATGCACCAAGGTGATCCCCGCCGGCGCACATGGGGGCGACGGGGCTCGCTTGGCGGCTGCGCTCGGTGTCGACCCCGGAGCCGTGCTCGACCTGTCGGCCAGCCTCAACCCGCTGGCGCCCGACGCCGGCCAGGTGGTGGGCAAGCACCTCGACGCCCTCAGGCGCTACCCCGACCCCGCTCGGGCAACCGGGGCCTTGGCCACGGCCATAGGCGTCGATCCCGACCGGCTGCTCCTCACCAACGGGGGAGCGGAGGCGATCGCCCTCGTGGCCGCCGAGTTGGGCGGCCGGGTCGCGGAGCCGGACTTCAGCCTGTACCCCCGGGGGGGCGGCCCGCAGTGGCGGTCCAACCCCCACAATCCCACCGGCCGTCTGGCGACGGGTCACGCCGACGTCTGGGACGAGGCGTTCTACCCGCTGGCCACGGGCCGGTGGACGAGCGGCCAGCCGCTGGTGGTCGGCAGCCTGACGAAGCTGCTGGCGTGCCCGGGCCTGCGCGTGGGGTACGTGCTGGCGGCCCATCCCCGGCAGTGGCGCCAGCCGGCGTGGTCGGTGAACGGGCTGGCGGCCGCCGCCCTCCCCGACCTGCTGGAGGCGGTGGACCTGCCGGCGTGGGCGGCCGGCGTCGCTGGGTTGCGGGACCGGCTGGTCACGGTGCTGCACGCAGCCGGCCTGGACCCGGAGCCGTCCGACGCCAACTTCGTGCTCGTCCGGGCGCCGGGCCTTCGGGACCGGCTGGCGCCCCGCGGCATCCTCGTGCGGGACTGCGCAAGCTTCGCCCTGCCCGACCACGTCCGTATCGCCGTACCCGACGACGCCGGCCTCACCCGCCTGGAGGAGGCCCTGTGCGCGGTGGCCTGATGGTGTGCGGCACGGCCAGCGACGTGGGCAAGAGCTCGGTCGTCGCCGGCCTGTGCCGGGTGCTGCACCGGCGGGGCGTCAGCGTGGCCCCGTTCAAGGCCCAGAACATGGCCAACAACTCCTACGTCACCGCCGCGGGCCACGAGATCGGCAGGGCCCAGGGCGTGCAGGCGCTGGCCGCCGGCGCCGCGCCCGAGGTGGGCATGAACCCCATCCTCCTGAAGCCGACGGGGGAGCGCACGAGCCAGGTCGTCGTCATGGGGCGGCCGGCGGGACACCTCGACGCCGCCGCCTACCAGGCCGAGAAGCCACGCCTCTTCCAGACGGTGCTCGAGGCGCTGGCCGACCTGCGGTCCCGGTTCGACGTCGTCGTGCTCGAAGGCGCCGGCAGCCCGGCCGAGATCAACCTTCTCGGCTCCGACATCGTCAACCTGCGGCTGGCCAAGGCCGCCGGCGTGCCCGCCATCGTGGTGGGCGACATCGACCGCGGCGGGGTGTTCGCCGCCTTCTACGGCACCGTCGCCCTCCTGCCGGACGACCTCCGCCCGCTGGTGCGGGGGTTCGTCGTCAACAAGCTGCGGGGCGATCCCGCCCTTCTGGCCGAGGGTCCGGCCGAGCTGGAGCGCCGGTGCGGCGTGCCCACCCTCGGGGTCCTGCCGTACCTGCACGGGGTGTCCCTCGACGCCGAGGACTCCCTCGCACTGCCGGCGGTGTCGGCGCCCGCCGGCGCCGCCTTCGACGTCGCCGTCGTCCGCTTCCCCCGCATCGCCAACTTCACCGACCTCGATCCGCTCACCATGGAGCCGGCGGTGGGGGTGCGGTTCGTCGACAGCGCCGCCGCGCTCGGCCGCCCCGATCTGGTCGTGCTTCCGGGCAGCAAGGCCACGGTCGCCGACCTCGAATGGCTGCGGGGGCGGGGTCTGCACACCGCCATCGAGGCGGGCGGCGCCGCTGTCCTGGGCATCTGCGCCGGCTACCAGATGATGGGCCGCACGATCACCGACGACGTCGAGTCACGGCGGGGCGCCGTCGCCGGCCTGGGCTGGCTCGACGCCGAGACCATCTTCGAGCCGACCAAGGTCACCCGCCAGCGCCGGGGCGTAGCGTTCAACCAGCGCGTGACCGGCTACCAGATCCACCATGGGCGGGTCGCCGGCGCCGACCCCTGGATCACCCTCGACGACGCCTACGGCGCCGGCCCCGAGGGCTCCCGCAGCGGCCGGTTCTCCGGCACCACCCTCCACGGCCTGTTCGAGGACGACGGCTTCCGCGCCGCGTTCCTCGGCATCGAGCCGTCCGGTGTGTCCTTCGCCGCCGCCCGGGAGGCCCAGCTCGATCGCCTCGCCGACATGCTCGAAGCCCACCTCGACCTCGCCGCCATCGAGACTCTCCTGAAGGAAGCCACGTGATCCTCGTCCTGACCAACGCCGACACCGAGATCCTCGCCCTGCGGTCGGTGGTCGAGGGTCTGCCGGCGGGTTTCCCACCCGTGCGGGCGGCCCGGCCTCTCGACGTGCCCGACCTGGAGGGCGTCGCCGTGGTGCTTATCCGGCTGCTCGGCGGGCGCCGGGCATGGGAGGAGCAGTTGGACGAGCTGCGCCGGCGCTGCGTCGACGCCGGCGTCCCCCTGCTGGCCTTCGGCGGCGAGGCCACGCCCGACGCCGAGATGACCGCGCTGTCGACCGCGCCGGCGGCCACCGTCGCCCGGGCCTTCGAGTACCTGGCCCACGGCGGCCTGGCCAACACCGGGCAGCTGCTGCGCTTCGTCGCCGGCTACCCACACCAGCCGCCGGCCGCAGTCCCGGCGTTCGGCGTCCTCGGGACGCCGGCGCAGGACCCGTCGAAGTCGACCGTCGGCGTGGTCTTCTACCGGGCCCACGTCCTGGCCGGCAACACCGGTTTCGTCGAGGACCTCTGTGCCGCCATCGAGGCCAGGGGCGCCAACGCCCTTCCCGTGTGGTGCTACTCCCTGCGGGCCGACGCCGGCGTGTTCGACCTGTTGCGCGACGTCGACGCCCTGGTCACCACCGTGCTGGCCATGGGGGTGAGCGACGGCGACGACTGGGACGCCTCCGCCCTCGCCGCCCTCGACGTGCCGGTCCTCCAGGCCGTCGCCGCCACCCAGCCCGCCGCCGCCTGGCAACAGAGCAGCGCCGGGCTCACACCCATCGACGTGGCCATGAGCGTCGCCATCCCGGAGTTCGACGGACGCATCATCGGCGTGCCGTTCTCGTTCAAGGAGGTCGTCGACGACGGCGACGAACTGGGCGCCCCGGTCACCGCCTACCGGACCGTCCCCGACCGGGTCGAGCGGATCGCCGGCCTGGCCGCCCGCCTGGCGTCGCTGCGCCAGGTGCCCAACGGCGACAAGCGCATCGCCGTCGTCCTCTCCGCCTACCCGACGAAGAAGAGCCGTATCGGCAACGCCGTGGCCCTCGACACGCCGGCGTCGGTGGTCGACCTGCTCCATGACCTCCGGCACGCGGGCTATCGCGTGGACCGCATCCCCGAAGGCGGCGACGCGCTCATGGCCGAGCTGGCCGACGGCGGCATCTGCGGCCGCTGGCCGGCGGAAAGGTACCTGGCACCGCCGAGCGTGACCGAGACCTGGGGCCCGCCCGAGGACGAGTTCGCCTTCGCCGGCATCGACCTCGGCGGGGTCCTCGTCGCCATCCAGCCGGCCCGGGGCTTCGGCGAGAACCCCATCGCCGTCTACCACTCCCCGGACCTGGCGCCGACCCATCACTACCTCGCCTTCTACCGGTGGCTGGAGGAGGCATGGGGTGCCCACGCCGTCGTCCACGCCGGCAAGCACGGCACCCTCGAGTGGCTCCCGGGCAAAGGCGTCGGCCTCTCGGCCGAGTGCTTCCCCGACGCCGCCCTCGGTGACCTACCCCTCGTCTACCCCTTCGTCGTCAACGATCCCGGCGAGGGCACGCAGGCCAAGCGCCGGGCCCACGCGGTCATCATCGACCACCTCCTGCCGCCCATGACCCGGGCCGACTCCTACGACGACGTCGCCCGGCTCGAATCCCTGCTCGACGAGCACGCGTCCATCGCCGCCCTCGACCCGGCCAAGCTCCCGGCCATCCGGGCCCAGGTGTGGCACCTGCTGGTGCAGGCCGAGATCCACCGTGACCTCGGCGTGACCGACCGGCCCGAGGGCGACGACTTCGACGACCTCGTGCTTCACGTCGACGGCTACCTGTGCGAGCTCAAGGACGCCCAGATCCGTGGCGGCCTCCACATCCTGGGCCGCCCCCCCGAGGGCGAGGCCGAGCTCGACCTCGTCCTGGCCATGACCCGCCTGCCCCAGGGCGACGTGCCGGCGCTGCGCCGGCCCACCGACGGCACCCGCCACGACGTCGACGCCGCCGAGGCCGAGGCCCGGGCCACCCTGGCCGCCATCCGGTCCGACGGCTGGGCCTACGCCGGCGACCACCCCACGCTGCGGTGGGTCTGCGACCGGCTCGTCCCGAACCTGGGCCGCACCACCGACGAGCTCGCCAACCTGCTCGGCGCCCTCGACGGCCGCCACGTGCCCGCCGGCCCCAGCGGGGCGCCCACGAGAGGCATGGCCCACGTCCTGCCCACCGGCCGCAACTTCTTCTCCGTCGACCCCAAGGCCATTCCCAGTCGGCTGGCGTGGGACGTCGGCCAGAAGCTGGCCGACCAGCTCGTCGATCGCCACATGAGGGAGGAGGGCCGCCCGCCGGCCACCGTCGGCCTCGTGGTATGGGGCACGGCGGCCATGCGCACCGGCGGCGACGACGTGGCCGAAGCCCTGGCCCTCCTCGGCGTCCGCCCGGTGTGGGCCGAGGAGTCGGGCCGGGTCACGGGCATCGAGCTCGTCCCCGAAGCGGAGCTGGGCCGGCCGAGGGTCGACGTCACCTTGCGCATCTCCGGCTTCTTCCGCGACGCCTTCCCCCACGTCATCGCCCTGCTCGACGACGCCGTCCGCCTCGCCGGCTTCGACGACGACCCCCGCATCTTCGGCTCCAAGCCCGGCGCCTACGGGTCGGGGATCCTGGCCCTGATCGAGTCCAGGGAGTGGGACGACGACGCCGACCTGGCCGCCGTCTACACCGCATGGGGCGGCTACTCCTACGGCCGGGCGGCGATGGGGGCGCCGGCGGCGGAGGCAATGGAGCGGCGGTTCTCCCTCATCGAGGTGGCGGTCAAGAACCAGGACAACCGGGAGCACGACATCTTCGACTCCGACGACTACCTGCAGGACCACGGCGGGATGATCGCCACCATCCGCTCGCTGCGCGGCGGCGAGGAGCCCAAGGCATGGTTCGGCGACTCGGCCAACCCCGCCGACCCCAAGGTCCGCTCGCTGGCCGAGGAGGCGGCCCGCGTCGTGCGTACGCGGGTCCTGAACCCCAAGTGGATCGGTGCCATGTGCCGCCACGGCTACAAGGGGGCCTTCGAGATGGCGGCCACCGTCGACTACCTCTTCGGCTACGACGCCACCGCCCACGTGGTGGAGGACTGGATGTACGAGCGGGTGACGGAGGCGTACGTGGCCGACCCCGCGGTGCGCAAGCTGTTCGAGCAGTCCAACCCGTGGGCGCTGCGTTCGATCGCCGAACGCCTGCTGGAGGCCAAGGACCGGGGCCTGTGGGATGCCTCGCCCGAGGCGCTGGCCACGCTGCGCAGCGCCATGCTCGAAGCCGAGGGCTGGGAGGAGGGCCGGTGACCGGACGCCCCCATCGAACTGGTGACGAAAAGCGGGGCCAGGAGCCCGCCAATCGTCACCAGTTCCCGTTTGCGGCCGTCGTCGGCCAGGACGAGGCCAAGCTGGCCCTGCTGCTGGCCGCGGCCGAGCCGGCGATCGGCGGCGTGCTGCTCCGGGGCCAGAAGGGCTCGGCCAAGACCACCCTGGCCCGGGGGCTGGCCCGGCTGCTCGCCGAAGACGCTCCGTTCGTCGAGCTGCCCATCGGCACGACCGAAGACCGCCTCGTCGGCTCCATCGACCTGGCCGCCGCCCTGACCGGTGGCGAGGTCCGCTTCTTGCCCGGCCTCCTGGGCGCGGCCCACGGCGGCGTGCTCTACGTCGACGAGGTCAACCTGCTGCCCGACCACCTGGTCGACGTGCTGCTCGACGTCGCCGTCAGCGGGGTGAACCGGGTGGAGCGGGAGGGTGTTTCCCACACCCACCCGAGCCGGTTCGTCCTCATCGGTTCCATGAACCCTGAGGAGGGCGACCTCCGCCCCCAGCTCCTCGACCGCTTCGGCCTGGCCGCCGACGTGCTGGCGCCGGCCGATCCCGCGGCGCGGGCCGAGGCCGTGCGCCGGCGGATGGCGTTCGACGCCGACCCCGCCGCCTTCGCCGCCGCCTGGCCCGACGAGGCCCTGCCCGCCAACCCGGCGGCGGCGTTGCCCGACGAGCTGGTCCACACCGTCAGCGTGCTGTGCGCGTCGGTGGGTGCCGAGGGGCTGCGGGCCGACCTGGTGATCTGCCGGGCCGCCGCCGCCCTCGCCGGCGTCGAGGGCCGGGAGACGACGACCGTCGACGACGTCCGCCGGGTGGCGCCCCTCGCCCTGGCCCACCGCCGGCGCCGGCAGCCCTTCGACGACCCCGGCATGGCGCCCGACGAGATCGACCATGCCCTTGAGCAAGCCGCCGCCCACACGGAACCGCAAGACGGGATGGCGGAACCCGACGAGGCACCGGAGCGGATCGCCCGCCTGGAGGCTCCCCGCGCCACCGCGCCGGGCGCCACCACGTCGGCGGCCAGGCCGAAGCGGTCGAGAAGCTGGGGGCGC
>DATLHA010000215.1:0-6090 GCA_035540095.1 Acidimicrobiales bacterium | reverse complement strand
GGCCACGCCGGCCGCCGCGGCCAGGCCGATGACCAGCTCCTCGTCGATGTCGGTGAAGACCTCGGCGGTGGTCTTGTCGGTGAGGTAGAGGTTGCCGAAGACCTGGTCGCGCACCCGCACCGGCACGCCCAGGAAGGACTTCATGGGCGGGTGGTTGGGAGGGAAGCCGTAGCTGTCGGGGTGCTCGGCGAGGTCGGGCAGGCGGATGGGACGGGGCTCGCGGATGAGCAGGCCCAGGATGCCGTGGCCCTTGGGCAGGTTCCCGATGCGCCGGCGGGCGTCCTCGTCGATGCCCACGGTGATGAACTCGGCCAGGCTGGTGCCGGTCTCATCCAGCACCCCCAGGGCCCCGTAGCGGGCGTCGACGAGTTCCACCGCCGATTCCACGATGTGGCGCAGCACGCTGGGCAGGTCGAGATCCGAGCCCACCGTCATCACCGCGTCGAGCAGCTGGCGCAGGCTGCGGGGCCCGGCGTTGGACTGCTGGCTCACAGATGTCGAGGGTAGCGACAAGAATGGGCCCGTGCCCTCCACCCGCGTGTTCCTCCTCGACGACCACGAGATCGTGCGCCGGGGCCTCAAAGAGCTCATCGAGGGCGAGGAGGACCTGGTGGTGGTGGGCGAGGCCGGCACCGCGGCCGAGGCGCTGTCCCGCATCCCCGCCGCCGCCCCCGACGTGGCCGTGCTCGACGTGCGCCTGCCCGACGGCGACGGGGTCGAGGTGTGCCGGGAGATCCGCTCGGCCCATCCCGAGATCAACTGCCTGATGCTGACGTCCTACGCCGACGACGAGGCCCTGTTCTCCGCCATCCTGGCCGGGGCGGCGGGCTATGTCCTCAAGCAGGTGCGGGGCACCGACCTCATCGACGCCATCCGCCGGGTGGCCCAGGGCCAGTCCCTGCTCGACCCCGGCGTCACCGCCCGGGTCCTCGAGCGCCTCCGCAGCCCCCAGGCCCCCGACGAGAACCTGGCCAGCCTGAGCGAGCAGGAGCGGCGCATCCTCGACCTCATCGCCGAGGGCCTGACCAACCGCCAGATCGGCGAGCGCATGTTCTTGGCCGAGAAGACGGTGAAGAACTACGTGTCCAACGTGTTGATGAAGCTGGGCATGAGCCGGCGCTCCGAGGCCGCCGCCTACGCCGCCCGGCTGGAGGAGCGGCGGCGGCGGGAGGGCTAGGCCAACCGCTCACGGACCTGGCGGCTGATCTCCAGGTCCTCGCGGGCGGTCACCACCAGGGTGCGCGCCGGGGCGCCGGCGGCGCCGATCTCGCCGTCGCCGGTCATGGCCGCGTTCTGCTCGTCGTCGATGGCGACACCCAGGAAGCCGAGGCCGGCGGCCGCCGCCGCCCGCACCGCCGGCTGGTGCTCGCCCACCCCGCCGGTGAACACCAGCGCGTCGAGCCCGCCGAGGGCGGCGACCATGGCCGCCACCTCCCGGCGCAGGCGGTGGATGTAGACGGCGAACGCCAGGGTGCCGGCGCCGATCCCGCGGAGGTCGCCGGACGTGCCGCTCAGGCCGGAAAGGCCGGAACGCCGCTCGAGCCCGTCGGTCACCTCCGCCGGCGCCAGCCCCGCCTCCTCGATCAGCCACAGGACCAGGCCGGGGTCCAGTGAGCCGGAGCGGGTGTTCATCACCAGCCCCTCCAGGGGGGTGAACCCCATGGTGGTGTCGACCGACCGCCCGTCGAGGACCGCACACAGCGACGCTCCGGCGCCGAGGTGGCAGGCGACCATCCGAGGCGGTAGGCGCCCGAGCAGCTCGGTGGCCCGCCGCACCGCGTACTGGTGCGACAGCCCGTGGAAACCGAAACGCCGCAGCGGCCAGCGCCGGCGCCAGTCCTGTGGGAGGGCGTAGGTGGCGGCCGCCGGCGGGAGGGTGGCGTGGAAGGCGGTGTCGAAGCAGGCGACCGCCGGCACGTGGGGCAACGCCGCCTCCACGGCGCGGATGCCGGCCACGGCCCGCGGCTGGTGCAGGCGGGCGAGGGGGGTCAGGGCCTCGATCTGGGCCACCACGCCGGCGTCGAGGACCGTCGCCTCCCGCAGGTCGGGCCCCCCGTGGACGACCCGGTGGCCGACGGCGCCGGCCCGTTGCAGCACCGCCGCCAACGGCTCCAGCACCGCAGGGTCCGCCTCGCCCGCCCACGGGTCGACGTCGTGGGCGGCCTCGACCTCGCCGGCCGGCCCCAGCAGCCGCAGCTTGAGCGTGCTGGAGCCGGCGTTGACGACGAGGACGCTGCTCAGCCCGGCCAGGCCCAGTCCCGCACCTCGGGCAGGTCCTCGCCGTACTCCCGCGTGTAGGCCTTGTGCTCGGCCCGCTTGTCGAGCATCAGCTGGTTGACCCGGGCGGCCCGCTGCCCGAGCCCCGGCACCCTGTCGATCACGTCCATGACGAGGTGGAAGCGGTCCATGTCGTTCATGACGACCATGTCGAAGGGCGTGGTGGTGGTGCCCTCCTCCTTGTAACCCCGGACGTGGATGTTCGGGTGGTTGGTGCGGCGGTAGGTAAGGCGGTGGATCAGCATCGGGTACCCGTGGTAGGCGAAGATCACCGGCTTGTTCGACGTGAAGATCCCGTCGAAGTCCCGGTCGGACAGGCCGTGCGGGTGCTCGACCTCGGGCTGCAGGCGCATCAGGTCGACGACGTTGACGACCCGCACCTTCAGGTCGGGGAGGTGGGTGCGGAGGAGGTCGACGGCGGCGAGGGTCTCCATGGTGGGCACGTCTCCGGCACACGCCATCACCACGTCGGGGTCACCGTCGTCGTCGTTGCTGGCCCAGTCCCAGATGCCCAGGCCCCGGGTGCAGTGCAGGATGGCGTCGCGCATGTTCAGCCAGTCGATGCAGGGCTGCTTGCCGGAGACGATGACGTTGACGTAGTTCCGGCTGCGAAGGCAGTGGTCGGCAACCGACAGCAGGGTATTGGCGTCCGGCGGCAGGTACACCCGGATGACGTCGGCCCGCTTGTTGATGACGTGGTCGATGAAGCCAGGATCCTGGTGGGAGAAGCCGTTGTGGTCCTGGCGCCACACGTGGGAGGTCAGCAGGTAGTTGAGGGACGGCACGGGCCGGCGCCACTCCAGCTCGCGGGTCACCTTCAGCCACTTGGCGTGCTGGTTGAACATCGAGTCGACGATGTGGATGAACGCCTCGTAGCAGGAGAAGAAGCCGTGGCGGCCGGTGAGGAGGTAGCCCTCCAGCCAGCCCTGGCAGGTGTGCTCGGAGAGCATCTCCATGACCCGGCCGTCGGCGGCCAGATGCTGGTCGAGGGGGTCGAGCTCCGCCACCCACTGCTTGTCGGTCACCTCGTAGACCGCGCCCAGCCGGTTCGACTCCGTCTCGTCCGGGCCGAAGAGGCGGAAGTTCCGTCTCGAGGCGTTGAGGCGCATCACGTCGCGCAGCATCGAACCCAGGACCCGGGTGGGCTCGGTCGACCTGGCGCCGGGCGCCTTCACTTCCACCGCGTAGTCCCGGAAGTCAGGCAGCTTGAGGTCGTGCAGCAGGGCACCGCCGTTGGCGTGGGGGTTGGCACCCATCCGCCGGTTGCCGGCCGGCGCCAGGGCGGCAAGCTCGGGGCGCAGGCGGCCGAGGTCGTCGAAGAGCTCCTCGGGCCGGTAGCTACGCATCCACCGTTCGAGCGCCTTCAGGTGGTCGCGGTTGGTGCGCACCTTGGACAGCGGCACCTGGTGGGACCGCCACGTGCCCTCCACGGGCACGCCGTCGACCTCGGCGGGGCCGGTCCAGCCCTTCGGGCTGCGCAGGACGATCATCGGCCATCGGGGCCGGCGGCCGTTCTGGCCCGAGCCGGACCGGGCCTGGTACTGGATGTCGGCGATCTCGTCGAGGGCGGCGTCGAGGGTCGCGGCCATCGCCTGATGCATGGCCTCGGGCTCGTCGCCCTCCACGAAGTAGGGCCGGTGGCCGTAGCCCTCCATCAGCCGGGCGAGCTCGTCGTCGCCGATGCGAGCCAGCACGGTGGGGTTGGCGATCTTCCATCCGTTCAGGTGCAGGATCGGCAGCACCGCCCCGTCGGTGGCCGGGTTCAGGAACTTGTTGGAGTGCCAGCTGGTGGCGAGAGGGCCGGTCTCGGCCTCGCCGTCGCCGATGACGCACGCCACCACGAGGTCGGGGTTGTCGAGGGCGGCGCCGTAGGCGTGAGAAAGGGCGTAGCCCAGTTCACCGCCCTCGTGAATGGAGCCAGGGGTCTCGGGGGCGGCGTGGCTGGGGATTCCGCCGGGAAAGGAGAACTGCCTGAAAAGCGCCTTCATGCCGTCGGCGTCGGGGCTGATGTTCGGGTAGACCTCGCTGTAGGTGCCCTCGAGCCAGGTGTTGGCCACCATGCCGGGGCCGCCGTGGCCGGGGCCGCAGATGTAGATGGCGTCGAGGTCGCGGGCCCGGATCACACGGTTCAGGTGGACGTAGACGAAGTTCAGCCCCGGCGTCGTCCCCCAGTGGCCCAGCAGGCGGGGTTTGACGTGCTCGGGCGTGAGCTCCTCCCGGAGGAGGGGGTTGTCGAGCAGGTAGATCTGGCCGACGGACAGGTAGTTGGCAGCACGCCAGTAGGCGTCCAGGCCATCGAGCTCCTCCGGCGCGAGCACCGGCGAGGGGATCGTCGTCGTCATGGGTCGCTCCTCGTGGTCGGGCAGACACAACCCTAGGCGGCACGCGGAAACGCCCCGGACGCTCGGGACGTCCGGGGCGTTTCGCTTACGGTCGCCACCCGACCGAATCGGGTGCGTCAGGCGGCGAGCTTGCGGGCAGCTTCGATGGCCAGCACCCGGCGAGCGGCGAGCTCGGCCCGGGCCGCGGCCTCGATCTTGGAGACCACGTGGCCGTTGGCGTCGAGGGTGTCACGGGTGGGGTCCGGCATGGCCGTCCGCCATCCGTTGTCAGCGGCGCCCTGGACGACACCGGCGATGGTGAAGGTGGGGCCGTGGCCGGCGGGGCGGGGAGCGGCGACGAGGGTGTCGGGGTTCGGGTAGGCGGTCTTCCAGGCGGCCTGGGACGCACCGGGGGTGGCGCCGGCGATGGAGAACACCGGGCTGCAGTTGGCGGGGGTCTCGGGGACGGAGCTCTTGTTCATTTCGTTCCTGCTTTCTTGGTTCGGGTGGCTGGTTGTCGAGGTCATCGTGATCCTCCGGGGGCTCCGGTTGTAGGGCCGGTGGTCATCGGCGCCTAGTGCCGAAGGCCTCAGGCCGACAGGCCGTCGGCGGCCCGAAGATGGGACCTTCGGCCCTGGATTCCGGCTCGGCGTCATCGCATGGTTGTCGGATGCAGCTCGATCGCAACGGACTCGAAGTGCTCCCACGCGCAGAATGCCTGCGCCTGCTGGCACAGAGCCGGATCGGCCGCGTCGTCGTGACCGACCGGGCGCTGCCGGCCGCTTTTCCCGTGAACTTCGCCCTCCTCGACGAGGACGTCGTCTTCCTGACCACCGCGGGCAGCAAGCTCGAAGCGGCCGAGGGCGAGGAGGTCATGGCCTTCGAGGCCGACGACATCGACCCCGTCCTCCACAGTGGCTGGAGCGTGCTCGTGCAGGGCCTGGCCAGCGTCATCTCCGACCCTGAGGAGCTGGAACTGGCCCGGGGGCTCCGGCTGGAGCCGTGGGCGCCGGGGCGGGACTTCCAGTTCGTGCGCATCCGGGCCGAGCTGGTCTCCGGCCGCCGGCTCCTGCCCAAAGCGGCCCCCAGCGTGGCCGGGCCCCCGCCCGTCACCCACATCGAACTGCTGGAGTTCGCCGGCTGCCCCTCGTGCGGCGGCCGGGAGCTGCTCCCGGTGAGCGACGGAGCGACGCGGAACTTCATCTGCAACACCTGCGCCGCGTGCTGGCACATCGAGGGCTCCACGCTTCGTCGCGTCCCGCCGGAGCACTGCCCGGGATGCCTCTTCAAGCCGATGTGCACGGCGGCCGCCGTCCGAGACGGGCTCCTCGTGGAGGTCCCCGCCTACCGGTGAGGCAGCCATGGAGAGCCTTCACGCCCGTTCCGGCCTCGAGATCATCCCCCGCAAGGAGTGCCTGCTCCTGCTGGCCGGCCAGAGGGTAGGGCGCCTGGGGTTCGTGGTGGAGGACCAGCCGATGGTGCTGCCGGTCAA
>DATLHA010000214.1:0-7339 GCA_035540095.1 Acidimicrobiales bacterium | reverse complement strand
CTGGGCCAGCGCGACGAGTTGCTGCGCCTCATCGAGAAGGCGTTCGGCGGCGCCGAGATCCTCGTGCGGGGCAACGAGATCAGCATCAGCGGGGACAACGCCGACCAGGTCGGCCACCTCTTCGAGGAGCTCGTCGTGCTGTTGCAGCGGGGCCAGCGCCTCGACGCCGCCGACATCGGCCGCACCATCGACATGGTCAAGGCCAGCGAGCGGCCCTCCGAGGTGCTGGCCGCCGAGGTGCTGCGCTCATCCCGGGGCCGCACCGTGCGCCCCAAGACCAGCGGCCAGCGGCGCTACGTCGACGCCATCGCCAACAGCACCGTCACCTTCGGCATCGGCCCCGCCGGCACCGGCAAGTCCTACCTGGCCGTCGCCCTTGCCGTGCAGGCCCTCCAGACCCACACGGTGAACCGCATCATCCTCACCCGGCCGGCGGTGGAGGCGGGCGAACGCCTCGGCTTCCTGCCCGGCGACGTGCTGGCCAAGGTCGATCCCTACCTGCGCCCCCTCTACGACGCCCTCTACGACATGCTCGGCCCCGAGGGGGCCAAGCGGATGCTGGAAGGGGAGACCATCGAGGTGGCGCCGCTGGCCTACATGCGGGGCCGCACGCTGAACGACAGCTTCCTCATCCTCGACGAGGCCCAGAACACCACCCCCGAGCAGATGAAGATGTTCCTCACCCGGATCGGCTTCGGGTCCAAGGCCGTGGTCACCGGCGACGTGACCCAGGTCGACCTCCAGGCCGGCCGGAGCGGCCTGCTCGGCCTGGAGCAGATCCTCACCGGCATCGAGGGCCTGTCGTTCGTGCACCTGTCGTCGAAGGACGTGGTCCGGCATCGCATCGTCCAGCAGATCGTCGACGCCTACGAACGGGCTGCACCCTCCTGATGCCACTAGAGGTCTTCGCCGCCGACGAGCAGTCCGCCCAGCCGGTCGACGCCATGCGCCTGGTCCTTCTGGCCAAGTCGGTCTTGGCGGCCCAGGGCGTCAAGCCGGACTCCGAGCTGTCGATGCTCTTCGTCGACGAGGTCGCCATGGCCGAACTGAACAAGCGGTTCCTGGGCAAGGACGGCCCCACCGACGTGCTCGCCTTCCCCATCGACGACGACGACGTGGTGGAGGGCGGGCGGTCGCCCGACTCCCTGGGGCCCGGGGCCGGGGTGGATCTCGAGAGCTCCGATCCGCCCAACCTGCTCGGCGACGTGGTGGTCTGCCCGGCGGTGGCGGCCCGCAACGCCCCCGATCATGCGGGCACGTACGACGACGAGATGGCCCTTCTTGTGGTGCACGGGATCCTGCACATCCTGGGCATGGACCATGTCGACAACGAGGAGGCCGAGGCCATGGAGCAGCGGGAGCGGGAGCTGCTGGAGCAGTTCCACAAACCATGAGCACTGCCGAGGGGTTGATATTGGCGGCCGTCCTCGCCCTGATCAGCGCAGCCGCCGTGCTGGCCATGGCCGAGACCAGCCTCACTCGGACCAACCGCGTCAAGGCCATCACCCTTCTCGAGGAGAAGCGCCGGGGTGCCAACGCCCTCGTCCGCCTGGTCGAGCACCCGGAGCGGTTTCTCAACCCCATCCTGCTCCTGGTCCTGCTCTGCCACCTGGTGGCCGCCACCCTGGTCGGTGTGGTGGCCGAGCGCATGTTCGGACCGGTGGGCGTGGCCGTGGCCACCGCCTTGGAAGTGGTCGTGGTCTTCGTGTTCGCGGAGTCGCTCCCCAAGACCTTCGCAGTCCAGCACCCCGAACGCGCCGCCCTCCTGACCGCGCCGCTGGTGTCGGCCATCGTGGGCTTCCCGCCGGTCCGTCTCCTGGCCAGAGCGCTCATCGGGCTGACCAACATCATCATCCCGGGCAAAGGGTTGAAGGAGGGTCCGTACGTCTCCGAACAGGAGCTGCTGGCCCTGGCCGACGTCGCCGTCGCAGAAGAGGTCATCGAGCGAGAGGAGCGCCAGCTCATCCACTCGATCATCGAGTTCGGCGACACCGTCGTGCGTGAGGTGATGATCCCCCGGCCGGACATGGTGGCCATCGAGGCCCGGGCCACGGTGAACGACGCCATGGAGGTCGTCATGGCCGCCGGCTACAGCCGTATCCCCGTCTACGACCAGGGCATCGACGACATCAACGGCCTGCTCTACGCCAAGGACCTGATGCGGGCCGTGCGCGACAAGCGGGGCGACGCGCAGGTGCGAGAGCTCGTCCGCACCGCCAACTTCGTGCCCGAGACCAAACGGGTGGCCGAGCTCCTGCCGGAGATGCAGAAGCAGAAGAGCCACATGGCCATCGTGGTCGACGAGCATGGCGGCACCGCCGGCCTGGTCACCCTCGAGGACCTCATCGAGGAGCTGGTGGGAGAGATCGTCGACGAGTACGACGTGGAGGAGCCCCCGATGGAGCCGTTGCCGGGTGGCGACGTGCGGGTCAACGCCCGCATGCCGATCGACGAGCTCAACGACCTCCTCGAGGCCGAGTTCCCCGAAGGCGACTACGACACCGTCGGTGGGCTCGTCTACTACCTCCTCGGCCACGTGCCGGCCGAGGGCGAGACGGTGGACTACGACGGCCGGCGCCTCCGGGCCGAGCGGGTGCAGGGCCGGCGCATCGGCCGGGTCCGCATCAGCAAGCTCGAACCGGTTGCCGAACGGGAGTGAAGTCCGGCTTCGCCACCCTGGTCGGTCGCCCCAACGTCGGGAAGTCGACCCTGCTGAACGCCATCCTGGGGGAGAAGATCAGCATCGTCGCCGCGTCGCCCCAGACCACCCGCACCGAGATACGTGGCGTGCTGACCCGGCCCGACGCCCAGGTGGTCTTCGTCGACACACCCGGCATCCACAAGCCCCGCACCACGATGGGGGAGCGGCTGAACGCCACGGCGGAGGCGGCATCTTCCGGCGTGGACGTCGTGTGCCTGGTGATCGACGCCACCGCTCCGCTCGGGAAGGGTGACCGTTTCGTCGCCGGCCGGGTGCCGAAGGACGCCATCTGCGTGGTCAACAAGGTCGACGCCGCCACGCGCGACGAGGTGCTGCTGCAGCTGACGCGGGCGGCGGCGCTCGACCTGTCGGAGTACTTCCCGGTCTCGGCTCGTACCGGCGAGGGCGTCGACGAGCTGGTGGAGGCGATCGTGGGACGCCTGCCCGAGGGGCCCCAGTACTACCCCGAGGAGATGGTCACCGACCTGCAGGATGAGGTGTGGGTGGCCGAGCTGGTGCGGGAGCAGCTGCTGGCCGTCGTGCGGGAGGAGCTGCCGCACTCCATCGCCTGCCGGGTGACGGAGTACGAGTGGCCACGGATACGGGTGGAGATCGTGGTCGAGCGCGACTCCCAGAAAGGCATCGTGATCGGCAAGGGGGGCTCGGTGTTGAAGCAGGTCGGCCAGGCGGTGCGGGCCCAGCTTCGGGAGGGCGCCTACATCGAGCTGATGGTCAAGGTCGACCCTGACTGGCAGCGCCAGCCCAAGTCCCTGGACCGGCTGGGATACTGACGCCCGGGCGGCCGCGGCTGGGCCGCCTTCCATCACCGGAGGAGCCCGACGCGAACCGCGCGAGCTCCGCACCGCACTCACCGAGGTGGGAGTGCCGCACCGCTGATCACGCCGATCGGCGCGATCCGGCCCATCGTCGAGCTGGTCGTCGCCCGATCGCCTGGCGACGATGGCCCGATCCGAGTCTCACGTCACCCTGACGGAAAGGGCGCCGCAACGCATCCCATGTGGGGAGAGGCGTTAGCGTTCGCCCCCATGGCGAACGTGCGGGTGTGGGAGGACGACCCCCTGGCGGGGGCGCTGGCGGTGGAGCGGGCCCAGGCCAAGCTGCCGAAGGCGCCGATGGGCATCACCATCGACGTGCCGGCGCCGCCGGCCAAGCTCTACGACGTGGGCACGCCGGAGTTCCGGTACTGGCAGGCGGCCGACGCCCTGGCCCGGGGGGCGGCGTTCTGGAAGGCCGTCGTCCCCAAGGCGACGACGTGGCAGGCGGGCAAGGTCCTGCCCGTGCGCCTCGACGCCGGTGACCGGCTCAACGCCCTCTACACCCGCGCTGAGCTGCGGTTCTTCCACACCAACGTGGCCGGCACCATGGTCTTCACCGGCGAGAGCCCCGACGTGGTCTGCCACGAGATGGGCCACGCCGTGCTCGACGCCGTCCGCCCCCAGCTGTGGGACGCCATGAGCCACGAGGTCGCCGCCTTCCACGAGTCCTTCGGCGACATGAGCGCCATCCTCGTCGCCCTCCAGCAGCCGGCGATCCGCCAGGAGGTGCTGGCCGAGACCGGCGGCGCCCTCTACCGGTCGTCGCGCCTGTCCCGGGTGGCCGAGCAGCTGGGGTGGGGGCAGCGCCAGCGCCAGCCCTGCTCGGCCGAGGGTGACTGCCTGCGCAACGCGGTCAACTGCTTCGCCTACCAGCCGCCGACCACCCTGCCCAACACGTCGCCCGCGGTGCTGCTGTCCTCGGCGCCGCACTCGTTCTCCCGGGTGTTCACCGGCGCCTTCTTCCAGATGTACGCCGGCATGGTCGTGCTACTGCGCCGGCCGCCCACCGCCGACGACCTGCTCCAGGCGAGCGTCGACGCCGGCCGGCTGCTGGTCACCGCGGTGCAGGCGGCCCCCATCGTCCCCGACTACATGGCCCAGGTGTCGGCCCACATCCTGGAGGCCGACAAGGTGCTGTTCGAGGGGCGGTACGCGTCGGCCATCGAGTTCGGCTTCGGCGGCCGGGGCATCCTGTCGCTGCCGTCTGCCCGGACGGTCACCGGCACGCCGGTGCCGGCGGCGTTCGCGTCCGACTCCATCGCCGGCCTCGACCTGCCCAGCACCGCGTTCACCGGCAGCGAGTTCGGCCTCGACCGGCCGGTCGTCATGCGGGTGCCGGGCCAGCCCCGCCGGCTGGCGGCGCTGGCGGTGGGCGCCGACGGCGGTTCGATGGCCGCGGCGCCGGCCGAGGAGGTGGCCGCCGGCTTCCTGCGTGAGCTCATGCTGCGCCGGCGGGTGGCCCTGCCGGGGGACGGCGACGTCGACCCCGGCGGGCCCGGCCCGCTCAAGACCCACCGCCTGGTGGACCGGGGCGACCACCTGACCGTCGAGCGGGTTCTGGTGGACTGACCCCCCGTCGTTCTGGTTGCATTTACCCGCCATATCCGCGGGCAGGTGCAACCAGTTCGGAGGTCAGGCCGGCTGCATCCGCAGCTGCAGGTCGTCGAGGCGGCGCAGGAGGGCATCGGCGTCGGTGCCGAACAGGCCGGCGATGGCCCGGATGTCGTCGGCCCGGATGGTGAGCACCCGGCCGTTGAAGTCCTGCCGGCGCACCTGGATGCTGCTCAGGTACCGGTAGACCATCTCCAGCTCGGGGTCACCGTCGACGGCCTGGAAGCGGGCCAGGTCGAAGGTGACCTTCGACGGCCACACCGTCGGGGCCATCCGCTCCTCGCTGGGCTCCGCCCCGGCCGGCGGCGGCTCGGCGGGGATCTCACCCTCGCGGGGCAGGAGCTGGTCCACCGGGACCCGGTAGAAGTCGGCAAGGCGCTGGAGCCGGGGCACCGAGATGACCCGCTCGCCCCGCTCGTAGGCACCGAGCACCGAGGCCTTGAACTCCTGGCTGGACGCGGCTTCGACCTCTTGCAGTGACAGGCGCTTCTGGCGCCGGATCGCCCGCAGCCTCTGGCCCACCCGGCGGGCATACGTCGACGCCGGCCCCACCAGCTCGGTCTCGTCGCTCAAGGCCGAGCCCCCCCTTCTCGTCGGCACTTTCGGTCACTTACTGTGGTAATCAGTCTAACCGACTCTCGCCCTGCGTGCCGGAGTGCTTACCCTCCGGGGTCAGCCGGACATCACCATGCCGGCCCGCAACGCGCAGAGCAGCGTCCCGGCCACCAGCGCCGCCGTCTCGGAACGGAGCACCGACGGCCCCAGGCCCACCAGCGCCGGCGCCGCCGCCAGCTCGGCGTCGTCCCAGCCCCCTTCCGGCCCCACCAGCACGACCGGGCGGTCCAGGGCCGGGGGGCCGGCGCCGGGATGGGCCAGGGCCGCGCCCGGCTCGGCCGCCAGCTCGCCGACCGGCGTGACGCCCGCCACCACCGGCAGCCACACCCGCCGGCTCTGCATCGCCGCCTCCCGGGCCACCCGCCGCAGCCGGGCCAGCTGGCCGCCGGCCTCACCCGGTGGCCAGCGGACCACCGAGCGTGCACACAGCAAGGGCACGATGCGGTCGACGCCGATCTCGGTCAGCTTCTGGACCGCCCACTCCGGGCGCTGGCCTTTGACGACCGCGAGCCCCACCGTCACCTCAGGCGCCGGCCTCGGCACCCGCTCGACGTCGGCCGCCGGCTCCAGCGCGGGCCCGAACCGGCACCGCAGCCGGCCGCCGGCGCCGTCGGACACGGTGACCTCGTCGCCGGGCCGTAGCCGGAGCACCCGCTCGAGGTGGTGGCGGTCCTCGGCCGACAGCGCCGGGGCGCCGAGGTCGTCGACGAAGGCGTGGGCCTTACTTGAAGGCAGATCGGACCTTGGCGAAGAACCCCGACTCCGCCGGCGCCACGGCCTCGCCCCGGGCGCCGGCGAAGAGCCGCAACAGGTCCTCCTGCTCCTTGGTGAGGTCGGTGGGCGTGTCGACGACCACCTGGACGAGGAGGTCGCCCCGGCCCCGGCCGTTGACGTCGGGCACGCCCCGGCCGCGGAGGCGGAAGACCTTCCCGGGCTGGGTGCCCTTGGGGATCACCAGGTCCTCGGTGCCGTCGAGGGTCTCATAGCGAAGGTGGGCGCCGATGGCGGCCTGGGTCATGGGCAGATGCAGCACGTGGACCAGGTCGTTGCCCTGGCGCAGGAAGCGCTCGTCGGGGCGGACCCGCAGGTGGACGAACAGGTCGCCGGCCCGGCCCCCCCGGGGGCCGGCGGCGCCCCGCCCGCCGAGCTGGAGGGTGTTGCCGTCGTCCACGCCGGCGGGGATGTCGACGGTGTAGGCCTTCTCCTCGCTGCGCCGGCCCTCGCCCCGGCAGTCCGGGCACGGGTTCTCGATCTCCTGGCCCGTCCCGTTGCAGCGGGGGCAGGGTCGGGCGGTGACCATCTGGCCGAGGATCGACTGGCGGACCTGGCGGATCTCGCCGGCGCCGCTGCAGACCGAGCATGTGGCGGGCCACGTGCCCGGCCTGGCGCCGGTGGCGTCGCAGGTCGAGCACGGGACCGGCACCCGCACCCTGATCTCCTTGGAGGTGCCGAAGACCGCCGACCGGAAGTCGATGTCGACGGTCTTCGGCACCTCCAAGGAGATCAGGGTGCGGGTGCCGGTCCCGTGCTCGACCTGCGACGCCACCGGCGCCAGGCCGGGCACGTGGCCCGCCAC
>DATLHA010000213.1:0-4072 GCA_035540095.1 Acidimicrobiales bacterium | reverse complement strand
GGCCAGGCGGTTGACCTGCTTCAGGTCGAAGATGAGCTGGGCCAGGTCCTCGATGGAGTAGATGTCGTGGTGGGGCGGCGGGGAGATGAGGCCGATCCCAGGCTGGGTGTGGCGCAGGGCGGCGATCTCTTCCGACACCTTGTTGCCGGGGATCTGCCCGCCCTCGCCGGGCTTGGAGCCCTGGGCCATCTTGATGTTGAGCTCGTCGGCGAAGGCGCAGTACTCCGGGGTGACGCCGAAGCGCCCGGAGGCGATCTGCTTGATCCGGCTGTTCTTGTCGCCCGTGGGCTGGCCCCGAGTGGAGAAGCGGGCGAAGCTCTCGCCGCCCTCGCCGCAGTTCGACTTGCCCCCGATCAGGTTCATGGCCTCGGTGAGGGTCTCGTGGGCCTCGCGGCTGAGCGCCCCGTGCGACATGGCGCCGGTCGAGAACCGCTTCACGATCTCGGTGACCGGCTCGACCTCGTCGATGGGCACGGGCGGGCCGGCGGGCACGAACTCGAGGAGGTCGTGGAGCTCGGTCGGCGGACGGCCGTTTACGAGGGCGGCGAACTTGTCGTACTGCTCGCTGCTCCCGTCGCGGATGGCGGCCTGGAGCATGTGGGCCGACTTCATCTCGTTGAGGGCCTTCACGACCGGGTCGTTGTGGGTGTGGTACTCGCCCTTGTTCTTGAGGGCCCGGTAGAAGCCCCCCTCCATGGTGCGCCCGGCACCGTGACGGCTCAGGGCATCCTCGCCCAGCTCGGCCCAGCCCACGCCGCCGACCACCGAGGGGGTGCCGGCGAAGCACATGTCGACGACCTCGGGCCCGAGGCCCAGGACCTCGAAGATCTGGGCGCCCCGGTAGGAGTCGACGGTGGAGATGCCCATCTTCGACATCACCTTGAGCACCCCGTCCTCCAGCCCGGCCTGGAGGCGCTGCTGGGCCTCCGGCCCGGAGAGCTCGGAGTCGACGTTCTGGTCGGCCTCCCGAGCCACGGTCTCCAGGGCCAGCGCCGGGCAGATGGCGTCGGCCCCGTAGCCGAGGAGGCAGGCGATGTAGTGGACGTCGCGGGCGTCGTCGGCGGAGACGACGAGGCTGGTGTTCGACCGCAGGCCCTGGGTGACGAGGCGGTGGTGGACGGCGCCGGCGGCCAGGAGGGCGGGAACGGGGGCCCGCTCGTCGCCCACGCCGCCGTCGTCGACGATCAGGATGCCGGTGCCCTCACGGACCAGGCCCTCCGCCTCGTCGCACAGCCGCTGGACGGCGCGCAGCAGGCCGTCGGGGCCGTCGGCGACGGGGAAGGTGGCGTCGAGGCGGGCGCAGCCGAAGGAGCCGGGGTCGTCGGCGAGGAAGCCGGCGACGGCCGACGGGTAGAGGAAGTACGACTTCAGGACCAGCAGCTGTGTCGACTCGGGGCCGGCCTGGAGGATGGGATGGCGGGGACCGAGCAGGGTGCGCAGGCTCATGACCAGGCGCTCGCGCAGGTGGTCGATCGGCGGGTTGGTGACCTGGGCGAAGCGCTGCCTCAGGTAGTGGTGGATCGGGCGGGGGCGGCCGGCGAGGTGGGGGAGGGGCGAGTCGTCGCCCATGGAGTAGGTGGGCTCCTTGGCCTCGTTGGCCATGTAGCGCAGGACCATGGCCAGCTCCTCACGGGAGTAGCCGAAGATGGCCTGGCGGCGCTCCAGGGCGGAGTGATCGGCGGTCTGCTCGATGGTCGGGCCGGCGGCGTGGTGGCGGAGGCCATCCTGGGCCCAGCGGGCGTAGGGGGCGCCGGCGGCCAGCCGCTTCTTGTTGTCCTCGTCGTAGACCACACCCTCGTCGGGCGTGACGTAGAGCATCTCTCCCGGGCCGAGGCGGCCGCGCTCGACCTGTCCCCGGCCGGTGACGTCGACGGCCCCGGCCTCCGAACAGCACACGACCAGCCCGTCGTCGCACACCGCGTAGCGCAGCGGGCGGAGGCCGTTGCGGTCGAGGGTGGCGCCCACGCCGATGCCGTCGGTGAAGATCACGCCCGCCGGGCCGTCCCACGGCTCCATCAGCGACGCGTGGTACCGGTAGAAGCCCTTGACCTCGGGGGCGATGTCGCGCGCGCCCTCCCAGGCCTCGGGGATGGTCATGGCCATGGCGTGGCGGATGTCGCGCCCGCCCCGGGTGAGCAGCTCGACGACCGAGTCAAGCTGGCCGGAGTCGGAGTCGTCGTCGTCGATCACCGGGCGGAACAGCTCCTCGGGGCCGAGGCCGGCCGCCTCGGTGCCCAGCGCGGCTCGCGCCCGCATGCGGTTGATGTTGCCGGCCACGGCATTGATCTCGCCGTTGTGGCACAGGGTGCGGAAGGGCTGGGCCCGCTCCCAGGTCGGCAGGGTGTTGGTGGAGAAGCGCTGGTGGAAGACGGCGAAGGAGGCCTCGAAGCGCTCGTCGGCCAGGTCGAGCCAGTAGCCGGCCAGGGCGTCGGCGGTGATCAGGCCCTTGTAGACGACCGTCCGGAACGAGCACGAGGCGACATAGGTGCCGTCGGTCCTTGCCGCGATGCGCCGGCGGACGCGGAACGCGGCTCGCTCGTCGGCCAGACCGTCGGCTTCCAGGACCGCCTGGAGCATCTTGGGCTGCGACGAGCGGGCCAGCTCGCCCAGCACGGCTTCGTCGGTGGGCGGCACCCGCCACTCGACCACCCGGATACCCTCGGCCTTGGCCTCTTCCTCGACCACGGCTCTCGGATCCTCGCCCCGGACGAACAGCATGGCCAGCCCCCGGCGCTCGCCGAAGATGGCCGGCGGTATGGGCACCAGGAGCCCGGAGCCGTCGGAGGACCGGGCGTCGGCCGCCACCGCGCCCCGGTGCTTCACGCACGCCAGGCCGCCCAGCGCGGCGGCCACCACGTCTCGGGACGCCCGGCCGGAGCTCTGGGCGACGAAGCCGATGCCGCAGGCGTCTAACTCTCGAATGGGGCTGATAGGCACGCGTCACCTCGGCGCTGGGGTTTCGAACGCTGGCTGGGAACCCGGGGCGCTTCCTCGTCGAAGATTTGGCTGCGGACTTCAAGGTCGTAAGGAGGCGCCATTGCCCCTGCCCCGGTGGAGTGCGAGGGCAAAGATACATCAGGGGGACTGATCTGCGTCTGGGATTCGGGACAACCTGGACACGTATCCCAGACGGGGAGTGACCGTCGCCGAGACCGGCCGGCCCTGGTCCAGTCCGGCGGCGTCGAGCATGGCCGGCGCCACGACCCATGCCCGGACCTTGGTGCCGGAACCCTCGTCGACGGCGAGGTAGGAGACCTTCTCGTGCCGGCGGATGCGAAGGACGACGCCGTTGAGCTCCCGGGTGACGAACAGGTCGGGCACCGCGGCGCCGAGCATGAATGCGGAGCGACCGATCAGGATGGCGGTGACGGTGGTGGGAATGGCCAGGATCCCGATGGCGATGAGGTTGAGGGGGTTGAACCCCTCGTCGTGCGTCGAGTCGAGGACGTCGCCGACGAGGTCGGCCATCAGGGGGAAGAAGATGCGGGCGACGAACAGGCCGCCGAGCAGACCGGCCAGCCCGATGGCGGTGGCCAGCAGGGGCGGCTTCCCCCAGCCGGGCGGCAGGCGCTTGGGGTAGTCGATGTGGACAACCCGCCAGTGCCCGCCGTGGGCGGTCCATGCCTCGGTGTCGGACTCGCTGCCGAGCGGGAGGGCCCGGACTGCGGCGCCGGCCACGCCGAGGGCGGCCCCGTAGGACAGGAACCGGTCCCAGATGGCGACCGCAGCCGGCGGGGCGCTGGCGAAGCCGCCGGTGGCATCGAGGTGCTCCCTGAGGCCGAGCCACTTGGCCGCCGCCTCCCGTCCCGCCGGCGTCTCCCGCTCGGCGCGGAGCTTGCGGGGCAGGGCCATCAGTGGGAACCAGGCGATGGCGGTGGCGCCGATGAAGGCCCCGACGGGGTTCTCCTCCTCGGCGCCCTCCTCGGGCGGCACGGTCACCAGCGCCAGGGCGGCGAGCGCCGCCGGCACCAGGGCGGTCGCGCCCAGGACGGCCAGCATCCACCTGCTCCAGCGGCCCCGTGACAGGCCGCGGTCGCGGGCGTCTTCGACCACCGACGCCTGGAACCGCTTC
>DATLHA010000212.1:0-9015 GCA_035540095.1 Acidimicrobiales bacterium | reverse complement strand
ACCCTGCCACTGAAGCCCGGACCCCAGCCCACCCGCCTCGGCCTGAGGCGGGTGGGCTGGGGTCCGGGCTTCAGTGGCAGGGTCGGCGCTCACCACCTCGGCGGAGCTGAAGGCGGCAAGGTCGAACGGAGCCGCGGGCGGATCCTCGGCCCGAATCCCGCCGTCGTCGACCGGTGCCCGGGGGGGAGCGGCGTCCTCCGTGGCGGCCAGGCGGTCGGCGGGAGCGGCGTCGTCCGTCGACGCCTCGTGAAACGACGGCCGGTCTGCGGCCAGCTGCCCGACCGGGGACCAGCTAGAGCCGCCGTCACTGCGCTCGTCCTCCATCGACGCATTCTCGCACGTCCGCAGCAAGGGTCAAGCTCTGTTTCACGTGGAACATTGCCTTTAGGGTTGAATCTTTCTCCGGGAGGCAGAGCCCGCCGCTTCACGGACCGAAGAGCGGTCGTTTCCCGGGAATCCCCGTCCGGCGGGGAAAGCGCTCGGGGCAGGCATCGTGTTGACGCAGGACCTGGTAGGCCGCCCCGCCCGCGGTCACCGCCGGGCCGGGCACCATCCCCAGCGGGGCCAACCCGGGTGCGGGCCACCGGGCCGGAGCCCCGCCGGGGGGCTCGCTGACCACCGCCCAACCGCCAGGTCGCAGGAGGGGAGCGGCACACTCGGCGAAGACCGCCGGTGGGCCGAAACTTCGAGCCACGACGAGGTCGAACCGGCCCCGGTACGCCGGCGCCCGGCCAACCACCTCGGCCCGCTCCTCCACCACGGTCAGCCGCTCGCCCAGAGCCAGCTTCTCGACGCAGGAACGCAGGAACGCCGCCCGCCGTACCGACACCTCGACCAGCACCCACTCCGTCCACGGGTAGCGCAGGGCGAGGGGCAGCCCGGGGAGCCCGGCACCACTGCCGAGGTCGGCCGCCCGGCCGGGAGACCAGCCCGCGCCGGCCTGCCCCTCCACCGCGGCGGCGAAGCCGCCGGCGTGGTCCAGGTGCAGCTCCACCGGGCCCGGGCCCAGGAACCCGAGGCGGCGCGCATCCTCCAGCACCGGAACCAGGGCGTCCCGGTGCCCTTTCACCGCCGGATCAGTGACCGTCGGGCTGGATGACCACCCGCCGGCGGGGCTCCTCCCCCTCCGAGGACGTCGATGCCCCGTCGATGGTGTTCACGGTGTCGTGCACCACCTTGCGGTCGGCCGGAGGCATGGGCTCGAGGACCCGGACGACACCGGTGGCCACCACCTGGGCCGCCACCTCTCGGGTGAAGCGCTCCAAAGCCTCCCGGCGGTCCTTCCGGTAACCGGACACGTCGACGACGATCCGGGGCTGACCCTCCCCCGCCTTGCGCTGGGCGACGGTGCGGGTCAGCTCCTGGATGGCCGAAAGCGTGGCTCCTCGGGGACCGATGAGCATGCCGACGTCATCGCCTTCAACGGCCAACTCCAGTGTGTCCCCCTCATCGAGCAGGGTTCGAGACACCGAGCCCTGCACGCCGAAGGCCGAGATCAGGCCGTCGAGGAACTCCTCGCCCACCTCGCCGGCATCCCCCGCCGGCTCCTGTGCGTCGTACATGGCTTCTCCCTTGTCCGTGGCGGGCTTGCTTCGCTTGTCATTCCGGGCACGGGAGCCGCCGTTGGCCGATCGCCTCCCGCCGCCGGCGCCTTCACCGCCAGACGGTTCCGTCGCCGCAGACGGTTCCGTCGCCGCAGACGGTTCCGTGGCCCTGGACGGCCCGTTGTCCTCTGCCCGATCCTTGCGACCTCGCCGCCGCGTCCCCCGCTCCACCTTGGGCCGGACTGCCGTGGGCGCCACCCGAGCCCGCACCCGAGCCTCCGAGCGCAGGCGACCGAACAGCCCGGCCTTCGGCTCCTCGAGAATCTCGAACTCGGCCTCTTTCTCGTCGACGCCCAGCCGGTCAAGTGCCTCGTCCTTGGCCTCTTCGATGGTCTTCGCCGTCACCTCGACCCACTCCACGCCTACTCTTCCTTCCTACGCGAATTCTTGGCCGACGTCCCGTTGCCGTTGGCGTTCGGGTTGGTGCCCCCGGGGCCACCCTTGCCCCGGGGGGGCAGACCTTTGGGCCGGGGCGACGGGGGAGGACGGTTGGCCTTGGGCTGGGCCCGACCGGACTGCTTCGGCGGCTGCTTCTTGTTCTTGGCTCCGCCACCGGCCTTGGTGCTGTTCGTGCCCCCGCCGGCCCGGCCTTTGGCCGGAGTGGTCCGGCCCGTGGTCCGGCTCGGCTTGGGCCCGCTCTTGTCGACCTTGTCCACCTTCTTGTCGGACTTCTTGTCGCCCTTGTCCGTCCCCTTGTCGGCGCCGGCGGCAAGGTGGGGCGGCGGGAACGCCTTGAACGTTACCGCCTGCTGGCCGATCTGCCAGATGTTGGAGACGATGAAGTAGACGACCACGCCGGCAGGCACGGAGAGCGACACGAAGCCGATGATGATCGGGAAGACCTTGGCCACCATCTGCATCTGTTGGTTGATGCCGTCCTTCGGCATCCGTGATGTCATCTGGCGCTGCTGGAAGTACCCCGTGGCCACGGTCAGGGCGACCAGCACGTAGTACGGAAAGGCGTTGCCGAAGCCGCTGACCGAACCCGCCGACCTGGCCAGGTCGAAACCCCACGACACCATCGCCCCGCCCGACTCGACCAGCGACGTGTACAGCGTGCTGCTCGACGGCACGTGCTTGGGGCCGCCCTCGTCGCTCAGGTCGAGGATCAGCCGGTACAGGACGATGAAGAGCGGCGCCTGCAGGAGGATGGGAAGGCACCCGGCCAGCGGGTTCACCTTGTTCTCCTTGTAGAACTTCATCATCTCTTCGTTGAGCTTCTGGCGGTCGTTCTTGTACTTGGCCTGCAGCCGCTTGAGCTCGGGCTGGATGCGCTGCATCGCCTGCTGGGACTTGACCTGCTTGGTGGTCAGGGGGATCAGGAAGATCCGCACGGTGACGGTCAGCAGGGCGATGGCCACGCCGTAGGAGGCGATGACGGAGTAGAAGAACGCCAGCACGGAGCCCATGGCCCCGTAGATGGGGTCGAGGATCCAGAAGGCGAGCACGGGGTACCTCACGCTGACGCTCTCGGCGCCGGCGCCGGCACCAGGTCGACGCCCGACCGCGACGACCACGGGTGGCACCGCAGCAGCCGCCGCGCCGTCAACACCCCTCCCCGCCGCGCCCCATGGACCTCCAAGGCTTCGAGGGCGTACGTCGAGCACGTCGGCCAGTACCGGCAGGGCGATGGACGCCCGGCCCGGACGGCCTGGTACAGGCGAATCGGCACGCAGAGTGCTCTCGCAGTCACGTAACGTGCTGAGAACCTGGTCATTGGCGGTGCAGTGCGCCGAGCGCTTGGCATACCGTTGCTCTCAAATCTCCATAGGACAGGGACGCCGCCGCCGCGTTGGCGCCGATCAGATAGGCGCCCGGGCGAAGCTGGGCTCCCACCTCACGGGTGATCGCTCGCAAACGACGCCGAATCCGGTTGCGCACCACTGCGCCGCCGGCCCGACGGCCGATGGCGTAGGCGACCCTCGGCGGTTCGGCGGGGTCACCCGCCAGCCACGTTACCGTGATCGGCCCCCGTCTCACGCGCCGCCCCTGCCGACGCAGGGCCTCGAAGGTGGCCCGGTCACGGACGGACCAGATCAGGCCGACAGGCTGTGGCGGCCCTTGCGACGACGGGCCGACAGGATGGCCCGGCCTGCCTTGGTCGACATGCGGTGGCGGAAGCCGTGGCGTTTGGCCCGCTTCTTGACGTTCGGCTGGAATGTGCGCTTCACCCTGTGGCCTCCCCGGCAACTGTGCTCCCCGGCAACCGTGTTTCTCGAAAAAGTGTGTGTTCCCGGCGATGACGCGCGTCGACGACCGGCGCCGGACGGGCGAAACCCAGGGTAGAGCCCCCCGGGCACCGACCGCCAACGCGCCGGCGGCGTCGGACGCCAACCGACCGAGAACGCCCTTTTTCGGGCCGCCCCGCCGGTGCTACGTTCTGCGGGCGCCCGGGCCAGCCCGGGAGGGGGCCTTCGCACTTCCCTGGCTCTGCAAACCACGGATCACGATGCCGTCCGCCCGTTTTCCACATCTGTGGGCAACGTTGTGGACTCACGACAGGGGAGGTTCCGGAGTGGCAGGGGCGGAACACCTGTGGGGTGCCTGCGTTGGTGTCCTGCGCAACGAGGTGCCCGACAGCATTTGGAACACCTGGTTGGCCTCGGCCCGACCGCAGGCCCTCATCGACCACCGCCTGTTTCTCACCGTGCCCAGCCCATTGGCCAAGGAGCGCATCGAGGCCCGGTACCTGGAGCTGGTGACCGACGTGGTCAGCGATGTGGCCGGCGAGCCCCACGAGGTCGTGCTCGAGGTCCGCACCGATCCCGCCGGCGCCGACGACGAGGTCGACCCCCGCCCCCAGCTCGACTTCGACGGCCCACCTCTGCGCACGGGCATGGGGGCCCGGCCGACCGAGACCAACGGGAGCGCCATGTTCGAGGTGGGGCTCAACCCGGCCTACACGTTCGAGAACTTCGTCATCGGCGAGTCCAACCGCTTCGCCCACGCCGCCGCCCTGGCCGTGGCCGAGCAGCCGGCGCACTCCTACAACCCGCTGTTCATCTACGGCGACACCGGCTTGGGCAAGACCCACCTGCTGCACGCCATCGGTCATTACGTGCGCCAGCACCTTCCCGACCTCGTCGTGCGCTACGTGTCGACCGAGCACTTCCTGAACGACTTCATCGACGCCATCCGCACCAACGCCCAGTCCTCGTTCAAGATGCGCTACCGGGGCTGCGACGTGCTTCTCGTCGACGACGTCCAGCTTATCCAGCACAAGGAGCGCTTCCAGGAGGAGTTCTTCCACACCTTCGAGACCCTCCACAGCGCCGGCCGCCAGATCATCCTGTCCTCCGACCGGCCGCCCAAGGAGATGGCCATCCTGGAGGACCGGCTCCGCAGCCGGTTCGTGTCCGGCCTCCTCACCGACGTCCAGCCACCGGATGTCGAGACCCGCCTGGCCATCCTGCGCAAGAAGGCCGAGCGGGAGCCCGTCGGGGCCCCTGACGACGTGCTGGCCTACATCGCCAACAACATCACCAACAACATCCGCGAGCTGGAGGGTGCCCTGCACCGGGTCCTGGCCTACTCCAGCATCACCCAGATGGCCCTGACCCTTCCCGTGGCCGAGAAGGTCCTGGGCGACCTCATCACCGCCAACGCCCCCCGGCCCATCACCCCCAAGCTCATCCTCGAGGCCACCGCGGAGATGTTCGGCCTGAGCATCGACGACCTGCGGGGCAAGAGCCGGAGCCGGCCGCTGGTCACCGCCCGCCAGATCGCCATGTACGTCCTGCGGGAGATGACCGACTTCTCCTACCCGGCCATCGGGCGGGAGTTCGGCGACCGCGACCACACCACGGTCATGCACGCGGTGACCAAGATCTCCAAGCTCATGGCCGAGCGGCGGACGATCTACGACCAGGTCACCGAGCTCATGACCCGGCTGAAGACGGGCACGTGAAGGGTGGCGACGCCTGTTGGCGTCCGGTGGACGCGCCGGTGGGTGAGGTGCTCGTCTACCCACAGCGCGCCCGCCCGCTGTCACACCCCTGTGGGAGCATGGGGAGAACTGGGGATTCCGCCGGTCGGTCCGACCAGCGCTTCTACCCACTTCTCCACAATCCACACCCCCTACTGCTCCCTCTTCTATTGAGATCTCCAAAGAGAGAAAGAAGGGCTGTGCACCAGTGAAGTTCCGAGCCGAGCGTGACGTCCTCCTCGAGGCCCTGGCCACTGCGGCCCGGGCCGCAGCCACGCGGGGCGGCGCCCTTCCTGCCCTCTCCGGTGTCCGCATCGAGGTGAGGGGAGACGTGTTGCACCTGGCCGGCTCCGACCTCGACCTGACCGTGCAGGTCGAGGCGGCGGTGTCGGGCATCGACGACGGCGTCTGTGTCATCCCCGCCCGCCTGGGCACCGACATCGTCCGGGCCCTGGAGCCCGGCGCCGTCACCTTCGCCCTGGAGGGCGGCGAGGCCCAGATCGCCGCCGGCCGCTCGCAGTTCACCGTGCGGGTGCTGCCGGCCGAGGAGTTCCTGCGCCTGCCCGAGCCGGCGGGAGACGCCGTCACCCTCGATTCGGCGGCCCTTGCCGCCGCGCTGAGCCAGGTGGTGCGGGCGGCCAGCAAGGACGATGCCCGGCCCATCCTCGCCGGCGTGCTGATGACCGCCGAGCCCGCCGGGCTCCGGTTGGTCGCCACCGACTCCTACCGCCTGGCCATGCGCGACCTGCCGGGCACCACCCTGCTGGCCGAGGGCCAGCACGTGCTGGTCCCGGCCCGGGCCCTGGGGGAGCTGCAGCGCGTCCTCCAGCACGCCGAGCAGGTCACCCTGCGCCTGGGCCACGACCAGGCCAGCTTCGAAGTGTCCTCGGTGCGGGTCACCACCCGGCTCATCGAGGGGGAGTTCCCGAACTACCGCCAGCTCGTTCCCTCGGGCTATCCCAACCGGCTGACCGTGGGGAAGGAGCCGCTGCTCGACGCCGTGCGCCGGGTCAAGCTGCTCGCCCGCGAGGCCACGCCCATCCGCATGGCGCTGCGCCCCGACGGCCTCGAGCTCACCGCCGTCACCCACGACGTGGGCCAGGCCCGGGAGGATCTCGACGCCAAGTACGAGGGCAGCGAGATGGTGGTGGCCTTCAATCCCGAGTTCCTCATCGACGGCGTCGAAGCCACCCCTGGCGACGAAGTCGTCCTGGAGACCCTGGACGCGCTCAAGCCCGCCACCCTGCGGGCCACCGAGGGCACCGACTTCCTGTACCTGCTCATGCCGGTACGGGTCTCATGACCCGTGCGGCTGACCCATCTCTGGCTCCACGACTTCCGTAACTACGAGTCCGCTGACCTGAGCCTGCCCGCCGGCCTCACCGTGGTGCGAGGGGACAACGGGGAGGGCAAGACCAGCCTGCTCGAGGCCGCCGGCTACCTGGCCACGCTGGCGTCGTTCCGGGGCGTACCCAGCGAGGCTTTGGTGCGCGACGGCGCCACCCAGGCCGTGGTCCGCGGCGAGGGCGAGCGCAACGGCCGCCAGCTCCTGGTCGAGGCGGAGATCGCGCCCGGAGGCCGGGGGAGGGTGGCGGTCAACAAGCAGCGGCTGCGCCGGTCGTCCGACCTGCTCGACGCCCTGCGGGTCAGCGTGTTCGCCCCTGACGACCTCGAACTGGTCAAGGGCGGCCCCTCCGCCCGACGGCGGTACCTGGACGACACGCTCGTCGCCCTGTCGCCCAAGCACGAGGCCACCCGCCGCGACCTCGACCGCATCCTCCGCCAGCGCACCGCCCTCCTGCGCCAGTCGGGGGGCCGGCTCACCCCCGACATCGCCACCACCCTCGACGTGTGGGATTCCAAGCTGGTCGCCGCCGGCGAGGCCCTGGCCGACGCCCGGGCCGCGCTCGTCGCCGACCTGGAGCCGGCGCTGGCCAAGGCCTACGCCGACCTGTCACCCACCCGTGGCGTGGCGACGGCCGGCTACGACGCCCCGTGGCGGGCAACAGGTCTGGCCGCGGCACTGGCCGAAGCCCGCAACGACGAGCTCCGACGGGGCGTCTGCCTGGTGGGCCCCCACCGCGACGACCTGACCTTGCGCATCAACGCCATGCCCGCCCGCACCCATGCGTCCCAGGGCGAGCAGCGGTCGGTGGCCCTCGCCTTGCGTCTCGCCGCTCACCGCCTGGTGGCCGACACCCTCGACGACGTGCCGATCCTCCTCCTCGACGACGTGTTCTCCGAGCTCGACCCCGACCGCACCGACAACCTGCTCCACCACCTCCCGCCCGGCCAGGCCGTGCTCACCACCGCCGGCCCCCTGCCCGCCGGCGCCGAGCCCGAGCAGCTGGTGACCGTCACCGGCGGGCGGCTGTCCGTCGCATGACCTGGAGGCCGCTACCCGAGCCGGGCGGCCCCCCGCCGCGCCGAATCGCCGCCTCACTGGACGCCGTGGCCCGCAACCTCGGCGGGGCCGGCGGGCCCGCCCTCGTCGACCTGCTCCAACGCTGGCCCGAGGTCGTCGGCGAGTCGCTGGCCGCCCACTGCCGGCCCCTGTCGCTGCGGGGCGGCACCCTCGCCATCGCCGCCGACGAGCCGGCGTGGGGCGCCCAGCTCCGCTGGCTGGAGGCCGACCTGTTGCGCCGGCTGGACGAGGCGCTCGGCGCCGGCACCGTCACCGCCATCGCCGTCCGCATCCGCCCCGGATAAGACCCCTCTCTGGTAGGATCTCACAGTGGCAATCAGGGCGATGACCAGCGGTTTTGTCGCCTGAGAAGCCCTTCTCGACCTCCCCGGTCGACTCGCACATGACGTCGCAGAGAAAGGCCGCGCGTGGCGGTTGACATTCCCTCATACGGGGCCAAAGACATCCAGGTCCTGGAGGGGCTCGACCCGGTCCGCAAGCGACCGGGCATGTACATCGGCTCCACCGGCCTCCTCGGTCTCCACCACCTGGTGTGGGAGGTCGTCGACAACTCCGTCGACGAGGCCATGGCCGGCTACGCCACCCGCATCGAGGTCACGCTCCTCGCCGACGGCGGCTGCCGCGTGGTCGACGACGGCCGCGGCATCCCGGTCGATCCCCACCCCGGATCCCGGGGCAAGTCGGCGGCCGAGGTCGTGCTCACCGTGCTCCACGCCGGCGGCAAGTTCGGCGGTGAGGGCTACAAGGTCTCCGGTGGCCTCCACGGCGTGGGCGTGTCGGTGGTCAACGCCCTGTCCACCCGCCTCGAGCTGGAGGTCGACCGCGAGGGGAAGCGGCACCGCCTCGTCTTCCTCGACGGCGGCAAGCCCCAGGGCAAGCTGGAAGTGATCGGCAAGGCGCCCCGCGGCCGCACCGGCACCTGCGTCACCTTCTGGCCCGATCCCGCCATCTTCAACTCCGAGGGCACCGAGTTCCGGGCCACCACCATCCTCGAGCGGCTCCAGATCTACGCCTTCCTGAACAAGGGGCTCGAGGTCCGCTTCCGCGACGAGCGGCCCGAC
>DATLHA010000211.1:0-6560 GCA_035540095.1 Acidimicrobiales bacterium | reverse complement strand
CGCCGAGGTCACGCACGTGCAGCTCGGCCAGCATCAGCGGTCGGCCACGCCGAACTTGGCCTTGAGGATGCCGTAGAAGTCACGGCGGCCGAGGGACACGAAGCGGGCCGAGCCCGGGGCCTCGGTGCAGATGATGGCGTCGCCCCGCTCGAGCGTCCCGACCTCTCGGCCGTCGATGACCACCGCCGCCGGCCGGTCGGTCACCTCGATGCGCACCGCGTCGCCGGCATCGACGATGAGGCTGCGGTCGAAAGGCATGTGGGCCGACACCGGCGTCATGATCAGGGCCCGGACGTTGGGCGACACGATGGGACCGCCGGCGGAGAAGGAGTAGGCGGTCGAGCCGGTAGGGGTGGCGACGATCAGGCCGTCGGCCGCATAGGTGGTCCAGAACCGGTCCTCGACCTCGACGGCGACGTGGACGGTGTGGCCGGCGGCGGGCCGCTCGACCACCACCTCGTTGAGGGCCCACATGTCGCCATCCAGGGCCGGCAGGATGGGCGGCTCCCCCGCCTTCTGGACGAAGACCGAGAGCATCATCCGCTCCTCCAGGCGGTAGTCGCCGGCGATCACCTTCTCCAGGGCGTCCGTCAGGTTGTCGGGCTCCAGGTCGGCCAGGTACCCGAGCCGGCCCAGGTTCACGCCCAGCAGGGGCACGCCGGCCCGGCTGACCAGGTTGACCGCCCGCAGGATGGTGCCGTCGCCGCCGAGGGTGACCGCCAGGTCCAGCCCCTGGCCCAGCTCCTCGGGCAGGCAGCCGAACTCGGGCAGGTCGACGTTCTCGGCGTCGGCCTTGGGCAGGCGGACGCGGTGGCCGCGCATGGTCAGCCACCGGGCGGCCTGGCGAGCCAGGTGGGCCGCCTCGGGGCGCTGCTCGTGGACGATGAGGCCGACGGTGACCACGGTCAGGCGTCCCTGTGGGCGGTGGCAGCGTCGAGGGCGCCGGCGACAAGGGCCACCGGATCGGCGGTCGGTGGGGCGCCGGCCACGAGATGGGCCAGGAACTCCACGTTGCCCTCGGCGCCGAGCAGCGGCGACACCATGAGCCCCATGATGGCCGCCCCACCTGCGGCGAAGGTGGCAACCACGCCATCGAGGGCCTGCCGCCAGACCAGCGGGTCTCTGATGACGCCGCGCTCGCGGCTGGCCTCCACCCGGCCGGCCTCGAACTGGGGCTTCACCAGCAGGACGAGGTCGGCGCCGGGGGCGGCCAAGCCGAGAAGCGCCGGCGCGACCGTGCGCAGGGAGATGAACGCCAGGTCGGCGACGATCAGCTCGAACGGGCCGCCGGCATCGGCCGGCACCAGGTGGCGGACGTTGGTCCGTTCACGGACCGTGACCCGCTCGTCGTCGCGCAGGCGCAGGTCCAGTTGGCCGCGGCCCACGTCGACGGCCACCACGTGGGCGGCCCCCCGCTGCAAGAGGCAGTCGGTGAACCCGCCGGTGGAGGCGCCGGCGTCGAGGGCCGCACGGCCGGCGACTTCGATCCCGAACCGGTCGAGGGCGGCGTCGAGCTTGTCGCCCCCCCGGCTGACGAACCGGGGCCCCGGCCCCTGCAGGGCGACGGGGTCGTCGGCATCGACCATGCGGGCCGCCTTGGTGGCGGGCACGCCCCGCACCATCACCCGGCCCGCGCTGATCTCGGCCTGCGCCCGATCCCGGCTGGAGACCAGTCCCCGGCGCACCAGCTCCGTGTCGAGGCGCCGGCGCAGGGCCTCAGCCCTTCGCGGGGTCGGCTCCGCCGGCCGGCGGGGCGGCGCCGCCAGAGCGCTTGCGCGGAGTGGCCCGGGTGGCGCCGGCGGCTTCGGTGGCCGGGACCGGTGCCTTGGTGGCCGCCTTCGTGGCCGTGGTGCCGGCGGACTTCCTGGCCGCCGCAGCCGCCGCCTTCCTGGTTTCCACGCCGGCCGGAGCCGGCGCCTTGGCCGCCTTGGCGCTGCGCTTGGGCGCCGCCTCTGCCGGCGGCGTGGCCGCGCCCTGCAGCTGCTCGACCTGGGCCTGCAGGCGGGCGAGGTCGTCCTTGGTGGCCAGCCCCAGGGCGGCGATCTGCTGGCGGATCTCCCCCCGAATGAGCTCGGCGATCTCCTCCGAGCCCGTCCTGCCCCGCTCGACCAACCAGTCCGCCGCCTTGGTCGCCTGGCTCTTGGCCACCTCGCCCGAGGCCACCAGATCCCGCACGATGCTCTCCGCCCGTTCCCGGCTCATGCCCAGCATCGACGCGCCGATTTCCAGGTAGCGCTTGAAGAGGTCATCGCTGGCCATGGCGACGAGCCTACCCGGGGTGGTCGCGGGGCGGACGAAGGCCGGACCTAAGCTCCACCCGGTGATCCCGCTCAAGGACTACAACCCCACTCGGCGTTTCCCGGTGATCACCCTGATCCTCATCGCCATCAACGTGGGCGTGTACTTCTTCGTCCAGCGCCCCTTCGACGAGACGACCAGCCAGGCCCGGTTCTCCTACGAGGTGGCGGCCATCCCCTGTGAGGTGGTCCAGGGCCGGCCCCTGACGGAGCAGGAGGTCGTCCGGACCCTTCAGTTCGACGATGAGAGTGCGTGCCAGCGCAACCCGGCGCCCGGCGACGAAGAGGTCTTCCCGAACAAGTCGGTCTGGCTGGCGTTGCTGTACTCGATGTTCCTCCACGGCAGCCTGCTGCACATCGCCGGCAACATGCTCTTTCTGTGGATCTTCGGCAACAACATCGAGGACCGTATGGGCATCGGCGGCTACATCGGCTTCTACCTCCTCGCCGGCCTGGCCGCCTCGGCGGCCCACATCCTCGTGCAACCCGACAGCACCGTCCCGGTCGTGGGAGCGTCGGGCGCCATCGCCGGGGTGATGGGCGCCTACCTCGTGCTGTTCCCCAGCGTGAGGATCCGGTCGCTGATCATCCTTTTCGTGATCGTCCTGTTCCGGGACATCCCGGCGAAATGGCTGCTCGGGATCTGGTTCGTGACCCAGTTCTTCACCAACCCCAACGAGGGCGTGGCGTGGGTGGCCCATGTCGGCGGGTTCGTCTTCGGTGCCCTCGTGGCCTTCTTCCTCCGCGAACGCCTCCGCCCGTCGCGGGTCTCGCGCTTGGAGCCGGCGCCGGATCCGACCTGGTGACGCCGCTCTGCTAGGCAGGGGCCGTGCCCCGATTCGAGCCCTTCGCCGGCGTCCGCTACGACCTCGACCGCGTCGACCTCGACGATGTGGTCGCCCCGCCCTACGACGTCATCGGGCCAGAGGAGCAGTCGGCACTGGAGGGCCGGAGCCCACACAACGTCGTCCGCATCGACATCCCGCGTGACGCCGGCGGCGGCCGCGACCGGTACGCGGTGGCCGGCGCCCTCCTCGACGAGTGGCTTGCCGCCGGCGTGCTGCGGACCGACCCCGAGCCCGGCTTCTACGCCTACCGGATGGGCTACCACGACGTCGACGGCAACAGCCGCCAGATCGTGGGCGTGCTGGGCGCTCTCGAGCTGGTCGCCCCCGGCGAGGGCGACGTGCTGCCCCATGAGGAGACCCAGTCCAAGGTGCGCGACGACCGGCTTCGCCTCCGGCGCGCCTGCCGGGCCGACCTGTCGCCGGTGTGGGGGCTGTCCATGGCCCAGGGCTTGTCCGAGCTGTGCAGCACCGCGGCACCCGGCGCTCCGGTGGCCCGCTGCACCGACGAGGAGGGGGTGCACCACCGCCTCTGGCGCCTGAGCCGGCCCGGTGTGGTGGAGGCGGTGACGGCCGCAGTCGGCTCGGCGCCGGTGGTGATCGCCGACGGCCACCACCGGTACTCCGTGGCCCTGGTCCACCGTGACGAGGTCCGCGCCGCCCGCGGCCGAGCCGGCGGCGACGAGGACCTGCTCCTGGCCCTGGTGTGTGAGTTGGCCGACAGCCAAGCCGGGGTGCGACCCATCCACCGCCTCGTCACCGACCTGCCGCCGGGCTTCGACCTCCTGGCCGCCCTGGACCCCTTCTTCGAGCCGGTGGCCGACTCCGGGCCTCCGTCGACCCTGCCCGACCGTATGGCCGATGCCGGCGCCCTCGGCCTGCTGGCGGGGGGAGACCAGGCCTGGCTGCTGGTACCCCGTCCGAGCGCCGGCGCCACCGGCGGGGCCGATGGCACACCGCCCGACGCCGCCCTGCTCGACGCCGCCCTGGCGACGCTGCCGCCCCACACCCTGGGCTTCGAGCACTCCCTCGACGCCGTGCTGGCCCAGGTGAGCTCGGGCAAGGCCTCGGCGGGCGTGCTGCTGCGCCCGGTGGACGTGCACGAGATCGCCCGCACCGCGCTCGCCGGCCGCCGGATGCCCACCAAGACCACCTTCTTCCATCCCAAGCCCCGCACGGGCATGGTCTTCCGCCGCCTCGGCGACTGACCGCTCACGCCAGTGCTTCGGCGAGGCGACCCTGCGCCCGCTCCAGGGCGGCCGCCGCCCGCTTGGCGTGCCGAGCGTTGACGACCGCCTCGGCCACCACCTCGGTGCGGCTCTGGGTGCCGGCGCCGGTGCGGAAGAAGCGCCGGCGGACCCGGCCCACCACCAGCATCCTCTCGTCGACATCGTGGTCGGCGGCGCTGGCCGGCGCCGCGAACCAGACGACCGGCACGGTCTCGGCCCGCTCGTTCGGCCGTTCCACCGTGACCTCGTAGGCGACCAGGCGGTCACCCGACGGCAGCTCCCGGGTCTCCGGTGGGCGGGCCAGCTTGCCCAGCAGCACCACCACGTTGGTCATGACATTTCCCCTTCGTTCGCTGTACGCAGGCGAGGGGGAAGCGCCAGCAGGAACTCTACCGACGGGGTGTGACAAATTGGCCGCTGGGCCCAAGCGCGTCCTAGCCGAGGGCGGAGAGGCGCTCAGCGGCGTCGGCCAGGCCCGGCTCGACCGTCATGACCCTCTGGAACAGCTCCCGGGCCTTGGGGGCGTCGCCGGCCCGCTCGTAGAGGTCTGCGAGGGCGTACCAAAGACGAGCATGGTGGAGAGCAGCGGCCCGTTTGGGGCGTACCGGGCCGCGTTCCAGCAGCTGGATGGCGCCTTTGACGTCACCCTGGTCGGCCAGCGCCCCGGCGGCCACGATCCGGCCCTCGGTCACCAGAGCCGCCTCGGGCGAGGCCTCCCGCAGCTCGTCCCACAGGTCGGCCACCGCCTTGTAGCGCCTCAGGGCTCGGTAACAGTCGGCCAGGACCGGGTGCTGCTCCACGGAGGAAGACAGAGCACGGAACGCTTCGAGTTCCTTGGCCGCCAGCGCCCACTGCCCGTTGCCGTAATACGCCAAGCCGGTCAACTCCCGTACGGCCGGCACGGTGGGAGCTTCCTTGCTGAGCGGCTTGAGGATGCGCAGGGCGTCGGCCAGATGGTCACGCTCGAAGGCGTCCGCCGCCTGGCTCAGTCGCCGCTCGATCCTGGGAGCGATCGACGGCTCGACTGCGCCGGCCACTTCCTGGGCGATGACCTTGGGCACCTTGCGGGTGCGGGGGGAGGGAGCGGCTGGGCTCGGCGCGCCGGCCTTCTTGCGGGCCGGCCGGCGCTCGGACGCCGGCTCTTCGGTCCACTTCTCCGGTTCCCAGGCCGGCGGCCGGCCCCGGTCCCGCTTCTCGGGCGGCTTGTCCTCACGGTCGGGCGCAGGGCGGACCGTGCGGGCGCCGGCCCTTGCCACCTTGCCCCACGTCGAGGGCATGGTCTGGTCTGGCGTGCGCCCACCTCGACGCCCCTCGGCGCCCGTCCCGGGCGCCCTTCGCCTGGCGCCGTCCCGATCGGCCGCCGGCGCGCTCCGGCCGGAGCCATCGCGCCCTTGCGGGCTCCGCGATCCCTCTCCGGGCGCAGGGCTCTTCTTGCCGCCGGCGCGCCCGGCGGCGCTCTGGGGGCCGGACCGCCGGCCCGGCCGGGAACCTCCGTCGGGCGGCTGGCGTCGGGGAGGGGCCACGGAGCGACAGTAATGGATGTCGACGGAGCGGCCTCCCGGGCCGCTCACGCAGAAGGCCCCCACCGAGGTGGGGGCCTTCTCGAAAGAATCCGGCGGCGACCTACTCTCCCAGGGGGATGCCCCCCAAGTACCATCGGCGCTGGCAGGCTTAACTTCCGTGTTCGGAATGGGAACGGGTGTGACTCCGCCGCTAAGGCCACCGGAAATCTAGGGCTCTTCTTGAGCCTTTCAGAGCGAGCACGAACAACTTAATTAGAAGAATCTCCAAGCCCTCGGCCGATTAGTACCGGTCGGCTGAGTACCTTGCGGTACGTACACCTCCGGCCTATCAACGTGGTCATCTGGCCACGGGCCTTACCAGCTTGTGCTGTGGGAAACCTCATCTAGGAACGAGCTTCGCGCTTAGATGCTTTCAGCGCTTATCCCACCCGCAGGTCGCTAACCAGCCGTGCCCTTGGCAGGACAACTGGCACACGAGAGCTGCGTCCGTCCCGGTCCTCTCGTACTAGGGACAGCCTTCCTCAAGTTTCCTACGGCTGTGACGGATAGGGACCGAACTGTCTCACGACGTTCTAAACCCAGCTCGCGTACCGCTTTAATGGGCGAACAGCCCAACCCTTGGGAGATGCTTCACCCCCAGGATGCGACGAGCCGACATCGAGGTGC
>DATLHA010000210.1:0-4165 GCA_035540095.1 Acidimicrobiales bacterium | reverse complement strand
GCCCGTGGCCTTGAAGTCGTCCCAGAGCTTGGTGATGGCGTCCGATTGAGGTTCCACGGGCTCCTACGCTCTGGGGTGGGTGGCGTCGTAGACCGAGCGCAACCGCTCCTTGCTGACATGAGTGTACAACTGGGTCGTCGCCAAGTCGGAGTGGCCCAGGAGCTCCTGGACCGCCCGCAGGTCCGCTCCCCCGTCGAGCAGGTGGGTGGCGAAGGTGTGGCGCAGGGCATGAGGATGGGTGGGCGAGGCCGCTCGGCGGTCGAGGATGCGCCGGACGTCGCGTGGTGTCAGCCGGCGACCGCGCCGGTTGAGGAACAGGGCGCCGGCCGGCGTTTCTTCGGCCACCAGCGCCGGCCGGCCGGCGTCGAGCCAGGCCCGCACGGCCTCCATCGACGACTCGCTCATCGGCAGCTGCCGCTGCTTGGACCCCTTCCCCCACACCAGCACCTGGCTACGGCGCAGGTCGACATCGGCGGGCCGCAACCCGCACAGCTCTCCCACCCGTAGACCGCTGCCGTAGAGCAGTTCGAGAACGGCCTGGTCTCGAAGGTCGACCGGTTCGCCCGTGCTTGACGGCCGCTCTTCGAGCAAGACGTCGAGCTCGCCCGCTTTCAGGACGTGGGGAAGCCGGCCCTCCCCGCTCGGCGCGGTCAACCGGCTGGACGGGTCGGACGCCAGCACGCCGGTGCGGGTCAGCCAGCCGAAGTAGCGGCGCAGGCCGGCAGCCTTGCGGGCGATCGACCGCTTCGCCATCCGCCGGGTGCCGAGGTAGGCCAGGTAGCGGCGCAGGACGAGGCGGTCGACGTCGGCCGGCCCCGCCAGCGCCAGCCGCTCGGCCCAAACCACGAAGTCCCGCACGTCGCGCCGGTACGCCTCGACGGTATTGGCGGACAGGGAGGACAGCGACCGCACGAACGCCTCCTGCTCCCAATCCATCCTCATACGTTGGCAGGTCGCAGGCCCGCATCAGGTGACCCGCTCCCACCACCCGGCCCGCTCCACCACCCAGCCGCCGGCCTGGAGCCGGGCCAGGGCCACGCTGACCTGGCCCGGCGCCCGCCCGCCGCGCTCGCACAGCTCGTCGAAGGTCGCCGGCTCCCAGCCCAGCGCATCCAGGACCGGAGCCTCGTCGGGGCCGGGCGCCGGCCGCAGGTCGGCCGGCGCCGACGGTGCACTCGACAGCCCCAGTGCGACCAGCACATCGAGCGCGTCACGGGCCGGATGGCAGCCGTCGGCCAGGAGGCCGTTGGTGTAGGCCGAGACCGGGCTGCGGACCGACCCCGGCACCGCCATCACCTGGCGGTCTCGGGCCATGGCCGCCTCGACCGTGTGCCGGGAGCCGCCCTTCTCGGCCGACTCGACAACGACCACCACCTCGGCCAGGGCGGCGATGACCCGGTTGCGCACCGGGAACCGCCACGGCTCCGGTCGGGCCCCCAGCGGGGCCTCGCTCACCAGGAGGCCGGCGCCGCCGACCTGCTCCCACAGCGACCGGTGCGCCGGCGGGTACACCACGTCGAGCCCGCTGCCGACGACCGCGACCGGCGGCGCCCCCTCGGCCGACAGTGCCCCCCGGTGGGCCGCCCCGTCGATGCCCAACGCCAGCCCCGACACGATCCGCACGCCGGCGGTGGCCAGATCCCGACCCAGCTCGTAGGCCACGTCGCGCCCGTAGCGGGTGCAGCGGCGGGTGCCGATGATGGCCGCCCGGCGGCCCTCCAGGGCCGCCGGGTCCCCCCGGGAGAACACCACGGCCGGCGCCTCGGCATCGACCAGCAGCTCCGCCGGGTACTCAGGAGAGCCGCGCAGCCACACTGCGACGCCGGCCTGGCAGTGCCGCGCCCACACCTGCGCCGGCACCACCCGCCGGGCGGCCACCCGCCACAACGCGGCGATGCCGGCCGGGTCGGGGCGGCACGCCAGGGCCACCGAAGGCCGCGAGCAGCCGGCGCCGGCAGCCACCACCGCCCATGCCTCCTCGGGCGCCCAGGTGTCGAGGACGGCCCGCAGCCGGCCGGGGCCCATCGCCGGCAGACCGGCAAGCGCCGCCGCCCACGCCTCCGGCGGCAGATCGTCGCCGGCCGTCGCAGCTGCCGCATCCTCCGTTGGCACCTGCTCGTCGGAGCGACCCCCCGGGCCGCTCATGCCGCCGCCTCGGCCGGGGCCAGCTCCGCCCGCAGGCTCAAGGCCAGGCACACGTGCTCCTCGGCCACGGGCCCGGCGGCCCCCCCGAGGTCGGCGATCGTGCGCGCCACCCGCCTGATCCGGTGCACACCCCGGGCGCTCAGCAGCCCCGAGCGCAACCGGTGCTCCAGCAACCGGGCGGCTCCGGGTGACAAGGGCGCCAGCGAGTCGAGCCGGGGCGCCGGCAGCTCGGCGTTGCACCGCACGCCCCGCTCGGCGGCCAGCTCCCGGGCCGCGGCCACCCGGGCGGCGACGGCGGCGGTCGGTTCACCCGCCGGCCCGGCCAGCACCGAGGCGGCGTCGGGCCGGCTCACGACGACCCGCAGGTCGAACCGGTCGAGCAGCGGGCCGGAAAGCCGGCGGCCGTACCGCTGCCGTGCCGCCGGCGGGCACCGGCAGGCCCGGCCCGGGCCGCCCTCGCCGCAGGGGCAGGGGTTGGTGGCGCCCACCAGCAGGAACCGGGCGGGAAACGACACGCTGGCTCTGGCCCGGCACACCCGCACCACACCCTCCTCCAATGGCTGGCGCAGGGCGTCGAGGACCGAGGCCGGGAACTCGCACATCTCGTCCATGAAAAGGACCCCGCCATGGCTGAGGCTGATCTCGCCGGGCCGCATGTGCCCCGTCCCGCCGCCGATCAGAGCCACCGCCGACGCCCCGTGGTGAGGCGCCCGGAACGGCGGGCGCACGATGAGGCCGCCCGGCGGCAGAGCCACCGCGGCCGCCGAGTGGATACGGGTGGCGGTGAGGGCGTCGTCACCATCCAGCGGAGGCAGCAACCCCGGCACCCGGCGGGCCAGCATCGTCTTGCCTGCCCCGGGCGGACCGGACAGGAGGAGGTGGTGCCCGCCGGCGGCGGACACCTCCACCGCCGTGCGCCCCACCGCCTGGCCCCGTACGTCGGCCATGTCGGGCTCCGCCGCCGGCGCCGGGACCGGGGCCGGCGCCGGCGGGTCAGGCCATGGCGCTTCGCCCCGCAACGCCGCCAGCAGCTCCGCCAAGGCACCCGCCACCCGCACCTTGTGCCGCCCGACGGCACTGGCCTCGGCGAAGCACCCGGGTGGCACGACCACGACCCGGGTTGCCAGCGCCGCCACCAGCGGCACCACACCCGGCACCCGCCGGATGGACCCGTCGAGGCCCAGCTCGCCGACGAACGCGCACCCGCCGATCGCCTCCGCCTCCAACTCCCCGGAGGCGACCAGCAGCCCGATGGCGATCGGCAGATCCAACCCGGCCCCGCCCTTGCGGACGCTCGACGGCGCCAGGTTGACCGTCACCCGCTTGAGCGGCCAGGACAGCCCGCTGGACAGGAGAGCGGCCCGCACCCGGTCGCGAGATTCACGGCACGAGGCGTCGGGCAGGCCGACGACGTTGAAGCCGGGAAGGCCGTTGGACACGTGGACCTCGACGGACACCGGCGTGCCGTCGACGCCCAGCAGGGTTGCGGACGGAACAGAGGCGATCAACTGGCGCTCCCCTCACGGATGAACCAAGGAGGAGGGCCGCACGCCGGCCGCTCGAGCGAGCAGATTGGAGACTACCCAGCCCCTGCGACAAGAATCCCCGTGTGTGGGCTTCAACCCGTTCCGCCAGCAGCGCCGCCGATCCACTGACTACCTCATGGTCGCCGCCGCCTTCGCCGTGGTCGCCGTGCTGCTGATGTGGGCGGTGTACCCGCGATGAGGATCGCTCTCGCCGCCGACCACGCCGGCTACGGGCTGAAGACCGTCGTCGCCGCCCACCTGGCCGGCGCCGGCCACGAGGTGCTCGACATGGGCACCAACTCCGAGGAATCCGTCGACTACCCGCCCTTCTGCGCCGCCGCCGGCCGGGCCGTGGTCGACGGCCTGGCCGACTTCGGCGTCGTCATCGGCGGCAGCGGCCAGGGCGAGCAGATCGCGGCCAACAAGGTCAACGGCGTGCGGGCCGCCCTGTGCCACGACGAGTGGATGGCCCGCATGGCCCGCATGCACAACAA
>DATLHA010000209.1:0-4609 GCA_035540095.1 Acidimicrobiales bacterium | reverse complement strand
TGCTATCTGTGGGCTTTCGCCGCCCTCACCGCGAGCCCAGGCGCCCGGGCGTTCTATGACCAGCGGCGGGCCACCGGCGACACGCACCACCGCGCCCTACGAGCTCTGGCCAACCGACTCGTCGGCATCCTGCACGGCTGCTTCCGCCATGGCGTTCTCTACGACGAGGACACCGCCTGGGCGCACCGCATGGAAGAAGCGGCTTGACAGGTACGGCCCGTGGGATGTCTAGGTGGCTACGACAGCGAGCGCCTGCCGGCTGCTGACATCGCCCTGCGGCTGGCCCAGCCGGACGACGCCTTCGCACCGCCCGGCGGTGGTGAGGTGCCCCTGACCGACAAGGTGGCCGTCTACGTCGCCGGCGCGACGGTGCTCCGCTGGGCCTACAACTGCCGGGACTCCCGGGACACCTGCCTCACCCCGGACACCGATACCGGCCTGTTCCTCGGCGAAGCCGTCACCGCCCGCCAGCACGGGGCCCTGCGCATCGCCCTCGCCGACCTGGCCGGGCGGCTGCTCGTGGCCGGTGCTTCCGTGGGTCCGGTGGTCTACGCGGACCGGGAATCGCCGGCGATCGAGGTCACCGCCGGCTGACCCACTCGGGAGGCGGAGCGGCCTCCCGGCCAATTCGCAGGAAAGCGAAGGCGCCGGTGTGCGACGCTCCGGGGCGTGGGGAAGGCCGGCGAGGCGGCGAGGTTGCTGGAGCACGTCGGCCCCCGCCTGCTCGTCCCCCTGGTGGCGGTCGAGCTGGCGATCGCCGGCGCGCCGCTGGGGATCATCGCCGTCATCGGAGTCCTCGTAGGGCGGGTCACCGGCGACGGCGCGGTCGCCGGCCCACTGGCCGCTCTCACCGGCCTGCTCCTCCTCCAGCAGCTGATGGGCCCGTTCCGGACGGCGGTGGCCTTCCGGGCCGCCCGGCGGGTCGACGGCATGGTACGGGGCCGGGTCATGGAGGTGGCCAACCGGTCGCTGAGCATCGCGCCGCTGGAGGATCCCGACGTCCTGGACCGCCTGGAGCTGGCCGGCGGGACGATCGACCTGTACTGGGACGCCTCACCCGGCGGGGCGGCGGTGGCGGTCGTCTCGCGCGTGGGCCGGTACCTCCAGGTCGCCGGCGCCGCCTGGCTGGTGGCCCGGGTGTCGGTGCCGGTGGCCCTCGGGCTGACCGCCCTCGTCCTCGTCGCCTACGCCAACGTCCGCCGGTGGAACAGGACCCGCCTGGCCGCGGTACGGGGCAACGCCGCCTTGGGCCGGGCGTCGCGGTACACGTCGGGGCTGGCCAACACGCCGCCGGCGGCCAAGGAGGTACGCATCTTCGGCGTGCTGGACTGGCTGGAGGAGCGCTTCAAGGGCGAGTGGGAGATGGTCAGCTCCGGTCGCCTCCGTCCACTGCGCTGGGCGTCGCTTCGTGCCGCCGCGCTCCTCGTGGCCCTCACGCCGGCGGTGGCCTGGTCCTTCGCCGTGCTGGCCCGCTCCGGCGCCAGCCCCCGGTCCCTTGCCGTGGCCCTGCAAGCTGCGGTCGCACTGTTCGCGCTGCTCTTCGACCTGCGCCAGGACGACGCCTACCAGATCGACTTCGGCCTCGAGGCCCTCGAGGTGCTGCGCGGCCTCGAGGCCACCATCGGCGCGCCCGGCGCCGGCCAGGACGCGGCCGACGGGCTACCCGAGGAGGCGATCCGCTTCGAGGCCGTCCGCTTCGCGTACCCGGGGACCACCCGGGACGTGTTCACCGACCTCGACCTGACCATCCATGCCGGGACGTCGCTGGCCATCGTCGGCGGCAACGGCGCCGGCAAGACGACGCTGATCAAGCTGCTGGCCCGTATGCACGAGCCCCAGGGCGGCATCATCCGCGTCGACGGCACGCCGCTCGACCACTTCGATCCGGCGGCCTGGCGCCGGCGGCTGGCCGTCATCTTCCAGGACTTCGTGCGCTACGAGCTGCCGGCGGCCGACAACGTCGGCTTCGGCGGCGTCGGCCTGCTCGGAGACGATCGGGCACTTTCGGCGGCGGCGACCAAGGCGGGCGCCGCTGACCTGATCCACCGCCTCCCCGCCGGATGGGACACGCCACTCAACCGCCAGTACACCGGGGGCGCCGACCTCTCCGGGGGCCAATGGCAGCGGGTCGCCCTGGCCCGGGCTCTCTTCGCGGTCGAGGCCGGCGCCGGCATCCTGGTCCTCGACGAGCCGACCGCCAACCTCGACGTACGGGCCGAGGCCGCCCTGTTCGAGGACTTCCTCGACCTGACCCGGGGGCTGACCACCATCCTCATCTCCCACCGCTTCTCGACCGTCCGCCACGCCGACCGCATCGTCGTCCTGGAGGGCGGCTGTGTCGTCGAGGACGGCAGTCACGACGAGCTCCTCGCCGCCGGCGGCCGCTACGCCGGCATGTTCCGGCTCCAGGCGGCCCGGTTCCATGACTGACGCTCGCCGCATCGCCGGCGTCTTGAGGGACTTCGCACGGGGCGCCGGCCTGCGCCTGACCATCCTGGCGATCGCCACCGCCTTCACGGCCGGTGCGGCCGCGGTCAGCGTGAGCCTCTGGCTCAAGCTCATCGTCGACGACGCCACGGACGGCGACCTGACCGGCGTGACGGTGCTGGCCGTCGCCCTGGCCGCCACGGTGACCGTGCAGGCGACCGCGTCCATCCTGTCGGTCATGTACCTGGCTCGGCTGCAGTTCGCCTGCGGGGTACAGCTGGTGTGCCGGATCATGCGGGCCGCCGGCGGCAGCCCCGGGATCGAGCACTACGAGCGGCCCGAGTTCGCCGACCGCATCGCCCTCCTCAAGTCCCAGACCAACCACATCTCGGGCTTCCTCCCCGTGCTGGGCGACGGCCTGGCCCTCGCCGGCCGGGTGGCGATCACCGGCGTCCTGCTGGCCGGCGTCCACCCCGCCCTGCTCCTCCTCCCGCTCCTCGCCCTACCGTCCTTCTGGGCGGGGACCCGGGCCGAGCGGCTCGTCAACGCCGCCAACGTGGCCACCGCCGAGCAGGGTCGGCTGGAGTCGCACCTGTTCGGGCTGTGCACCACGGCGTCGCCGGCCAAGGAGGTCCGTGTCTTCGGGCTCGGCGCCGAGCTGGACGGCCGCCGGCGTCGGGCCTGGGACGAGCTGACCGACACCCTCGCCCGGGCCCAGCTCCGATCCGGCCTCCTGCGGACAGCGGGCTGGCTGCCTTTCGCCGCCGGCTACCTCGCCGCCGTGGGCCTGGCCGTGGCCCGCGCCGGTCGAGGCGACGCCACGGCGGGCGACGTCCTGCTGGTGATGGTCCTGGCCGGCCAGGTCAACGGCCAGGTGGCCCAGGTGCTGCACGTGGCCACCCGCTCGGCCACGGCCGTGCGGGTCCTCGGCCACCTGTTCTGGCTGGAGGACCACACCCGCGACGCCGTCGCCCGCACCACGCCGGCCGCGCCGGCGCCGGTGCCGGGCAACCTCGGCCATGGCATCGACCTGATCGGTGTCTCGTTCCGTTACGGCGACGCCGAGGTCCTCCGCGACGTCACCCTCCACCTCCCGGCCGGGTCGACCGTCGCCCTCGTGGGCGAGAACGGCGCCGGCAAGACGACCTTGGTCAAGCTGCTGTGCCGCTTCTACGAGCCGACTGCCGGCCGTATCGCCGTGGATGGCGTCGACATGCGGTCCTTCGACGTCGCCGAGTGGCGCCGGCGGCTCTCCGGCGGCTTCCAGGACTTCGCCCGCATCGAGCTCACGCTGCGGGAGTCGGTCGGCATCGGGGACCTCGCGTCGGTCGACGACCCGGTGGCTGTGGGTGCCGCGCTGGGGCGGGTAGGTGCCGAGCTGCCGGTCGGCCTCGATCAACAGCTGGGCCAGCAGTGGCTCGGCGGCGTCGACCTGTCAGAGGGCCAGTGGCAGAAAGTAGCCATGGCCAGGGCGATGATGCGCCAGGAGCCGCTGCTGCTGATCCTCGACGAGCCGACGTCGGGCCTCGACGCCCACGCCGAACACGCCCTTTTCGAGCTCTTCGCCGGCGTGGCCGCCGAGACCGCCACCCGGACCGGGGCCATCGCCCTGTTCGTCTCCCACCGCTTCTCGACCGTGCGCATGGCCGACCACATCGTGGTCCTCGCCGGCGGCCGCGTCGTGGAGCAGGGCGATCACGCATCCCTCATGGCCGCCGCCGGCCTCTACCGCGAGCTCTATGACATCCAGGCCCGGGCCTACCGGTAGCCGTAGCCAACGGACATTCGGTTGCGGTGGCACCAACTCGATAGCCGAGAGGCCACGAGGCTGGTGGCCGGCGCCGGAGTGGCGGCCGGCGACCTGGTGATCGACGTGGCCGCCGGCGCCGGCCCCGGTGGACGTCCTGGCCTTCAGTCGTCGGCGGGGGTGGAGCGGGACCAGCACGGTGGCCTCGGAAAGCGATTGCCCAGGCCCGGGAGGGGGCGCAGTAGGACCAATGCCTCTTCGAAGACGGGCACGATCTCGGGTTGACCGGCGTTATAGAACGTGGGGGTCGGGCACCGCGCCCGCCCACGAGGAGGACCCTGACCGTGCGCACCAGCAACAACCCGGCGCTCACCCGGAGCCCGGCGTTCAGCGAACAGCATCTGCGGACCGCCGACCCGCTCGAGGACGCCTACT
>DATLHA010000208.1:0-2236 GCA_035540095.1 Acidimicrobiales bacterium | reverse complement strand
GGGGGAGCACGGCCGACCCATGGCACTACAGGCAGAGACCAAAGACTGCACGGGGTTGAGCGATTCCGAGCTCTCGGAAATGGCCGACATCTGTGCCGACGGCACGGCGGGCTACGACGTAGGGATCCTCTCCAAGCAGGTCGAGGAGTGGGTGCTCATCACCCAGGTGCGTGACGGCGCCAAGCTGAGTGCCTTCTCGTTCTGCACGCTGGAGCGCATCGGGGGCACGCCGTCGGTCATCATCGGCATGGCGTCGGTGAAGCGCACGCCGCGGCGCGACGCCGTGCTGCGGTGCCTGATCGGCGAGCAGCTGCGGCGGGCGGTGCTGGCCTTCCCCGACGAGGACGTGCTCGTCGGCACCCGCTTCCTCGACCCCAGCGGCTTCGCCGCCTTCGAGGGCCTGGAGGACATCGTGCCCCGCCCCGGCCACAAGGCCTCGGGCGAGGAGCGGGCCTGGGGGCGGCGGCTGGCCAAGCGCTTCGGCGCCGAAGGGCGGGTCGACGACCGCAGCTTCCTCATCACCGGCACCGGCGACACGCCGCCGGCGCTCGACCACGAGTGCGTCGACCCGTCGAACCTCGACCCCTCGGTGGTGGCCTTCTTCGACAACCTCGACCGGTCCCGGGGCGACGCCCTGATCGGCTTCGGCTGGGCCATGGCCGAGTACCTGGCCGCCCGCGCCTCCAAGTAGCCGAGCAGTCTTCGGCCGCCGAAGGCGGCACGCGGCTCCGCCGCCAAACAACATCGTCCATCCCCGGCGTAGCATTTCGGTATGGCCCTGACTTCGACGCGCCTCACGGCCGAGGAGTACTTCGCCCTTCCCCCCACCGAATACCGCACGCAGTTGATCGACGGGGAGGTCGTGGTGACGGAGGCCAGCCTGCGCCACCAGCGCATCACGCTGGAGTTGGCACACCAGCTCACGGTCTGGCTGCGGCAGAACTCCGGTCACGGCGAGGCCGGCATCCCGGTGAACGTCCACCTCGACGATTACAACGTCTATGCACCCGACGTGTGGTGGGTGCCGGAGGATGCCCGGCCCGGCCGCGACGCCAAGCGCATCGTCGGCCCGCCGGCGCTGGCGGTCGAGGTCAGGTCGCCCTCGACGTGGCGCTACGACATCGGGACCAAGCGGGCCACCTACGAGCGACTGGGCCTGAAGGAGCTCTGGCTGGTCGACACCGGTGCCGACACGGTGCTGGTGTACCGGCGCTCGTCGCCCGAGGCCGCCACGTTCGACGTGGCGCTGGAGCTGGAGGCCGGCACGGTCCTGACCACGCCGCTCATCCCGGGCTTCGCCCTCGATCTCGGCGGTCTGTTCGCCCTTTAGCGACCGGGCAGAAGCGCGGCCACCTGCTTGGTGCAGTGGCCGTTGATGGGGCCGGCGACGACCACGAGGAGCCGGCCGGGCCGGAAGCCCATGATCCGGGTGAGCTCGCGGGGCGAGGAGCGCCGGCGGCGCAGCCGGTACAGCTCGGTGGCCAGGCGATGGTCGCCGAGGGGCAGCTGGTGGACGGTGCCGTTCCAGCCGAAGCGGCAGTCGAAGCCGCCCGGGCCGGCGAGCACCAGCGGCCCTTCCGTCGGCTCCAGCAGGGCCAGGGAAGGCCGGTCGCCGGCGATGGTCCAGTAGGGGACGCTCACGCCGGCGAAGCCCAGCAGGGGGCCGTGCGGGGGATGGCGGAGGGCCTGCAGGTACCGCTCGGCCCGCCGGGGGCTCAGGGTGCCGACCCGCTGCGGCGGGCCGCCGAGGGCCACCGCCTCCGGCCGCACGGTGTCCGGAGGGTCCAGAGGGTGGCCGATCGGAGCCGACGTGACGTCGAAGGCCTCGAGCGGTTCACCGTCCGCCGGAAAGAGGGCTCGCACGAAGGCGCCGGAATCGAGGTCGATCCCGACACATCCATCCGGCTGAGGAGCCAGGACCAGCATTCGCAGCTCTGCGCCGGCGATTGCGACCCGGTATCGAACTTCGGTCCGCATGGAGACAAATCGTGCCCCGCGGTTCAGCCCAAGTGGTGGATGGTCGGGAAACCGATTCATGGGACCAGCGGCACCGGCGAGGCCGTCCATTTGGGCCACCGACGAGATTCGAGCCGGCGAGGTGTCGGGCAGGTCGCCTCCTGGTCGCCGTGCAGGTGGCGATGATAGGGTTACCTACATAAATCTCTTCGCCTTTGCGAACATGCCGGCACCGGCGGGAGCCGTGGTCGGCGCGGGGGCGGCGGGGGTGGTCGTCGAC
>DATLHA010000207.1:0-77977 GCA_035540095.1 Acidimicrobiales bacterium | reverse complement strand
GATGAACTCGTTGGCGTAGCACTCGGCCTGCTTGCCCGTGGTGAGGGCCTGGCCGGCGTACTCCACCAGGCACGGCGACTGCTTCTCCTCGTCGGTCAGCTTGTCGGCCGCCTTGAAGGTGATCTTCTGCTCCTTGAGCTGCTCGGTCACGTACTTCTCGGAGAAATCGGCGTTGCTCGACATCACGACGCCGATGACCAACAGCAGGCCGGCGAGGCCGATGCCGCCGATGCTGAACAGTAGGTCGAGGGTCTTGCGCTTCATCGGGTGGCTCCTTGTTTGCAGTGCATCTCTTGGCACTTGGTTATGCGATGAGTATCGACGGAGGAGCCCCCGCGGCGGCAGGGTCCAAGGTCAAGGATCGTGTGGGACCGAAGTCCCACGGAGCCCGGGTCGATCGGCGCCAGGACCTCTACCGGTCGGCGGCGGCGAGCGCGTTGGCGACTGCCGCTGACCCGTCGCTCGACGTATCGATCTCCGCGGCGGTGATCCATGGTTCACCGCCGGCCCACATCGCCCGGGCGACCACCTCCGTCGCGTCGGAGGCGTCCCGGCCCGAACGCCGCCGGATGCGTTCGAGGGCGAGGTCCAGGGGTGCGGCGCACCGCAGCTCGACCAGGTCGGCGGTCGCCGCCGCGGCCACGCCGGCGGCGGCGTCGCGCCACCGGCGATCGCGCCACGTGGCGTCGAGCACCACGGTGCGGCCGAGCTCCAAGCCGGTACGGGCCTGGGCCAAGAGCTCGGTGTATGTGGCATCGGTCATCGCCGGCCGGTACAGCTCTTCCTCGACTGGGGCCGGCGCCGGCGTGAGGGGGTCGAGGCCGGCGAGCGACTTGCGCACCTCATCCGAGCGCAGCACCAGCGCGTCGAGCGGTGCGGCAATGCCCCGGGCGACGGTGGACTTGCCCGTCCCGGGATGGCCACCGACGAGGATCAGGCGGACGCGCCCCCGGCGCAGGTGTTCGCCGCCCAGCGCCACCAGCTCGCCGGCGGCCTGGGCCGAGGGCGTATCCCCCTGCGCCCATCGCACCGCGGCGACCTTGGCTCGCACCTGGGCGCGGTAGGCGATGTAGTGGTGGGCCAGCGACGGCGGCCAGGAGTCCCCGGATGCGTCCTGGTAGTGGGCCAGGAACGCAGACGCCAGGTCCTCCCGGCCCAGGCGTTCGAGATCCATGGCCAGGAAAGCCACGTCGGCCAGGGTGTCGCCGTACCGGAGCCGGTCGTCGAACTCGAGGCAGTCGAGCACCCGTGGACCATCGTCCAGGCAGAAGATGTCGTCGGCCAGGAGGTCGCCGTGGCCGTCACAGGGCCGGCGCTCGGCGATCCTCTGCTCGAACAGCGGCGTGCGGCCTGCGAGATACCGGCGGGCCAGGGTCATCGCCTCGTCGAGGACCTCGGGGTCGAGCACCGTGCTCGGGAACTCGGCCATCTCCGCGTGGTTCTTCTCCCAGCGCCGCAGGATCGTGTCCCGGCGGGCCATCTCGTCGATGGAAGGGGAGCGCTCAGCGCGGGCGTGGAAGGCGGCGAGCTGCGTGGCCAGGCGTGCGAGGTGTTCGTTGACGGGCACCCCCGAGGTGATCATCGACGACAGCCGGCGGTCGCCCGGCATCCGCCGCATCACCACCGCGTGGTCGCACGGTCGGCCGCCCGGCCCCCGGATATCGGCGACGCCGAGGTAGACGTCGGGCGCCAGTCGACGGTTCAGCGCCACCTCCCGCCGGCAGGCGTCGAGACGAGCCTCCCGGGTCCGGAAGTCGAGGAATCCGAGATCGACGGGCTTCTTCACCTTGTAGGCCCGGTCACCCAGGAAGAACACGACTCCGCTGTGGGTCTCCGCGACGGCGGCGGGCAGGGGCGCTTTGGTGGCCACGACCCCAGAATCTGCGCCGCCGACCGCGACGCGCCAGGGTCGGATGTCACGTCCGCGGCTCCGACGTCAGAACGTCACGACTCGATCTGCCTGTTCGATCAGTCGGGCGACGTCCGGCGGCCCGACCCACTGGCCGCCGACACCGCCGAGCTGCTCCTCTGTCGCCCCACGGGCGACGGCGCAACCCTTTCAGACATACACCGGCACGGCGTGGGCGCCGGCCTTCGCGAAGAGGTCGCGCATCGGCGGCAAGCCGGCGCCTTCGGTGGCTTCGAGCACTTCAGGCTTCAGGAACTCCGTCGAGTCCCCGGCGAGCACGAGTCCGACGTCGTGGCCGACCTCGATGGATCCGTTCACGGCCAAGTGCAAGGGGATCGACGCCCGCGTCGGATCGGACGGCCCACTGGATGCGATGTAGAGGAATCTCATCGCACGAGCGTAGGCAACGACATGATGGAGGTGTGCCGGTCATCGAGGTGTTCGCCGACGTGCGGTGCCCGTTCACCCACCTCGGCCTCCGCCGTCTCGTCGAGCGGCGCCGGTCGCAGGGTACCGATGCCGCACTGCACGTGCGGGCCTGGCCCCTCGAGCTGGTCGACGGTGAGCCCATGGACGTGGAGCTGGTCGACGAGGAGGTCCGGGCACTGCGGGAGCAGGTGGCCCCGGACCTCTTCGCCGGGTTCTCACCGGAGAGTTTCGGGATCACCTCGCTGCCGGCGCTGGCCCTGACCGCTACGGCCTACGAGCGTGATCTGCGGACCGGCGAGGCGGTGGCCCTGGCGCTGCGGTGGGCGCTGTTCGAGGAGGCCCGTGACGTCGGCGACCCGGCGGTGCTGGGCGAGATCGCCGGCGCCCACGGGGTGACGTGGATGGACGGCGACGGGACCGAGCGGGTCGTCGACGAGTGGCGCGAGGGTCGTGACCGAGGAGTGATCGGCTCACCGCACTTCTTCGTCGGCGGCGAGGGCTGGTTCTGTCCCGCGCTCGACATCGCCCATGACGACGGCGGGTTCCGCATCGGCGAGCGTGCGCCGGCGTTCGACACGCTGTTGGAGCGCGCCTCGCGCAGCTGACCTCGCCGGTGCGGGGCCAGGTGCGAGTACCCCCTGGCGGCTCGGGGAAGTCGCCCAGCACGTCATGCGGCCTCATCCTGGCGGCCGCTCCACCCCCGAGCCGCCTACGCCCTCGGCCAGCTCCGCTCGATGTCGTTCAGGACGCCGGGGAGGGAGTCGCGGCCGCCTTGGACGTACTTCACCATGCCGGTCCAGAAGCTTCCCGACCCCACTGGGGACGGCATCAGGTCGGAGGCGTCGAACCGGGCGGTGTTGGCCTTCAGCGCCCCGGTCAGCACCTTGGACGCATCGGCGAGCTGCTTGTTGGCGTAGCAGCTGGCGGCGACGTTGACGTTGGGGGAGATGCGGGAGGTGTCGGTGCTCTTGCCCTGGGCGCACTGGACCTCGGTGCCGGAGAACCGGGTGAGGAAGTCACGCACCGCCGGCGTGTCCTTGAAGACCACCGACAGCTCGCCGGCGAACAGCGCCGAGTCGCCGGATTGGGTCATCCTCGGGAACGGGAACCAGTCGTAGTCGGTGCCGGCCACCGCCGTCTTGGGGAAGAAGGAGGCGATGAAGTTGGCCTGACGGTTGAAGTAGCACCGCGGCGGGTTGGTGAACATGGGCGCCACCGCGTCACCGAAGTTGATCGACGTGGCGTTGGCCGCCCCATTCAGCACGTAACCCTGGGTGAACAGGATCCGGCCGAACTCCTCGCCGGCCTTCACGACGGCGGGGTCGTTGAACGGGATCTCGTGCCTCACCCACTTGTCGTAGGTCTCCGGCCCGGCCGTCCGGAGCATGATGTCCTCCATCCAGTCGGTCGCCGGCCAGCCGGTGGCGGTGCCGCTCTCGAAGCCGAGGCACCAGGGGCTGGCGCCGTCCCGCACGATCTGGTCGCTGAGGGCGATCAGCTCGTTGAACGTGGCGGGGACCTTGTAGCCCTTGGCGTCGAACGCCTTCTTCGGGTACCAGATCATGCTCTTGAGGCTGATGTTGGTGGGCAGGCCGTAGTGCTTGCCGTTGTAGGCACCGAGGTCCATGAAGTACCTGCCGAAGGTCCTCTCGAGCTCGGCCACGTTGAAGCCCATGTCCTCGAGGGCCTTGATCTTGCCCTGCTTGGCCAGCTCCACGACCGTGCCGGGCTGCGGGTACATGGCGACCTCCGGGGGGTTGCCGCCGTCGACGCGGATCCTGACCTGCTCCTCGAACTGCGACGAGCCTTCGACGGTTGCCTTGTACCTGACCTTGGAGTTGACCAGATCGTCGGTCACCTTCTGGAGAGCGGTGACCTCCGCAGGCTCCATGGCGCTGAAGACGGTGACCGTGCCCGTCGCTTGGGTGACCGCGTTGTTCGTCGCGCCGCCGGCGTTGTCTTGGTCGCCGTCGCCGCCACACGCACCCAGCAGCGTGAGGGCGGCGACGGGGAGCATCAGTGCCCGAACTACTCTCATCCGTTTCTCCTCTTTGTTGCGTTCTCCGCTCGGACTCACGCGCCGGGCGCGTCGTACACGCCCGACCGATCGTCGGGATCGAAAGAACGGCCGGCCAGCCGTATCGACGACGAGCTCGGTCCGGTCGCCCCCATACTCCTGGAGAACGCCACGGCGATGTCGCGCTCTTCGGGCGGGCCGTCGTTGACGACGCGTCCCCGATTCGGATCGCCTTGGTGATCGCTTCAGGGCCGGCGACCACCCGCGGGGCCGTCGTCTTGCCGCACCCGGACGGTCCGCCGAGGACCGTGGACACTCCGTCCTCGGATGTGCAGGTCGAGGGGGCGGAGGGCTCCGGTCCCGTCGGCGTAGACCTTGCAGACGTCCTCCAAGACTATCCGGCCGCAACGCTCCCTCGTCAAGGCACCAGGAGCACTGTTCGAGGCGCCGGCAACCGGCGGAAGTAGTCACCTTATCCGTGCCATTCTGCGAGGGGTCTTCGGGTGACGGCGGGCGCCGTGCGGTCGGCGCCGGCCCGGGGGACGAAGGTCCCTATCCACCCGGCGAACGGCCGTATCGGCCTCCCCTTGCCGGCGCGGGCGACGGGGGAACCTAGTCTGGCTTCGAGCCACTCGTCGGACCAGGGAGGCGCTCGTCATGGACCGGACATGGGGATGCATGGATGGCAACGAGGCCACGGCCCGGGTGGCCTACGGGGTGAGCGAGGTCATCGCCATCTACCCGATCACGCCGGCCTCGCCCATGGCCGAGCACTGCGACGACTGGTCCTCGGCCGAGAAGCCGAACCTCTGGGATGTCGTGCCCGACGTGGTGGAGATGCAGTCCGAGGCCGGCGCCGCCGGCGCCCTGCACGGTGCCCTCCAGAAGGGGGCGCTGGGCACCACGTTCACCGCCTCGCAGGGGCTCCTGCTCATGGTGCCGAACATGTTCAAGATCGCCGGCGAGCTGACGCCCTGCGTCATCCACGTCGCCGCCCGCAGCATCGCCACCCACGCCCTGTCGATCTTCGGTGACCACAGCGACGTGATGCATGCCCGGGACACGGGCTGGGCCATGCTCGCCGCCGGCTCGGTGCAGGAGGCCCACGACTTCGCCGCCATCTCGCATGCGGCCACGCTGCGGGCCCGCGTCCCGTTCCTCCACTTCTTCGACGGGTTCCGCACGTCCCACGAGGTCGACAAGATCGCCCTGCTGTCCGACGACGACCTCCGATCCCTCCTCCGCGAGGACGACATGCTCGAGTTCCGCATGCGCGGCCTGTCGCCCGACGCCCCGGTGGTCCGGGGAACGGCCCAGAACCCCGACGTGTTCTTCCAGGGCCGGGAGGCGGCCAACCCGTACTACCTGGCTGTGCCGGGCATCGTCCGTGGGGTGATGGACGAGTTCGCCTCCCGCACCGGCCGGCGCTACGACCTCGTCGAGTACCACGGCGCCCTCGACGCCGAGCGGGTGATCGTCCTCATGGGCTCGGGCACGGGGGCGGTCGAGGAGGCCGTCGACGCCCTCGTCACCGCCGGGGAGCGGGTGGGCGTGCTCCGGGTCCGCCTGTTCAACCCGTTCCCCGCCGAGCAGCTCGTCGCCGCCCTGCCACCGACGGTGCGCTCCATCGCCGTGCTCGACCGGACCAAGGAGCCGGGCGCGGTGGGCGAGCCGCTCTACCTCAACGTGCTGGCCTCCGTCGCCGAGGCCATGGACAGTGAGGAACCACCGTTCGAGCGGGCGCCGAAGCTCATCGGCGGCCGGTACGGGCTGTCCTCCAAGGAGTTCACGCCGGCGATGGCCAAGTCCATCTTCGACGAGCTGGATTCGCCGGCGCCCAAGCGCCACTTCACCGTCGGCATCTACGACGACGTCACCCGCCTCAGCCTCCAGGTCGACACCGACTTCCGCTACCCCCGGCCCGCCGGCGAGGTGCAGGCCGTCTTCTTCGGGTTGGGCTCCGACGGCACCGTCGGGGCAAACAAGGCCTCGGTGAAGATCATCGGCGAGAACACCGACCTGTGGGCCCAGGGCTACTTCGTCTACGACTCCAAGAAGTCGGGCTCGGTGACCGTGTCCCACCTGCGGTTCGGCCCCGAGCCGATCCGGTCGACCTACCTCGTCGAGGACGCCGACTTCGTCGCCTGCCACCAGTTCGGCCTCCTGGAGAAGATGAAGGTGCTCGACGTGGCCCGGCCGGGCGCCACCGTCCTGCTGAACGCCCCGTACGGGCCGGACACGCTCTGGGACCACCTGCCGGTCGAGGTCCAGCGGCAGCTTGTCGACAAGCGGATCGACCTGTGGACGATCGACGCCTACGCGGTGGCCCGTGAGGCGGAGATGGGCAACCGGATCAACACCGTGATGCAGCCGTGCTTCTTCAAGCTGTCGGGCGTGCTGCCGGCGGACGAGGCCATCGCCCACATCAAGGCATCGGTGGAGAAGGCCTACGCCCGCCGGGGCCAGACGATCGTCGACCGCAACTTCGCCGCCATCGACCGCTCCCTTGAACGGCTGGCCCATGTCCCCCTCGGCCAGGTCAGCAGCGGGAAGCGGATGGCGGCCACCATCCCCGACGAGGCGCCGGAGTTCGTGAAGAAGGTGACCAGCCTGCTCATGGCCGGCGACGGCGACCGCTTGCCCGTGAGCGCCCTCCCCGTCGACGGCACGTTCCCGACCGGCACGACGAAGTACGAGAAGCGGGCCATCGCCACGGAGATCCCCATCTGGGATCCCGACATCTGCATCGACTGCGGCAAGTGCGCCATCGTCTGCCCGCACACCACGATCCGCATGAAGGTGTTCTCTCCCGATGCGGTGGACGGGGCGCCGGCGGAGTTCCTGGCCAAGGACTTCCGCTCGAAGGATCTTCCCGGTCACAAGCTCACCATCCAGGTCGCCCCCGACGACTGCACCGGCTGCGGCGTCTGCGTCGACGTCTGCCCGGCGAAGAGCAAGACCGACCTGCGCCACAAGGCCATCAACATGGAGCCCGTCGAGGACCACCGTGCCGTCGAGCGCTCCCGGTGGGACTACTTCCAGTCGATCCCGCCGCTGGACCGCAGCCTCCTGCCCCACGATTCGGTGAAGGGATCGCAGGTACTGGAGCCGCTGTTCGAGTTCTCCGGCGCCTGCTCGGGCTGCGGGGAGACGCCCTACCTGAAGCTGGTCACCCAGCTCTTCGGCGACCGCATGATCGTCGCCAACGCCACCGGCTGCTCCTCGATCTACGGGGCCAATCTGCCCACCACGCCATGGACGGTGAACAGCGCCGGCCGGGGGCCGGCGTGGAACAACTCGCTGTTCGAGGACAACGCCGAGTTCGGCCTGGGCATGCGCCTGGCGCTCGACACCCTCGGCTCCCATGCCCGGGCCCTGCTGGCCAGTCTGGCGCCGGCCCTGGCCTCCGGCATCGTCGACGGCCTGCTGGCGCCGGCGCAGGACGAGCAGGGGATCGAGCACCAGCGCCGGCTCCTCGACCACCTCCGGATCGAGCTTTCCCGGATGGGCACGCCGCAGGCCCGCCGGCTGCTGGCCCTGGCCGGCAACCTGGTCCGCCAGGGCGTGTGGATCATCGGCGGCGACGGCTGGGCCTACGACATCGGCTTCGGCGGGCTCGACCACGTGCTGTCGTCGGGCCGCAACGTCAACATCCTGGTCCTCGACACCGAGGTGTACTCCAACACCGGCGGGCAGGCCTCCAAGGCCACGCCCCGGGGGGCGGTGGCCAAGTTCGCCGCCGCCGGCAAGGCCACGGGCAAGAAGGATCTCGGTGCCATCGCCCGCGCCTACGGCAACGTCTATGTCGCGCAGGTGGCGATGGGCGCCAACGACCTGCAGACGACCAAGGCCCTCCTCGAGGCCGACGCGTGGCCGGGGCCCTCTCTGGTCATCGCCTACAGCACCTGCATCGCCCACGGCATCGACATGTCGAAGTCGATGACCCACCAGAAGGACGCGGTCAAGAGCGGCTACTGGCCGCTGTACCGGTTCCACCCCAGCGAGACCGAGGACGGCCGCCCCTTCAAGCTCGACTCGCACAAGCCCTCTCTCCCGGTGCGCGACTTCGTCGCCACCGAGACCCGCTTCGCGGTCCTCGAGAGAACCCATCCCGAGCGAGCGGCCGAGCTGGCCGAGCTGGCCCAGGCCGATGCCGACGAGCGCTGGCGCTACTACGAGCAGCTGGCCGGCGTGCTGCGCACCGTGCCCCATCTCTCACCACCGATCGTGCCGTCGCCCGACGTGCAGCCCGAGACCGACGACGACGCGGGGGACGTGTCATGAGCACGCCGGCCATCGACCTCACCACCCGGTACCTCGGCCTCGAGCTGCGCTCACCGCTGGTGGCCTCGGCCTCGCCGCTCAACGGCGAGGTGAGCACCGCCCGCCTCGTGGAGGAGGGGGGAGCGGCAGCCATCGTGATGCCGTCGCTGTTCGAGGAGGAGATCCTCCACGAGGAGGTCCAGCTCAACCGGGCCCTCGAAGCGGGTTCCGAGCACTTCGCCGAGGCCCTCGACTACTTCCCCGCCGTGCCCGAGCTCTCCGACGCCGGCGACCGCTACCTCGTCGCCCTGGAGCGGATCAAGGCCCAGGCGTCGGTGCCGGTGATCGCCAGCCTCAACGCCACCACCCACGGCGGCTGGGTGCGCTACGCCCGCCGCATGCAGGACGCCGGCGCCGACGCCCTGGAGCTCAACCTGTACCACCTGGCCGCCGACCCCGACATGACGGCGACCGACATGGAGGACCGCGACCTGGAGCTGATCGCCGCCGTCCGCCTGGCCATCGGCATCCCGCTGGCCGTCAAGCTCAGCCCGTACTACTCGGCCATGGCCAACTTCGCCCGCCGGGTCGTCGATGTGGGCGCCGACGGGCTGGTCCTGTTCAACCGCTTCTACCAGCCCGACATCGACCTGGAGAACCTCGACGTCGTCGTCCGGCTGGAGCTGAGCCAGCCGGCAGAGCTGCGGCTGCCGCTGCGGTGGATCGCCATCCTGCGGCCCCAGCTCGGCCCGCTGGTGTCGATGGGCGCCACCTCGGGCATCCGGGGCGCCACCGACGTGGTGAAGGCCCTGATGGTGGGGGCCGACGTGGCCATGATGACGTCCGCGGTGCTGCGCAACGGGCCGGCCCACTTCGCCGCGGTGGAGGCCGACCTGCGATTGTGGATGGAGCGCCACGAGTACACCTCGGTCGCCGAGCTACGGGGCAGCGCCAGCCAGGGCCACACCGACGATCCGTCCGCCTTCGAGCGGGCCAACTACATGAAGACGCTGCACTCCTGGGCCGCCCCGATCGAGCTGACGCCCAGCTCGCCCTCGGCGTGATCGCCCCGCCGGCCCACTGGGACAGCGACGTCGTCCTGGCCGACGGAGGGACGGTACGGGTCCGTCCCATCCAGCCCGCCGACGGGCCGGCGCTGGTCACCTTCCACTCCGGCCTGTCCGACGACGCCGTCTACCACCGCTACTTCGCGGCCAAGCCGAAGCTGAGCGACGCCGACGTGGCCCACCTGACGACGGTGGACCACGTGGATCGAGTCGCCCTGGTCGCCGAACTGGGCCGCGAGCTCCTGGCCGTGGCCCGCTACGAACGGTTGCCGGCGCCACCCAGCGACGCCGAGGTCGCCTTCGTCGTCAGCGACAAACACCAGGGGCGGGGCATCGGCACCGTGCTCCTGGAGCATCTGGCGTCGGCGGCGCGGGAGCGGGGGATCAACCGGTTCGTGGCCGAGACCCTGGCCGACAACGGCCGGATGCTGGACGTGTTCCGCAACGCCGGCTTCGACGAGCGTACGAAGATGGGCGACGGCGTGGTCAGCGTGGCCATGATCATCGAGCCCGGCGACCGCGCCGTGGCCGCCATGGAGCAGCGGGAGCACCGGGCCGAGGCGCTGTCGGTGGCCCGGCTGCTCACCCCCCGCTCGATAGCGGTCGTCGGGGCCAGCCGCAAGCCGACGACGATCGGCAACCAGGTGTTCCGCAACCTCCTCGCCGGCGGCTTCGTCGGGCCGGTCTACCCGGTGAACCCCGGTGCCGAGCACGTGGCCAGCGTGAAGGCCTACCCGAGCGTGCTCGACGTGCCGGGCGAGGTGGACCTGGCGGTGATCGCCGTGCCCTCGCCGGCCGTGGCCGGCGTGATCCGCCAGTGCGCCGAGAAGGGTGTGGTCGGCCTGGTCGTGCTCTCTGCGGGGTTCGGCGAGGTGGGAGCCGACGGCGCGGTCGCGCAGCGGGAGCTGCGGGAACTGGCCCGCCACAACGGCATGCGCATGGTCGGCCCGAACTGCATCGGCGTGGTGAACACCGCGGTTGGCATGAACGCCACGTTCTCGCCGTACGCGCCGCGGCCCGGGCGCATCGCCATGCAGTCCCAGTCGGGTGCCCTGGGCATCGGGATCCTGGAGCGGTCGACGCGCATCGGCATGGGCGTGTCGAGTTTCGTCTCCGTCGGCAACAAGGCCGACGTGAGCGGCAACGATCTCCTCCAGTACTGGGAGGACGACGCCGGCACCGATGTCATCCTGCTCTACCTCGAGTCCTTCGGGAACCCGCGCAAGTTCAGCCGCATCGCCCGGCGGGTGTCGCGCCGCAAGCCCATCGTGGCCGTGAAGAGCGGGCGCTCGGCGGCCGGCGTGCGGGCCGCCTCGTCGCACACCGCGGCCATGGCCACCCCCGATGTCGCCGTCGATGCCCTGTTCCGCCAGGCCGGTGTCATCCGGGTCGACACCCTCGACGAGCTGTTCGACATGGCCGTGCTGCTGTCGTCCCAGCCCCTGCCGGCGGGGCGCCGGGTGGCCATCGTCGGCAACTCCGGGGGCCCGGGCATCCTGGCCACCGACGCCTGTGACGGCGCCGGCCTCGAGGTCCCCGAGCTGTCCGAGGCCACCCAGGCCGCACTGCGGGCGGTCATCGATCCCAACGGAGCGACGGCCAACCCGGTCGACTTGGTCGCCGGCGCCACGCCGGCGGGCTACGAGGACGCCATCCGGGTCCTGCTGGCCGACGACGGCATCGACGCCGTCATCGTGGTGAACACCGCCACCTTCGCCGCGCCCTCCCGCGACATCGCCGGCGTGCTCCGCCGGGTGGCGGTAGGGGCGACCAAGCCCATCGTCGGCAGCTTCCTGGCCTGGCCCGATCTGGAGCCTCTCCTCCAGCCCGCGGCTTCCGATGAGGTCGCGGTGCCGGCGTTCGCGTCCCCCGAGCCGGCGGCGCGGGCCCTGGCCCGGGCCGCGGCGTACGCCGAGTGGCGGCGCCGCCCTCCGGGCTCGGTGCCCGACCTCGGCGGCTTCGACCGCCACCGGGGTCACCAGGTGATCGACGGGTTCCTCGCCGAGCAGCCCGCCGGCGGGTGGCTGCCGGCCGACCGGATCACCGAGTTGCTGGGCGCCATCGGCGTGCCGGTGCTCGAGACCGTGCCGGTGTCCTCCGACACCGAGGCCGCGACGCAGGCCAGCCGGCTCGGCTTCCCGGTCGTGCTCAAGGCCTCCGGCCCCGACCTGGTGCACAAGAGCGACGTCGGCGGCGTCGCCCTGGACCTGGCGTCGGCGGAGGAGGTCGCCGCCGCCTACCGGGAGATGGCCGGCCGAGTGGGCTCGGCCATGACCGGTGCCATCGTCCAGCGCATGGCCAGGGCCGGCGTCGAGACCATCGTGGGGGTGGTGCTCGATCCGCTGTTCGGCCCCCTGGTCATGTTCGGGATGGGCGGTGTGGCCGTCGAGCTCCTCCGGGACCGGGCGTTCCGGATCCTCCCGCTCACCGACGCCGACGCCGCCGACCTGGTCCGATCGCTGCGGGCCTCGCCGCTGCTGTTCGGCTACCGGGGCTCGCCGCCGGTCGCCGTCGACGCCCTGGAGGACGTGCTCCAGCGGGTGGCCCGCCTGGCCGCGGTCGTCAACGAGGTGGCCGAGCTGGACTTCAATCCGGTCATCGTGTCGCCCGCCGGCGTGGACATCGTCGACTGCCGGGTGCGGGTGGCGCCGGCGCCACCGGCGCCCGACGAGCACCTTCGCCGGCTGAGCTGATGGCGCCGGTGCGCGCTCGCAGCCAGCTCAGGCGATGGTGAGCTTGCCGGTCTGCCCCGCCTGGGTGTGGCCGGCCTCGTCGCAGTAGATCGTGTACGTGCCGGGCTTGATGCCACGGAGGTCGACGATGATCGACTTCCCTGGCGCGATGGCGGCGGTGCCGACGCCGGCGCCCTGGAGGATCCAGGAGTGGGCGACCGCCCCCACGTTGACGATGTTGACGATGGCGTCGGGCGGGACGGTGAACTCGGCCGGCTTGTACCAGAAGTCACCCATCTCCACGGTGTTGGCCGGCACGGCGTGTGGCTGGTCGTCGCCGCCGCAGGCGGACAGGGCGAGGGCGGCCACGCCGACGAGGATGGCGACGGTGACGGAGCGGATGGGACGCAGGAGCATGGTGGCAGTGTTTCCTCGGAGAGGTCAGGTGACGTCGACGCTGAAAGCCCCGGGCGCGGGGCGCCCGGGGCTTCCGGCTTCCCGTCGCCACCCGACGGATCGGTGGTTCAGGCGGCCTTGCGGGCGGGGGCCAGGCGCAGCACCCGCTTGTTGGCGACCGCGAGCTCGGCACGGTGGGCGGCCTCGACCTTGCTGATCACGTGGCCGAATGCGTCGAGGGTGTCACGGGTGGGGTCGGGCATCGCCGTCCGCCAGCCGGTGTCGGGAGTTCCGGCGACGACGCCGGCCAAGGTGAAGGTGGGCCCGCGGCCGGCGGGGCGGGGCTCGGCGACCAGGCTGTCAGGGTTGGGGTAGGCGGTCTTCCACGCGGCCTGGTTGGCACCGGGGGTGGCGCCGGCGATGGAGAACACGGGGTTCTGGGCCTCGGCCTGGGGGAGCGGGTTCTGGTTCATCTGGTCCTCTCTTTCCTGTCGGGGTGGCGGTTGGTTGATGACATGAATGTCGTCCATTTCCGACCCCGCTCCCAGGGGCGCAGGTCACTGAAACCGGGTGCCGAACGGCTGGAGCCCCAGCGGGTACTGCGGCGCCGAAGGGCCTGTGGAGAGAGGGACCTTCGGCCCTGGTCACACCCCGATGGGCGCCCGGTCCTGCGCCGGCGCCGCCGCGGGACCGGCCGGCTCCCTTCTGGACGCGAGCACGATCATGACTGCGGCCGCGGCGCCGGCGCCCAGGCCCACGGCCAGCAGGCCGATGCCGATCGGCAGCAGCAGCCCGGTCTTGACGGCCACGGTGGCGTCGACGCTGACGCCGCGGCTGGCGTCGGCGTTCATCACCACGACGTCCCAGTCACCGGGCTCCATGTCCCAGTTCAGGACCTGGCGGCCGGCGCCGGCGCTGGAGGCGACCCAGAAGCTCTGGTCGGCGGGCCTGGCAGGGGCGACATCGCCGGCTTGGCGCCGGTAGGTCGGCACGAACGGGTCGTAGGAGACTTCGGCGAGCTCGTCGTGGGCGCTGGCGGCCAGGAAGCGCTGGACGTCGCCGTGGCGGGCGATCCCGACGAAGACCGGTCCGCCGAGGCTGGACTCCACCGCGACCCGGGCGGTACCGATTTGGCGCAGCGGGCCCCAGTCACGGCCTTCGGGGGCGCCGAGGTGGATGTCCTCGGACGTCAAGGCGAAGGTCGGCGTCTCGAACCGCTCCGTGGCGGTCGTGTAGTAGCCGTCGGAGTCGCGCTGGGTGGCGTGGATGCCCGCGACCACCACGCCGGCCGCCGTCAACGCCAGTCCGACCAGTGCGGCGATGCCGCCGATGACGAGCAGCACGGCCTTTCGAGGACGCATCTGTCAACCACCTCCGGACGTTCGTGTCTCTCCCGAGTAGAGGTCCGGCGGCCGGCCACCGCCCGGGGCCGGAAGTCCCGATCCGGCCCGCCGAAGGTCACATCCGGCCTTCGGCCCTTCCCGGCCGCCCCGGTGGGAGCGGCGTGATGGCAGCCCGGCCCGCCTATCGTCGATCCCATGTGCCGGAACATCACCCCCCTCCGCGGCCTCGAGCCCCCCGCCACCGACGACGAGGTCACCTCCGCGGCCCGCCAGTACGTGCGCAAGGTCGGTGCCGTCTCCACCGCCGGGCAGATGAACCACCCCGCCGTCGAGCGGGCCATCGAGCGCGTCGCCGCCGCCACCGCCGAGCTCCTGGCCGAGCTCCCCGCCCGCCGCAACCCGCCGGCGGTCGTCCCGCCGCTGCGCCGACGCTGACCGAGGGGCGACCCTCACAGCTGGCTCACAGGGTCGCCGGACCGCTGCCAGCTATGGACGGATTCGCTATTAACGTCCTGACAATGAGGCATGGGGCAGCGTCCTCGGACCTGCGCACGACCGCGGCACCGCCGGCCGACCCGGCACCGCCGGCTCCCCGGCCGCGCCCGTGGCTGCGGTGGTGGCCGCTGGCCCTCGCCCTGGCCCTGGTCGGCGCCGGCTTCGTCGCCGTCAACCAGCGGGTGACCTCCAGGCCGGCGACCAGCGAGGCCGACGTCAACGGCATCGTCGACAAGAAGGTGGGCGCCGCCCTGGAGGCCCTGCAGGCCCGGCCTCCGGACAGCGTCGCCGTCTACCAGGCCATCGTCCCGCCGCTCGTGGTCATCGAGTCCCAGCAGGGCGGCACCGCCGGCCGGCCCGGCATCGGCTCCGGCGTCATCGTCAACGCCGAGGGCGACATCCTGACGTCGCTCCACGTGGTGGACGGGGCGGCCAGCATCAGGGTGCGGTTCTCCGACGGCACCGAGTCGCCGGCGGCGGTGCGCTCGGCCGACGCCGCCCACGACATCGCCGTCCTCGCCCCCGCCCGGCTGCCCGAGGTGGTGGTGCCCGCCGTGCTCGGCGGCGGGGCCCAGGTGGGCGACGAGGTCTTCGCCGTCGGCCACCCCCTGGGGCTGGTCGGCTCGCTGTCGGCCGGGGTCGTCTCAGGTCTCGACCGCTCCTTCCCGCTGGCCAGCGGCCGCAGCATCGAGGGCATGATCCAGTTCGACGCAGCGGTCAACCCGGGGAACTCCGGGGGGCCGCTCCTCAACCGCAACGGTCAGGTGATCGGCATCGTGACAGGTCTGGCGAATCCCACAGGCGACGACGGGTTCATCGGCATCGGCTTCGCCGTGCCCATCGGCACCGCCGGCGGTGCGGCGGGAGCGCCGGCCCGGTGAGCTTCTTAGGGGGAGCCTCGGGCGAGCAGTCCAACGCCTCCATCGAGCAGGTGCTGTACCAGGTCAAGCGCATCATCGTCGGCCAGGACATCCTGCTCGAGCGCATGATCGTCGCCCTCCTGGCCAAGGGCCACCTCTTGGTGGAGGGTGTGCCGGGCCTGGCCAAGACGCTGGCCGTCAAGGCCATGGCCGACGCCCTCGGCGTGGAGTTCCAGCGCATCCAGTTCACCCCCGACCTGGTGCCGGCCGACATCGTCGGCACCCGCATCTACAACCAGAAGGCGGGCGAGTTCCAGGTGTCGCTGGGGCCTGTCTTCGCCAACCTGGTCCTGGCCGATGAGATCAACCGGGCGCCGGCCAAGGTGCAGAGCGCCCTGCTGGAGGCCATGCAGGAACGCCAGGTCACCATCGGGCGCGACACCCATGCCCTGCCGGATCCGTTCCTGGTCATGGCCACCCAGAACCCCATCGAGTCCGACGGCACCTACCCGCTGCCCGAGGCCCAGGTCGACCGCTTCATGCTGAAGGTGCTGGTCGACTACCCGACGAGCACCGAGGAGTTCGTCATCGTCGAGCGGATGATCGCCGGCCTCGAGGCCATCCAGAGCGTCATGGACGCCGAACAGCTCTCCGCCCTTCAGAAGACGGCCCGCGACGTCTACGTCGACCCCTCCCTCATCGAGTACGCGGTCCGGGTGTCCAACGCCACCCGGGACCTGCCGTCCGTCGGCCTGGGCGACATGGCGGCCTACGTCACCTACGGCGTGAGCCCTCGGGCGTCGATCTACATGATCCTCGCCGCCCAGGCCATGGCCCTCATCCGGGGCCGTGACTACACCCTCCCCGACGACGTCGTCGCCCTGGCCCGTGACGTGCTGCGCCACCGGATCGTGCTCTCCTACGAGGCGCTGGGCGACAACGTGAGCGCGGATGACGTCCTCGGGGCCATCCTGGGGAGGATCCCCCTGCCGACCGGCGTCCCGGAAGAGCGCCGGGCTCCGGTCGACGAGAAGGCATGGGCACCGCCTCCCCGCTGACCGCCGACCGAGTCCTGCGCCGGCTCGAGTGGCACGTGATCCGCCGCCTCGACGGCCGCCTCCAGGGCGACTACCGGACCCTGCTCCGGGGCCACGGCACGGACTTCCACGACGTGCGGGAGTACGAGCCCGGTGACGACGTCCGCCACATCGACTGGAACGTCACCGCCCGCATGGACGAGACGTTCGTGCGCCAGTACACCGAGGACCGGGACCTCACCGCGTGGCTGCTGCTCGACCACTCGCCGTCGATGGGGTTCGGGCCCGTCGACCGGACCAAGGAGCACGTCCTGCGGGAGGTGGCGACGACGATCGCCCAGCTCCTGGTTCGGGGTGGCAACCGGGTCGCCGCCGTGGTCTACGACAACGAGAGCGTGCGCACCATCCCGCCCCGCCAGGGCCGCCGCCAGGTCTTGGCCCTGACCGAGGAACTGCTGCGGCCGGCCCCGGCCCGGGGGACGGTGACCGACCTCCGCCGGCTCCTCGACACCGCGGCTCGGGTCATCCGCCGGCGGTCTCTCGTCGTGCTCGTCTCCGACTTCATCAGCGAGCCGGGGTGGGAGCGGCCCCTGCTGCGCCTGACCGAGCGCCACGAGGTGGTGGCCGTCCGCCTGGTCGACCCCCGGGAGTTCGAGCTGCCCGACGCCGGCCTCATCGTGGTCCAGGACGCCGAGACCGGCGAGCAGCTGTTCGTCGACTCCAGCGACCCGGAGTTCAGGCGCCGGCTCCGGGCCGCGGGCGAGGAGCGGGAAGCCGTGGTCCGGGCCGCGGCGCAGCGGGCCGGCGTCGACCTCCACGTGATCTCCACCGACGACGACCTGGTGACCGCGTTCGTCCGCATCATCGAGTCCCGCAAGCGGGGCCGGCGGCGATGACGTTCCGCTCGCCGGAGATGCTGGCGCTGTTGCTGCTGGTGCCGGTCATGGTTGCCGCCTACGTGCGGACGAGGCGCCGGCGGGCCCAGCGGGCGGCTGCTCTCGCCGAGGAGGGCCTGGTGGCCACGCCGGCGCCCAGCCGGATGCGCATCCGCCGCCACCTCCCGTTCGCCCTCTTCGTTCTCGCCTTGACCTCCCTCCTCGTCGGCATGGCCCGGCCCCACGCCGAGGTGACGACGCCCCGGCGGGAGGGGACGGTGATCCTGGCCCTCGACGTCTCCAACAGCATGCGGGCCGACGACATCAAGCCCAGCCGGCTGGAGGCGCAGAAGGCGGCGGCCCGGGCCTTCGTGGAGCGCCAGCCTTCCGAGGTGCGGGTGGGCGTGGTGGCCTTCGGTGACGGCGCCGTCGTGGTCCAGGCGCCGACGAACTCCCACCCCGAGATCATCAAGTCGATCGACCGCCTCACCAGCCAGGGCGGCACCTCCCTCGGTCAGGCGCTGGTCACGTCGCTGGGTGCCATCGCCGGAAAGCCGGTCGCCATCGATTTCGAGGCCCTGGCCAGCGACTCGGCCCAGGTCGACATCGGGTACTTCGGGTCGGCCACCGTGGTGCTGTTCTCCGACGGCGAGGAGACCAGCCGGCCGAACCCCGTGGCCGTGGCCGAGGTGGCGTCGGTGGCCGGCGTGCGGGTGCACACCATCGGGGTGGGGACGCCGCAGGGCGCAGTCGTCCAGGTCGACGGGTTCAACGTGGCGACGGCCCTGGACCGCGAGCTGCTCGAGGAGGTGGCCTCGGTGACCGACGGCTCCTACCACGAAGCCGGCGACGCCGAGGGCCTGAGCAGGATCTCCGAGTCCATCGACCTGCGCTTCAAGCTGGTCTCCGAGTACTCCGAGGTGACCGGCCTTTTCGCCGCCGCCGGTTCGGTGCTCATGGTGCTCGGGGCGCTGCTGTCGGTGCTGTGGTTCGGGCGGGTGGTGTGACGTGACGTTCGCGTGGCCCCTCGCCCTCTCGGTTCTGGTGGCCGTGCCCCTCGTGCTCGGCGTCTACCTGGTGGCGATGCGCCGCCGGCGCAAGCAGGCGGTGAGCTATTCGAGCGTGGCCCTGCTCCGCTCCGTGCTGCCCCGCCGGTCCCGCTGGCGCCGCCACCTCCCCCTCGCCACCCTGCTCGCCAGCCTGGGTATGCTGGGGGTGGCGTCGGCCCGTCCCCAGATGGTGCAGAACGTGCCCACGGCGCGCACGTCGATCATCCTCGCCCTCGACGTGTCCCGGTCGATGTGCGCCACCGACGTCGACCCGAACCGGCTCGTCGCCGCCCAGGAGGCGGCCCGGGGTTTCGTCGAGGACCTGCCCGAGGGTGCTCGCCTGGGGCTCGTCGTCTTCTCCGGCTACGCCCAGCTGGCGGTGGCGCCGACGACCGACCGCCAACTGCTCACCAATGCCATCGACGCCCTGACGACCGGTCGGGGCACAGCCATCGGCGCGGCGATGCTGAAGTCGCTGGACGCCATCGCCGAGGTCAACGCCGAGGTGAGGCCGGTGGGGGACGTGGTCGGAGGCGGCCTCCCCGGCGCAGTGCCGCCGCCGCCGCCGGCGGCCAAGCCGGGCAGCGCCGGGTTCGTCCCCGACATCGTCGTCTTGCTGACCGACGGCGCCAACACCCGTGGGATCAGGCCCCTCGAAGCCGTGCCCTACGCCGTGGAGCGACGGGTCCGCGTCTACACGATCGGGTTCGGCACCACCCGGCCGACAGCCCTGTCGTGCTCGGCCCAGCAGCTGAACGGTGACACCCAGCGCTTCGGCGGCGGCGGCGGCTTCGGCGGCGGCTTCGGCGGCGGCGGGGGCGCCCGATCGCCCCTGCTGGCAGACGACGACACGTTGCGGGCGGTGGCCGAACAGACGGGTGGGACGGCCTACAAGGCCGAGGACGCCGCCCAGCTCCGCAAGGTGTTCGCCGACCTGCCCAAGGACGTCACCGTGCAGAAGCGCCCTCGGGAGGTGACGGCGCCGTTCGTGGCAATCGGCGCCCTGCTGGCCGCCGTCGCCATGGGTGCCTCCATCCGCTGGAGCGCCTACCCCTGAGCGAAGCGCCGACCCGCGGCGGCGCCGGCGCTCAGGCCGTGAAGGGCTCCCGTCACGTCGTCGACATCGATCTCCAACAGGCCGGGGTCGACGGTGCGCCCGTGGGGGTCGCCGGCGCGGCCGGCCCACAGGGCGACGTGCTGCGGGCGGTCCGGGGGCGGCCCCCACCGCTCGGGGGAGACGGGGCCGAACAGGACCACGGACGGAGTGCCCAGGGCGGTGGCCAGGTGGGCGACGCCGGTGTCGCCGCAGACGACGCGGCCGGCGCCGGCGACCATGGCGGCCAGTTCCAACACGCCGGTGCTCCCGGCCCAGACCGCCGGCGGGGGCAGGCCGGCCCCGGCCGCCACCGCCTTCGCCAGCTCCACCTCGTCCGGGCCTCCGGTGACGATGACCGGCCGGCCGGCGCCGGCCTCGGCCCGGGCGACCGCCGCCCACCGCTCCACCGGCCACCGCCGGGACGGGCTGGCCGCTCCTGGGTGGAGCAGCGTGGCGCCGGGAGCCGGCGCGGGCATGTCCACGGTGGGCGGGTCGATGTCCAGCCCGGTCGGATCGGCTGGGATCCCGGACTCGGTCAGGAGGCGGCACCACCGGTGGACCTCGTGCTCGTCCTCCCGCCAGCCGGGGCCGGTGATGCCGGCTCCGGCGTTGGCGAAGGCGACCAGTCGGCGGGGCGCCGTGGCCTGGAGGATGCGGTGGCTCTGCGGTCCCCGCCCGTGGAGGTTCACGGCCACATCCGGTGGCGTCCCGGTCCACGCCAGGGAGGCCAGCGGCTCGGTGACGAAGATGTCCTCGGCGGCACCGGCGTGCAGGGCGAGCGGGGCCACGCCGGCAGTCGTGGCCAGCACCCGCCGATAGGACGGGAACGCGTCCCCCAGAGCCCGCAGCGCCGGCAACCCGGTGAGCAGGTCGCCGAGGCCGAGGGCCCGCAGCACCACCAACCTCAAGGCCAGGACGGCTCCGTCGAAGGGGTGATCACCAGCTCCCGGACCTCGCAGCCCGGCGGCTGGCGGAGGGCGAACAGGACGGCACCGGCCACGTCCTGGGGCCGGTTCAGCTTGGCGTCGGGGCCCGGCTTGTACTGCGGGTCGCGCTCGTCGAAGAACGCCGTCTGCATACCGCCGGGGATGAGCAGGGTGACGCCCACCCGCCCGGCCAGCTCCAGGGTCAGGGCCCGGGTGAACCCGACGACGCCGAACTTGCTGGCCGAGTACGCGGTGGCGTCGGACAGCGCCCGCAGCCCGAGGGTGGAGGCCACGGTGACGACCTTGCCGCCCGACCGCTCCAGGAACGGCAGGGCGGCCCGGACCACGGCGGCGGTGCCCAGCAGGTTGACGGCGATGACCTTCTCCCACACCTCGGCGGGGACGTCGGAGAGCACGCCGCACGCATCCGTGCCGGCGGCGGTGACGACGGCGTCGAGCCCACCCGACCGCTCGGCCAGGGTGCGCACGGCCTGCTCGGCCGCCCGTCCGTCGGCCAGGTCCACCAGCTCGTGGTCAACGCCCCCGGCCAACGGGTGGCGGAGGTCGAGCACCACTGGGCGACCGCCGGCGTCGAGCACGGCTCGGACGACGGCTGCGCCCAGGCCGGACGCGCCGCCGGTGACGAGGACGTTGCCGGGGGAATCATCGGGCACGGGAGGTGGCCTCCTGGAGTAGGCGGGTGGTGGAGCGGCCCTCGAGGTAGGGCAGGACGACGGCCTGGCCACCCCAGGTGGCCAGCAGGGCGGCCTCGGGCAGATGGCCCAGGGCGTAGTCGGCGCCCTTGGCCCAGACGTCGGGCCGGAGCTTGTCGAGGACCGCCTCGGGGGTGTCCTCGTCGAAGATGACCAGGCCGTCGACGCAGCCCAGGGCCTGCAGCACCCGGCTCCGGTCCGCCTGGTGCTGGAGCGGGCGTCCGGCGCCCTTCAGCCGGCGGACGGAATCGTCGGAGTTGAGGCAGACGATCAGGCAGTCGCCGAGGGCGCGGGCCGCTTCGAGGACGCTCACGTGGCCGGCGTGCACGAGGTCGAAGCAGCCGCCGGTGGCCACCACCGTGCCGCCGGCGGCCCGGACCCGCTCGGCGAGGGAGAAAGGATCCTCACCGGCCCGCTTGGGGCGGTCGGCGAGCTCACGCAACCCGCCGGCGGCGCCGGCGGCCACGAACGCCGACGCGGCCGCCACGCCGGCGGTCACCGCCTCGGAGGGCAGGGCGCCGTCGGCCAGGAGCGCGGCGGTGGTGGAGGCGAAGCGGTCCCCGGCGCCGCACGGGTCGCCGCGACCGGCCGGCGGAGCCGGGATGGCCAACGGCGGCCGGTCACCTTCGACGAGGACCGCGCCGCGGGCGCCGAGGGTGACGGCCACGCCGGCCGCCGACCACTTGGCGGCCAGGTGCCGGGCTCGCTCAGTCACCGCGGCCAGGCCGGCGTTCTCTGGGAGGCCGGCCTCGGAGCGGTTCGGTGTGACGACCCGCACCCCGGGGATGGGGTCGGCGCCGCGGGGGTGAGGGTCCCAGACGACGGGCCGGCGCTTCGGCAGCCTGGCCAGGGCGTCGCGCACGCCGGGCTCGGAGGTCACACCCCGGCCGTAGTCGGCGACCAGGACAGCGGGCGCCCCGGCGATGGCCCGGGCGCCGGCCACGGGCAGCGGCCCGACCGCCGACGGGGCGCCGCCGTAGTCGAGCCGGAGCAGAGGCCGGTCGCCGGCCTTGGCCCGCACCTTCTCGGGCGTGCGCCCCGGCAGGCCCATGTCGACGACCTCCACGCCGGCGCCGGCCAGCAGGCCGGCCACCTCCTCGCCGGCGGCGTCGGCGCCCAGGGCGGTCACCAACGTCACCGGCCGGCCGTCACGCGCCGCCAGCAGGGCGGCGAGGCCGGCACCGCCGGGTCGGCTCGTGCCCGAGGAGACGTCGATCACCGGCACCGGGGCGTCGGGCGCCATCCGGCTGACCGTGCCGACCAGGTCACGGTCCAGCAGGACGTCACCGACCACGACGAGTCGGTTCACTTGGCGTCCCCGCAGCCGACGATCTCGTCCAGGAACGAGCACAGCAGGTGGACGACCACCAGGTGGACCTCCTGGACGGTGGCCGTCGTGGCGGCCTGGATGCACAGCGCCTCGTGGGCACACTCGGTCAGCGGGTTGGGCCCCGGGCCGGTGAGGGCCCAAACCCTGAGGCCGGCGGTCATGGCCACCTCGGCCGCGGTCACGACGTTGGGGCTGTGGCCGGAGGTGGACAGGGCGATCAGGACGTCGCCCCGCCGGCCGTGGGCCAGCACCTGGCGGGCGAAGACGGCGTCCACGCCGTAGTCGTTGCTGATGGCGGTCACGCTCGAGGTGTCCGCGTGCAGCGAGATGGCGCTGAAGGGATGGCGGTCGTTGCAGTAGCGGCCCACCAGCTCGCTGGTGAGGTGCTGAGCCTGGGCCGCGCTGCCGCCGTTGCCGACGGCCAGAAGCCGGTTCCCGGCCTGGAGCACGTCGGCCAGGGCCAGCGCCCACCCCCAGATGCGGTCGACGTCGGGCTCCAGGGCCCGCAGGGCGCGGTTGAGCGCCCCCAGGTGCTCCCCGCCCGTCAGCGGCGGGACGGTCCACGACGCGGTCACCGGCCTACCCCTTTTCGAGGGCAGGCCGGTGAATGCCTTCTGGACCGGCCTCCCGGGCCGGTCATGCCCGGCTCCCGCTGACCAGCCGGCTGCTGCGGTCGAGCAGCGACGCGTAGGTTCCCAGGGTGGTGGCGGCGACCGTGGGCCAGCCGTAGTGAGCCCGAGCCCGCCGGGCACCGGCGGCGCCCATCTTGCGCCGGCGGTCGGGTTCGTCGAGCAGCAGGGCCAGCACCCGGCCCAGGAGGTCGGGCCGGCGCGGCGGGACGTGGACGCCGGTGCGGCCGTCGACGACGGTGTCCAGCAACCCGCCCACCGCCGAGGCCACGACGGGCACGCCACAGGCCATCGCCTCGAGGGGCACGATCCCGAACGGCTCGTACCAGGGCACGCACACCACGGCGTCCGCCGAGCGCAGCAGCGCCGGCAGTTCGTGGCGCCCCACCCGGCCCCGGAGCGTGACCCGGTCGCCCACGCCGTGGAGCTCGGCCAGGCCTCGGAGCCGGCGGACCTCGGGGTCGGCGCCGAACTCCTGCGCCGGCGACCCGCCGGCGATGACCAGGTCGGTGTCGGGCACGGCGGGAAGCGCCTCGATGACGTTGCCGATCCCCTTGCGCTCGACCAGCCGGCTGACCACGACGAGCCGGCGCCGGCCACCGAGGCGCCCCTCGGACGGTCCGTCGGGCCGGAACAGGGCCAGGTCGACGCCGCAGGGGATCACCGACACCTTGCCGGGGTCGGCACCGATGCCCACCAGCTCCCGCACCTCGTCGGTGCACGTGGCCACCACCTGGACGGCCCGGCGGGCGATCATGGCCTCGGCGCCGGTACGGGCCGGGGGGCTGGTGTCCTTGGCGCCTTGGTGCCGGCGCTTGACGACGCCGAGGGCGTGGAACGTCTGCACCACCGGGATGTCCAGGGAGGCGGCCGCATCCAGGGCGGCAAGACCGGACATCCAGAAGTGGGCGTGGACCACGTCGGGCCGGTCGGCCTCCCATGCCCGGCGCAGGTCGTCGGCGAACTCGCTCATGTGGGGGAGCAGGTCGTCCTTCGGCAGCGGGCTGGGGGGACCCCCCGGCACGTGGTCGACGGTGACGCCGGGAGCCAGCGCCACCCGGCGGGGCAGATGCGGACTGTCCCGGCGGGTGTGGATCACGACGTCGACCCCGTGGTCGGCCAGCGCGGTGCCCAGCGATGCCACGTGGACGTTCTGGCCGCCGGCGTCGACCCCGCCCAGGACGGCCAGCGGGCTGGCGTGCTCGGACACCATGGCGACTCTCATGGCCGCACCACCCCGTTCAGCACCGTGTCCCAGTCGGCCAGGAACCTCTCCAGCCCGAACCGCTCGAGGGCGACGGCGCGGGCGGCCTTGCCCATGACCCCCGCCTGCTCCCGATCGTCGACCAACCGCCGCAGCGCCCCGGCCAGCACCGTCGGGTCGTTCGACACCACGCCGGCCTCGGGCGGCACCGCCGCCGGCACCTCGGTGGTGGCCAGGGCGACGACCGGCATGCCGAGATGCATGGCCTCGATCAGCGTGAGGCCGAGTGAAGTCCAGCGGACCGGGTGCACGTACACCCGGCGGCGGGCCATCTCCGCGTGCAGCGCGGCCTGGGGCACGTCGGCGCCGCCGATCTCCTCGGACCTCATGCCGAACAGGTCGACGGGCACGCCCGACTTCTCCGCCAGCGGCCGGAGGAGGTCGGTGCCGGTGACCCGCCCACGCCGGACCGGCTCGTTCACGACGGCAACCGCCCGCTCGAGCTCCCCGGAGTAGCGGTGGCCGGGATCGACGATGCCGTGATCGACGACGACCGTCGGCGTCGACCCGGTGTCCCAGAACAGCTGATTGAACCGGGTGACGTGCACGACAGTGAGCTCGGACCGGTCGGCAGCCGGATGGCGCATCTCGCTGAGCCGGCCCTGGGGCGCGTTGTGCTCGAGGTAGACCGCGGGCACGTCGCGACCGGGCCGGCGCCCGCCCAGCCAGGATTCGGCCAGGTGGTCGAGCTCCTCCGGGCGCTGGAGGATCACCACGTCGACGTCGGTGCCCGCCGCCTCCTCGGGGGTGACCTCGACGGCTGACGCCGGCCAGTCCCAGGTCTGGGCCCGGCCCCGCCCGTCGGGGCCGCGGTCGGGCAGCACCGGCAACAGGTACTCGTGGGAGCCCTGCACGAGGGTGGTGGTGTAGGAGCCGTGGACGTGCCACAGGAGGACGCGCATCAGGCCGCTCCCACGGTGGCTGCGGTCAGGCTCACCACGGCGGCGACCACGTCGTCGACCTCGATGCAGCCGAGGCACGGCTGGCCGGGGATGGGGCACTCCCGGCTCCGGCAGCCGGCGCAGCCGATGTCCTGGTTGCCGAGGAGCACGTGCGGGACCCGCCACGGGCGCCACCGCGCCGCCGGCACCGTCGGGGCGTAGATGGAGACGACGGGGGTGCCGACGGCGGCCGCCAGGTGCGCCGGCCCCGTATTGCCCACCACGACGGCATCGGCGCCGGCCAGCACCTCGGCCAGGCCGGCGAGGTCGGAGGCGCCGCTGAGGTCGACCACGCCAGGGGCGGCGCCGGCGACGACGCCGCACAGCTCCCGCTCCGACGGAGCGCCGGTGACGACCACCCGGTGGCCGAGCTCGGTCAGCCGGGCGACGAGGCCGGCGTTGGCCTCGGGCGTCCACGCCCGGGCGGGCACCGAGGCGCCGGGGTGGACGACCACGTAGGGGCCGGCGGGAATGCCGGCCGGTGCCCGCTCGGGCTTCCGGTGCACCTGCAGGCGCCCGTCGTCGCCGGCGGGAAGGAAGTGGCCGAGGGTGGCGACGAGCGACAGGTTGCGCTCGACCTCGTGCAGGTCGTCGGGGACGAGGTGGCGGACGTCGAGGAGCGATCCGGGGTAGTCGACGCTGATGGCGGCCACCTGTGGCACCCGCGCCATGCGCAGCAGGAGGGCCAGCGGCAGTGGGGACTGGTGGAACGAGCCGAGGACCACGGCCTGATCGAGCCCCACGGAGGACAACCGGCCCAGGAGCCCGAGGACTTCCGACGGATCGAGCGGCGGAGGGTCGGCGGCGATCCACGGCGCTTCGAACGTGACGATCTGGTCGATGCCCGGCAGCAGCTCGGCCGCCGCCTCGGCCCGGGGGCTGCACAGGAAGGTGACCCGGCGGGCGCCGGCGGCCACGGCCCGCACCGCCGGCCCGGCCAGCAGCACGTCGCCGTCGTTGTCGAGGCGGGCGACGAGCACGTGGGGCCGGAAGGGCACCGTCATCGGTTGCTCCCGATCAGCAGGTCCACTGCGGCCGTGAGGTCACCGGCCACCTCAGGGGCGGCGGCGACCTCCTCGGGCCGGGTGGCCGGGTTCGGCACCAGCACGCCGCGGGCGCCGGCAGCCCGTGCCGCCTGGATGTCGGCCCCGATGTCGCCGACGACGGCCACCTTCCGCGGGTCGACGCCGAGCGCCCGGGCGGCCTGGAGCACGAGGCCGGCGGCCGGCTTGCGGCAGGCGCACCCGTCGTCGACACCGTGGGGGCAGACGGCCCACGGCCCCAGGGGCCCGAGCAGCTCCTCCACCTTGTGGTTGACCGCGTCCAGCTGCTCGGGGGTGATGAGCCGGCGGGCGATCCCGCTCTGGTTGGACACCACCCCGATCGGGATGCCGGCGTGGCGGAGCCGGTCGAGGGCCTGGCGGGCGCCGGGCATGGGCACCACCTTGTCGGGGTCCCCGTTGTAGGGGACGTCGACCACCAACGTGCCGTCACGGTCGAACAGCACGGCCGCCGGTGCCTCGGGCGCCGGCGCCGCCAGAGCCCGGTTGCGCAGCCGCTGCGGCAGGGTGAGCCATCCGCGCAGCCAATGCCAGGTGGCGGCCGGCGGGATGGCGGCCGACGTCAGCGCCATGGTGGCCACTTCTTCAGCGGTTCGCGGCCCGGGCGCGATCCGGGCCCAGGCGAACTCCGCGGTCCCGATCACCCACGCGGCACCGCCGGCGATGGCCACGGGCCGGCGACGGCTCACGAGGCCGGCGACCGCGGCTACGCCGGCGGCGGTGACGGCCAGGTGGCGGGCCCGCCGGCCGGGCGCCACGCCGGTGATCTCCCGCCAGCGGCGGCCGTGCAAAGCCCGCAGGAGCACGTCGTCGGCGTTCCCCGCCTGCAGGCGAACGCTGACCCAACGGTCGGCAGGACGCACCGGATGGGTGCAGTGGCGGTCTCCGGTGACGATCTTCCAGCCGGCGCCGACGACCCGTGCGCCAAGGTCGGCGTCCTCCCGGTAGGCCCGCCCGAAGCGCTCGTCGAAGCCTCCGACGGCGGCGAGGGCGACCCGCCGGTAGGCCATGTCGGCCGTGGCCCACTGCGCCGACTCGAGGCCGGCCACGTTGCGCTCCCAGTCGGTCGGGCGTCGGCCCTCGGGAGGGGGCACCACCAGCCGGCCCTGACTGGCGGCGACGTGGTTCGGCAGCCGATCGAGGTCGGCGGCCAGCGCCCGGCCCCAAGCCGGGGGCGGGACGACATCGTCGTCGAGGAAGGCAGCCCACTCCGCCGAGCCGGAGCGCCAGCCGACGTTGCGGGCCGCCGCCGGCCCGCGGCCGCCGGAAGCGAGCACGATGACGCCTTTCGGCAGCGGTCCCTCGATCAGCGGTGTGTCCGGCTCCACCCGATCGTCGACCAGCGCGACCCGCGCCGGGTGCGGCCCCGGCCCCTCCAGAAGCGCATCGAGCAGGCGGGGAAGCGACGCCCGGCCGACGGTGGGGATGACGACGTCGAAGCTCACCACGGCCGCCGGCGGACGAGGAACGGTCCGATGGCCAGGGCGTCGACAGGCGCGGATCCGAAGCATTCCAAGGCGTCGCGGGGGTCGTCGACCATGGGACGGCCGGCGGTGTTCAGGCTGGTGTTGACGACGACGGGCAGGCCGGTGCGCCGCTCGAACCCCTCGAGCATGCGGGCCACCGCCGGCTCGTCGGCAGGGTCCACCGTCTGGATGCGGGCGGTGCCGTCGACGTGCACCACGGCGGGGATGCGGTCGAGCCACTCCTGCCGGACCCGGTGGGTGAAGAGCATGTACGGGCTGGGGATGAGCCCGTCGAAGATCTCCGACGCCCGCCGGGCCAGCACCATGGGCGCCACCGGCCGGAACTGCTCCCGGCCCTTGACGTCGTTCAGGCGCTCCAGGTTGCGCTCGTGGCCGGGGTGGGCCAGCAGGCTGCGGTGGCCGAGGGCCCGGGGGCCGTACTCGCTGCGGCCCTGGAACCAGGCGACGACCCCGTCGTTGGCCAGCACCTCGGCGGCGGCCTCGGCGATGTCGCCCGGCCGCTCGTAGGGGACCTTGGCCGTGACCAGCCGGCTCTCGATGTCCTCGTCGGAGAACCCCCGCCCGAGGTCGGCGCCACCCATGGGCTGCACCCGGTCACCCATGGCCTTGGCCACGTGCAGGGCGCCGCCGAGGGCGGTCCCCGAATCGCCGGCCGCCGGCTGGACCCACACCTGCTCGAACGGCCCCTCCTCCAGCAGGCGGGCGTTGGCCACGCAGTTCAGGGCCACGCCGCCGGCCATGGTGAGCACCTTGTCGCCCGTCTGGTCGTGCAGCCACCCGGCAAGGTCGAGGATGACCTCTTCGAGCCGGCGCTGGACGCTGGCGGCGAGATCGGCGTGCTCGGGCTGCCAGTCGCCGCCCCTGGGCAGGGCCTTGGCGAAGGAGCCCCACTCGACGGGCTCGACGACGAAGCCGCCGTCGCCGGTGGCCCGGACCAGATCCCGCAGCTCAGGCAGGAAGGCGGGCCGGCCGTATGAGGCCATGGCCATGACCTTGTACTCGTCGTTGGAGCGCATGAAGCCGAGGTGCTCGGTGACCTCCTCGTACATGAGGCCGAGCGAGTGGGGCAGCTCCTGGGCGGCGAGGATCTCCAGGTTCCCGTCCACCGACCGGCCGGCGAGGTGCGACGCCCGCTCGCCGCGGCCGTCGAGCACGAGGACGCTGGAATCGGCGAACGGAGCCGCCAGGTGGGCGGAGGCGGCATGGGCGACGTGATGGGGCACGAACCGCATGCCGGCGGGGTCGACACCCGGGAGAGCGGTCTGGAGGAAGCGGGGCGCCCGCGCCGCGTACAGCGTCCGCAGCCCCTCCCAGTCGTCGGCGGTCAGGTCGGGCCCAGGAGGCGGCATGAGGTCGGGGTCGTAGGAGTAGGCCACCGCGTCGATGTCCGACGCGTCCAGGCCGGCCTCGGCCAGGCACCACGCCGCGGCCTGCTCCGGGAGCTCCCAGGTGGCGAAGGGCACCGGGCGCTTGCCGTGCTTGCGCCGGCTGAACCGCTCCTCCTCGGCGGCGGCGACGATCTGGCCGTCGACCACCAAGGCGGCCGCGGGATCATGAAATACCCCGTTCAGCCCGAGAACTCGCACCAGACCCCCCACGCGTCCGTACCCGCGTGCCCCTCGCTCCTGAAGGGCCTGCGGCGCACCCCTTCCCCGGACCGGTCTGTGAATAACCTCGAGAGAATTCTCTATAGGTGGTTTGCCGTTTGCCCCGCGGCGGCGATGGGCAGCACGCGGGGATGGACGACCGGAGCGACCGGGTCGGCGTCGTCGTGGTCACCCGCGACCGGCGCCGGACCACCCTGGACAGCCTGGGCAGGCTCCTGGAGACCGACCCGGGGGTGCCGGTCACCGTGGTGGACAACGCCTCGTCGGACGGCACGGCGGAGGCCGTCTCGGAGCGGTACCCGGAGGTCACGGTCGTTCGCCTGCCGGCGAACCTCGGAGCCGCGGGGCGCAACAGTGGCATGGCGCTGACCCCGTGCCCCTACATCGCGTTCAGTGACGACGACTCGTGGTGGGCACCGGGTGCCCTGAGCCGGGCCGCCGACCTGTTCGACGCCCATCCGAACCTGGGTGTGGTGGCGGGGCAGATCCTGGTCGGTCCCCAGGAGCGGGTGGACCCGGTGTGCGATGTGATGGCATCCAGCCCCCTCGGGAGCGGTCGAGGCCCTGGCGTCGGCGTCCTCGGCTTCGTGGCCTGCGGGGCGGTGGTCCGCCGGGAGGCGTTCCTGGGTGTGGGCGGGTTCCGGCTGGGCTACGGCATCGGCGGTGAGGAGGAGCTTCTCGCCATCGACCTGCGGGCCGCCGGCTGGGATCTCCGCTACTGCGCCGGCGTCGTGGCCCACCACCACCCCGCCACGGACCGGCCCCCGGGTGCCGATCGCCGCCGGCGCCAAACCCGCAACGCGATGCGCACGGCATGGCTGCGCCGGCCCGTCTCGAGCGTCCTGCGCTCCACGGCCGCCTACGCCCGGCCGGCGTGGGCCGACCCCGCCGTCCGGCGAGGGCTGGCCGACGGCCTGCGCGACGCGGCGTGGGTCTGGCGGGAGCGGCTCCCCGTCGACCGGGTCCTCGAACAGGACCTTCGCCGGCTGTGAGCGGTCGAGAGCCGGAGGAAGAGGTCCAGAGCCCGGCCGCCCAGCAGCGCTGGCACGCCATGACGTTCCTGCACTGGCGCTACGGCGTGGACGACCTCCAGCCCCTGTTGCCGGCGGGGCTCGAGGTCGACACCTACGACGGCACCGCCTGGGTCAGCCTCACTCCGTTCCTGATGAAGGATTTCCGCATCGGCCCGCTCCCCGCGGTCCCCGGCGTGTCGAACTTCCCGGAGACCAACGTGCGCACCTACGTCCGCGCCCCCGACGGGCGCGACGGCCTGTGGTTCTTCTCGCTCGAGGCGGACAGCGTCGCCACGGTGGTGGGGGCGTCGAGCCTCTACGGCGTGCCGTACCGCTTCGCCGACATGGAGGTCGACGAAGCCGACGCCGTCCGCTACCGCAGCCGGCGGCGGGACAAGCCGGAGATCGGCCACGACATCACCGTCCGGCCCACGGGCGTCTGCGAGTCGCCGTCCGAGCTCGACCACTGGCTCACGGGTCGCTGGCGGGCGTACTCCACCATCGCCGGCCGGCTGGTGCGGGTGCCGGTCCAGCATCAGCCCTGGCCGCTGTGGGAGGCGGAGGTGGTGCACCTCGAGCAGACGCTGCTGTCCGCCAACGGCCTTCCCCAGCCGGCGGAGGATCCGCTGGTCCAGTACTCGCCGGGCGTCGACGTCAGGCTCGGAGTGCCGGTTCCTCTATGACGCCCGGCGAGCGCCCAGCGCCCTGAGACGCTTGCCCGCCGCGTAGGCGGCGGCGCCCGCGGCGACCCAGGGCCCGGCGACGATGACCGCGTCGAGCGGTTGATGGACCAGGTCGACCCGGTTCTTGCCGAACCGTGAGCTGGCCCCGTGATACGTCAGCTCGCTACGCACGCCGGTCTGGGCGATGGGGTTGTCCGGCCGGCTCGTGGCGAAGGACCGGAGGTGGCTCTCGATGGAGTCGACCCGGTCGGCGGCCATCAGGATCAGCCAGTGCGCGGCTCGGCCTTCGCTGAACCGGCGGTACGAGTACCTGCGCATCACGCCCGACAAGCCTTTCGGCGGGCATGAGGTGCCGAACACCGGCGTCAGGAACGCGTGCTCGATGGACCGCTCCCGGGGCCACGTTTCCGGCTGACGCTCAGGGAAGTCCCAATGGGCGCCGGTCAGGGTGGGGTCGAAGCGCTCCCGCGGCACCGACGGGCGGTCCTTGGGATCGAGGTCGACGCCCCATCCGGGGATGCGTGCCCGCAGCTGCTCGCTGGACTCCGCCCGCGTGGGCTTCTCTGCCGTGTATGCCATGGTCGTCTCTCCGGTTCAGGCGGCGTTCGGCACGACCAGCGGCTTGATGCAGCCGTCCAGCTTGGCCGAGAACATGTAGTAGCCCTCGGCGATGTCGTCGAGGGGTATGCGGTGGGTGACGATGTCGCTCGGCTTCAGGTAGCCGTTGCGGATGTGCTCGAACAGGCGCGGCCACTGCCGCTTCACCGGGCACTGGTTCATGCGCAGGGTGAGGCCCTTGTTCACGGCATCACCGAACTTCACCGCGCTGAACATGGGGCCGTAGGCGCCGACCACCGAGACGGTGCCGCCCTTGCGGACCGAGTCGATGGCCCAGTTGAGCGCCACCGGTGACCCGCCCTGCAGCTTCAGCTTGGCGCCGGTGACGTGCTGGAGGAGGTTGCCGTCAGCCTCCGCACCCACCGCGTCGATGGCCACGTCGGCGCCGAGGTGGTCGGTGATCTTCTTCATGTGCACGACGATGTCGTCGTACTCGGCGAAGTTGTACGTCTCGGCGTGGGCGAAGGTGCGCGCCTTCTCCAGCCGGTACTCGAGATGGTCGATCACGATCACCCGGCCGGCGCCCATGAGCCAGGCCGACTTGGCCGCGAACAGCCCGACCGGGCCGGCGCCGAGGACGACCACCGTGTCGCCCTCCACGATGTCGCCCAGCTGGGCCCCGAAGTAGCCGGTGGGGCAGGCGTCGGTCAGCATCACCGCGTCCTCGTCGGTCATCCACTCCGGGATGATGGTGGGCCCGACGTCGGCGAAGGGCACCCGCACGAACTCCGACTGCCCACCGTCGTAGCCACCGCAGGTGTGGGAGTACCCGTAGATGCCGCCGACCGCCGTGGCGTTGGGGTTGACGTTGTGGCAGTTGGAGTACAGGCCCCGGGCGCAGAAGTAGCAGGACCCGCAGAAGACGTTGAAGGGGACCATCACCCGGTCGCCCGGCTTCAAGTTCTGCACCGACGGGCCCACCTGCTCCACCACGCCGATGAACTCGTGGCCGAAGGTCATGCCGACCCGGGTGTCGGGAATCATGCCATGGTAGAGGTGCAGGTCGGAGCCGCAGATGGCGGCCAGGGTGACCCGGACGATGGCGTCGTTCGGGTGCTCGATCGGCGGGACGTCCTTCTCCTCGACGCGGATCTTGTAGGGCCCGCGGTAGACCATGGCCTTCACGACTACCTCCTCGGCCGGCGGCTCGCGGAGAGCCGCCCCATCGGGCCTGTTCTGTCCCAAGCCGGGCCGTCTCAACCCCGGAGGAGTCACAGGGCCGATTCGGCCGAGCCGGTCGTAAAATGGCGGCATGGCCCACGCGTCCGACGAGGTCGTCCAGGTGGCGGAGGTCTTCGCCACCGTGGCGGGGACGCTCGCCGAGCATCAGGACAACATGACCCAGGCGCTGCAGGCGATCGTCCAGTTGGCCGTCCAGCACCTCGACGCCTGCGAGTTCGCCGGCATCTCGCTCGTAGAGAACCGCAAGATCACCTCACCTGCCTCCAGCAACGACATTCCGAGGATCCTGGACGCGATCCAGTCCGAGACCGGTGAAGGCCCCTGCATCGACGCCATCAAGGAGCACGAGGTGTTCCAGACAGGTGACCTCAGCCGCGAGGAGCGCTGGCCGAACTTCTCCAGCAGGGGCCACCAGGAGACCGGGGTGACCACCGTTCTCTCGATCCGCCTCTACGTCGAGCAGGACACGATGGGCGCCCTCAACCTCTACTCGAGCGCCCCCGATGCCTTCGACGACAGCGACGTCGCCCTGGCCACGGTGTTCGCCGTGCACGCCTCGGTGGCCATGTCCGCCGCCCGGAGGCAGGAAAGCCTGGAGAAGAAGGCGGAGAGCCGCGACGTCATCGGGCGGGCCAAGGGCATTCTCATGGCCCGGTCCGGCGTTACTGACGACGAGGCGTTCGCCATGCTGAAGGCGGCGTCGCAGCGGATGAACGTGAGGCTCCGAGACATCGCCCAGACCGTCACCGAGCAGAAGCCCATGCCGGCGCCCGGAGCGCCGGAGTAGGGAATCGAGTCGGTTTCCCAGGTCTGCGGTAGAATAAGCAGCGAGTCAGCCGTCATCTTTGACGATCCAGGGACTGCGTCTGTCTCCCTTTTGAGGGAGTTGGCGTGTCAGAGTTCCCCAAGGCCGGCCTCGACGCCGGTCGCGAGGCTCTTCGACGGTTCCTCGCCGGCGAGGACGACCTCGGGGCCATGCACACCAAGATCGCCCTGATCGCCACCGAGACCGTGCCCGGCTGCGACCTCGCCAGCGTGACCATGCTGCGGGCAGGCAAGCCCTGCACGCCGGCGTTCACCGCCAAGACGGCCAAGGTCCTGGACGAGACGCAGTACAAGCTCGGCGACGGCCCCTGCCTGGCGGCCATCCGCCATCGCGGCCTCGAGCACGTGAGCACCGGATCCGACGACCGGTGGCCGGGCTTCGCGTCGGCGGCCGCAGAGCAGGGCGTGCTGGCCACCATGTCGGTCCCATTGGGGAACGACGAGGCCGTCGTCGGCGCCCTGAACCTCTACTCGGAGCGCGCGCCGGCGTTCAGCCGTGCGGCCCGGGACGCAGCGTGTGCCTTCGCCGACCAGATCGGGGTGGCCGTGGCCAGCGTCACGGTGTACGCCGAGAGCTTCGAGCTCGCGCAGCAGCTGCGACAGGCGATGGAGTCGCGTGCGGTCATCGAGCAGGCGAAGGGCATCCTGATGGCGGCGCAACGGTGCAGCCCCGACGTCGCGTTCGACATCCTCGTCCGGGCGTCTCAGAACCAGAACCGCAAGCTGCGGGCCATCGCCGCCGAGATCGTGGAGCGGTACTACCGGAGCGATACGCAAGCGCCCACTGGGTGAGCTTCGGTGTTTTCCCGTTGACGCGCCGGGGGTAGGGCGCGACGACGGCGCCGATCCCTCGGGGGAGCGATGTCTGCACGACTGCCCGAATTCGACGAAAAGGTGAACATGGACAACGAGAAGCTGCTCGAGAGAATTCACGCCCTGGAGACCGCCCAGGCGACCCAGACGGCGACCACTGCCGGCATGGAGGCGACGCAGGGCGCCGTCCAGGCGGGCAACATGGCCACGACCACTGCCATGACCACCGGGACCATGACGACCATGGCGGCCGGAAGCGTGGGCCTCATCACCGGCCTCTTCCTCGGGCTGGCCATCCGCCGCTGACGTGAGGGCGGGCGCCGCCGCCCCGGAGTGACTACACGTCGGCGGCGGCGCCCGGCTGGCGTTGCTGCACGCGCTCGACCAGGTCGGCCGCCACCTCGCGAAGCTTCCGGTTCTCACGCTGGGACGCCCGGACCAGGATCTCGAAGGCCTGCTCCGGGGTGATGCCACCCCGGGCCATGAGGATGCCCTTGGCCTGCTCGATGGAGGCGCGGCTGGCCATGGCCGTGCGGAGGTTGTCGGCCATCTCCGCGGTGCTGGCCAAGGTGTTGGCGTTGGCCACCGCCACTGCGGCGTACGCAGCGAAGGTCTGACCGGCTCGGACGTCGTCCTCATCGAAGGCGCCGGCGGTCTGGGAGTAGACGTTCAGCGCCCCGATCAGGTCCTCCTGGATGGGGAGGGGGACCGAGAGCGAGCTCCGTACGCCGATGCGGGCGGCCTGTGGCGCGTAGTCCGGCCAGCGGTCCTCCGTCCGCATGTCATCGATGATCAGGACCACCCCGCCCCGACCGGCATCGAGGCAGGGGCCGCCATCGAGGCCGTACTGGCGCTCGTCCGCCTGCATGGCCAGCACATCGGTGTAGGCCGCGGTCTCGGCCCGCCCCTTGCGCACCAGTGTCAGCGACACCGCGTCTGCCGGGGCGATGACCCGCTTCGCCAGCTCCCCGACCTTGGAGAGCACGCTGTCCAGCGTCTCCTCGGCCAGCACTATCGTCGCCAGCTCGGCCAGCACGTCGGCCGCCAAGGTGTCCGACACCGGGAGCTCCCCCTCGCACGTTGCGTCCTCGCCCACCTCCACGGGCCCCAGCCTAGGGTCCCGGTCAGCACGCCCGTGACGACGCCGGGGGCGCCAGCAGCACGGTGGCCGTCGCCAGCTGGCTGCCGGCGGCGACGACGGGCGGGATCGTCGCGAGGTGGCGGTGGGTGGCGGCGTCCATCGCCTCCCGCACGTCCGGCAATCCCCTCCTCGCCGGTGAGCTGACCCGCCTCCTCCGTGGCGACCAAGAGCACGCTCGGTGCCGTGCCGGTCGGCCGGAGCGAGCGGCGAATGTCCTGAGCGAGGCCCTCGCCGCCGTCAACGCCGGCCGTCAGGTGGCTCGAGAGCTCGGCCTCATGGCCCTCGATCGACGCGTGGGTGCTTCCCTCAGGGCGGAGGGCCCGCCCTAGGCGAGATCGGCCAGTACCTCGGCGCTGCAGGCGAAGCCCTGCTCGATGGCCTGGTCCTGGTTGATGTAGAGGTAGTTGGCGAGCCGCCCGCAGAAGTACACCGGCCGGTCGAGAGCGGCACGAACCTCGTCCTTGTACTGCTCGTTGAGGGTCTCGTACCGCCGGTCGACGGTCGGCACCGGGTAGTGACGGGCAGGGGCGCCGGGGAACTCCTCGCTGACGACCGTCCCCCTGATGCGCTGCCCGGTGGCGTGCTTCGTCTCGACCGTGCGGGTGAAGGGGTACCGGGCGTCCGGCCAGTTCACGACGTACGCGGCGGTGAGCGTGTCCTCCGGCCCGTCGACGGGCACGTACTGCGAGCGCAGGTGGATGCCCCGCCATTCCAGGTCACCGTCGCGGCCGAGAAGCCGGTCGAGGGGTGCCGTCACCACGATGGCGTCGAAGTCTCCCTGCATCTCGGCGAGGTCCTCCAGGGAGATCTCGGCGCCGCAGGTGACCGACGACCTGGCCAGCACGGCTTCGATCACGCTGTTCATGCCCTCAGCCGGAAAGAACTCCCAGCGGTCGCGGAACAGCCGCCGGTACCCGTCGTCGCGGAGCTCCACCCGCTTGGGGGCGAAGCTGCTGGAGAGCTCGGTGGCCGGCCGCCCCCATTGCTTGGCCGTGTAGTCACGGATGAACAGGTTGTACAGAGTCGTGCCCATGAGCGACTTCACGAACGTCTCGAAGTCCTCGCCGGCCGGCTGGCCGGGAAGGCCGGCGAGCTCCTTCTCGACCGCCGGCCAGACCGGCAGCTCTTTGAGCTCCTCGAGCTGGGGCGGCCACGACAGGAGCCTCAGGGTGTCGTCGTCGCCGATGTGGACCTGCACCTTCACCGCGTGCTCGTACGGCCGTGACAGCCCGAAGCGCTGGACGTAGGCGGTGACCTCCTCATTGGAGGTATGGAAGATGTGGGCGCCGTTCGGCTCGTACACCACGCCGTTCAGCGTCTCGGCGCGGGAGTGACCCCCCACGTTCGCCGCCCGCTCGAAGACCTCCACATCGACGCCGCCCGAGCGCAACCGTTCGGCGGTGACCGCCCCCGACCAGCCTGCGCCGACGACGGCGACCCGCCTCTTCATCCGTGACATGGGTGACGAGTGTGCCCGGCCTGTGGCGGTGGCACCAATACCGGCGCTCAGACCTCGAGAAGCCGAGCCCCGGGACCCCGCCATTCCACCACCACGATGGTCGCATCGTCCTGCAGCTCGCCCTCTTGATGATCCAGGATGGCGTGGAGGAGGCGGCGCATCGTCTCTGGAGCGGGAGTAGCGGACGCTGCGGTGCGGGCGACCATGTCGATGAGGCGGTCGACCCCGAAGAACGAGCCGTCGGCCGAACGGGCTTCTATCACCCCGTCGGTGAAGAAAAGCACCTGATCACCGGGTTCAAGCGTCTCTTCTGCAACCGTCACCGTCCCGCCGATCCCAAGCGGCAGGCCGATCTCGCCGAGCAGGGTCTTCACCATGCGGCCATTGCGCAACAGGAGAGGCGGGTGGTGGCCTGACAGCACCCACTGCAGCCTGCCCGAGGCCAGGTCGAGCTGGGCCTGGACGGCGGTCACGAAGCGATCCAGGCCGAACTGGTCGGCGATGGCGCTGTCGATGGCCTTGGTTGTGCCCGCGAGGTCGTCGCCGGCCCGGCGGCTGCTGCGCGACGTCGCCATCGCCACGCTCGCCAGCAGGCCCGCTTCCAGGCCGTGACCCATGGCATCGAAGACGGCGATGCGGGCGCATTCGGCGTCGACGGAGTAGTCGAAGGAGTCACCACCCACGTCGTAGGCAGGGGCCAGAACCCCGCTGATGACCAAACGGTCGGTCCCGAAGGTGAGAGGCGGCAGCAGGTTCCAGGCCAGTTCGGCTGCCACCGACATCTGCCTGCGGCGGCGAACCCGCTCGAAAAGGTCGCCGTAGGCCTGCTTGGATATGATGACCTCGGCGACCAGGCCGGCAAAGGCGGCCAGCGCGTCCCAGTCGTCGGGGCCACGCTGGTCGAAGTCGAAGTCGAACTCGAGCACGCCCAGCCGCTCGACGCCGTCCAGTACCGGTACCCACACCCGGACCCGGCCATCTTCACCGGTGCTCTGCTGCATGTCGAGCGTCCGGTAGCAACGCCCCGCCAGAGTGGTGTCGATCATCACCCCGCCTCGCACGGGACCCTTGAGGTTCGGCACCGGCTCGAGACTCCGCTGTTCGTAGTCGACCAGGTACAGGGCGGTGTCGTCTGCGCCGATCCTCTTGGCATGCTCCACGATGAGCGCCGGCACGTCATCGGGGACCGCGAGGTGCGACGCCGCGAGCAGATCGATGATCTGTTTGGCGGCTGGGTCTCCGGATGCGATGCGCAAGCCTACCTACCGGTCCCCCGATGGCCCGACCGGCGGACATTCGTGTCCTTCTACCCCGGGCCCGGACCTCCGAACCTCGTCCGTAGCGGTCACCGCGGCGACTTCACCAGCGGCGCCGTCGGGCTCACGTGCTTGGGCCATGCTGGAGGTATGGAACCGCTTGGCGACGATGCCGCGTCGATCAGCTTCCGCCACGTCTTGCTCCCGCTCGACGGGTCGTCGTTTGCCCTGGCAGCGTTGCCCACCGCTCGGGCGCTCTCGGCCCGGTTCGGGGCTGACTTGGTGACGATCTCCGTCGCCACCGATGAGCGTGACGCAGCGCGCTTGCGCCAGCATGCCGTCGACTCGCTCGGCGAGGGCGGCGGTGGTGCCGATCCACCCCATGTCGTCATCGGGGCTGACCCGGCTTCGACCATCACGGCTCGCGCCGGCGAGCTGGGCCCGTGCCTCGTTTGCATGTCGACCAGGGGCCGTGGGCGCGTGGCGGGAACCGTGATCGGGTCGGTTGCCCGCGCGGTGCTGCAGTCTTCGCGTGGCCCCATCATCGCCGTGGGCCCCCACGCCGACAGGCCCGGTGCGCTGGTCGGCCGGCCGCCTCGCCGACCTGCCAAGTGGCCAGAACCTCTCTCAGTTCGCCGGATCGTTGCCTGCGTCGACGGGTCGGCCGCGTCCGAGGCGGTCCTCCCTGTCGCGGCACGGTGGGCGAGAGCTCTTGACATGCGGTTCGCCATTCTCACCGTCGCGGAGGACGCGGTGGCTACCCACGGTGATGACCCGGCGTCGAACAGGTTCGGGCCTCCGCACCCGAAGAGCTACGTGGAGCGGCTTGCCGATCGATGGCTGGACCAGGTTCCCGGCACCACCGGGGAGGTTGTGTTCGACCCGATCGGCGTCGTGTCCGGACTGGGAGCGCACCTGGACGCACGACCCGCCGGCCTGGTGGCCGTCACGACGCACGCCCGAGGGGGTTTCGAACGGCTCCGGCTCGGTGCCGTTGCGGCCGACATCGTGAGGACGTCTACCGCTCCCGCGCTTGTCGTCACCCCAGGAGGCCCGTAGCCACGCGGCTCGCATCAGGTGGTGGACGCTGACTGATCTCCCGCTGCGGCGAGCCACCGGCACGGTCGGTGCGCTCGGAATGTCCGACGACGCAGGAACGGCGCCGTGAGCGATCCCGGTGGGCTGATGGCCGCCGCTGCGGTCCTCGTCCTGTTCGGCGTCGTGGCCAGCAAGGTGTCGGTGCGCCTCGGCGTGCCCGCCCTGCTGCTGTTCCTGCTGGTCGGGATGGCGGCCGGGAGCGAAGGTCTCGGTGGCATCGAGTTCGCCGACTACGGAGTGGCCCAGGCGATCGGCGTGGTCGCCCTGGCCTTCATCCTGTTCGCGGGCGGATTCGACACCGACTGGAGAAGTGTCCGGCCGGTTGTCGGGCCAAGCCTGCTGCTCGCGACCGCCGGCGTACTGGTGACAGCGTTGATCTCGGGGGCGTTCGCTTCCTGGATCCTCGGCGTCTCGCTGACCGGGGGTCTCCTGCTGGGCGCGGTGATCTCCTCGACCGACGCTGCGGCCGTGTTCTCCGTCCTTCGCTCCCGTAGCGTGGGCCTGAGAGGCCACCTACGCCCGCTGTTGGAGCTCGAGTCCGGAAGCAACGACCCGATGGCCGTCTTCCTGACGCTGGGATTCCTCGAACTGCTGACCCATGACGGCGCGACCGTGGCCGGGCTCATACCCCTCTTCCTCACCCAGATGATCGTCGGCGGCGTCGCCGGCGTTCTTGCGGGAAAAGGGTCGGTTCGGGCGATCAACCGGTTTCGGTTGGAGTATGAGGGTCTGTACCCGGTGGTGATGATCGCGGTGGTCCTGCTTACCTATGGGGTCACTGCCAGCCTCGGAGGCAGCGGGTTCCTCGCCGTCTACATCGCCGGCCTGGTCATGGGTTATGAACGGTTCGTTCACAAGAAGAGCCTGATTCGCTTCGCCGACGGTCTGGCCTGGCTCATGCAGATCGCCATGTTCCTCGTGCTGGGCTTGCTCGTCTTCCCTTCCGACCTGGTCGCAGTGGCCGGAAGGGCGCTCCTGGTTTCGCTGGTCTTGATCTTCGTGGCCCGACCGCTGGCCGCCGGGCCCCTGCTGCTCCTCGTCGGGTTCCGGCCGCGTGAGACGCTGATGGTCTCATGGGTCGGGCTCCGGGGCGCGGTGCCGATCGTCCTGGCGACGTTCCCTCTGGTCCAAGGGCTGGCTCAGGCGGAGCTCCTGTTCAACGTCGTCTTCTTCATCGTCCTCACCTCCGTCCTGCTGCAAGGCACGACCATCCCGGTGGTGGCGCGCTGGCTCGGCGTCGACGCACCGCTGGAACGACGCCGCTGGCAACTCGTCGATGCCGCGGAAGCCGGCGGCGCGATGACGGATCTGCACGAGGTGATGGTGGCGCCGGAGTCGCGAGCCGCGGGGCGCCAGATCGTGGATCTCCAGCTGCCGCAGGGGGTGCTGGTCGTGCTCGTCGGCCGCGACGGTGTTTTCGCCATCCCGCAAGGGTCGACCGTGTTGATGCCCGGTGACACTGTCTTGCTACTTGCCGATGACGGAGCGCTGGCGCTGGCACGATCATTGATGGAAGGCGCGGGAACCGGGCCGTGACGACAGCGAGAGGAGCATGGAGATGGACGTTCGTGTGCGAGAGCAGCGGCTTCCAGGCATCGGCCATCGCTACGACATCGAGCTCGACGATGGGCGGCGCCTGTTCGTCGTCGTGCAAGGCGACGGCCGGCGTGCGGTCGGCATCGCCGAACCGGGATCGGACCGGCCTGAGGTCACCGTCAGCCTGAGCCAGGATCAGGCTGTCGCCGCCGCCGCCATCCTCACCGGTGCCCGGTTCTCCATCGACACGAGTGAGGACGACCGCATACCGGGCGACGAGGTCGCAGTGGAGACGATCATCCTCGGCGAGGCTTCGCCGGCCGTCGGGCGGGTCGCCCGCGAGGTTGCCGACTCGGCCGGTCCGGACGTGGCCATCCTCGCCGTCATCCGGGACGAGACTCCCGACGTGATCGAGGACGCACTCACAGAACCGATCCGCCCAGGTGACCGCATCGTCGTCGCAGCCCGGCGCGAACAGGTCGACACGCTCGTCCGCCGGCTCACAGCTGATCGGTAACCGGCGGTGGACAGCGCGGCGACCTGCTGATGAGCACCACTGTCAGCAGGCGTCGCGTCGTCGAATCGAGAAGGGGCCACGAGAACGGCGGTGGCGGGCGTCGGGGGCCACCGCGGTCATCTCACCTCGGCGGCCAGGGCTCCCGGGTCGCCGGTGAGCATGTAGCCCACCCGTTCCCCCACGATCACCGCATGGTCGGCCACCCGCTCGAGGTTCCGGCCCGCGGTGTGGGCGTGGAGGACGAGGCTGGGCGCGTACGGCCCCTCCTGGGCCAGGAGGTGAGCCACCAGGTGGCGGTAGGCACCGTCCAGCACGTCGTCACGCTGGCGGAGGTCGCAGGCCACCTCGATGTCCTGGTCGACCCACGCCTTCCGTGCCGCCCGGAGGAGCTCGAGGGCGAGGTCGCCCATCCGACCGAGGATGGCGACAGTGTCCGACTCCCTGGGCCAGGTGGTCAGCGCCGACTTGGCCACGGCCACCGCCCGGTCGCCGGTCTTCTCGAAGTCGGCCATGACCCGGAGCGATGACATGAGGACGCGGAGGTCGGCGGCCACGGGCGCCTGGCGGGCCACCAGGCCGTAGGCCCGCTCCTCGAGGGCGACGAAGAGGGCGTCGATCCGGTCGTCGCCACCGATGACCGCGTGGGCCGCGGACCGGTCGTCGCCGAGCAGGGCCCGCAGCGAGCCGGCGACCGCGTGCTCCGCCATGGCCCCGAGGGCACCCACGTCCACCCGGAGCATCTCGAGATCCTCCTGGAAGTGGGCCCGCACCGGCATCATCCGAACCGCCCACTCACATAGGCCTCGGTCCGTTCCTCGGACGGGTTGGTGAAGATCTTCTCTGTCCGGTCGAACTCGACGAGCACGCCCGCCCGGCGGTCGGCCTGGGCGTCGACCTCGGCGGTGAAGAACGCCGTCATGTCGCTCACCCGAGCCGCCTGCTGCATGTTGTGGGTGACGATCACGATGGTGTAGTCGGCCTTGAGCTCCTGCATCAGGTCCTCGATGCGCAGCGTGGCCACGGGGTCCAGGGCCGAGCACGGCTCGTCCATGAGGATGACCTCGGGCTGGACGGCGATGGCCCTGGCGATGCACAGCCGCTGCTGCTGCCCACCCGACAGGTCGGTCGCCGACGACTTCAGCCGGTCCTTCACCTCGTTCCATAGGGCGGCACGGGTCAGCGCCTCCTCGACGCAGTCGTCGAGCGTCACGTCGAGCTTGGCGACCTTGGGGCCGAAGGCCACGTTGTCGTAGATCGACTTGGGGAAGGGGTTGGGCCGCTGGAAGACCATCCCGATCCGCCGCCGCACGACCACGGCATCGACCTCCGGGGCGTACAGGTCATGGCCGTGGTAGAGCAGCCTGCCTTCCACCCGCACGCCGGTGGTCAGGTCGTGCATGCGGTTGAGGGCGCGGAGCAGGGTGGTCTTGCCACAGCCGGATGGGCCGATGAAGGCAGTGATCTGCCCCTTGCGAACGTCCAGTGTGACTTCTCGCAGGGCTCGGAACGAGCCGTAGTGGACGCTCACCTCGTCCATGTCGAAGACGACGTCACCGTCGGGGGCGTGCGTCCCGGCGACCACGGCATCCGGCCGAGGCGCGACGGGGGCTTCCGGATCGGGGTCTTCCAAGAGCCCTCTGTTCCTCGAGCTTCCGGCGGGGTCCATCACTCAGGCGAACGTACCGGGGCGCCATGGACAGAACTCGTCTGTCAGGTGGACAACAGGCAAACCGAAGGCGTCATCCAGGGGATGGACTCCGTCTTTCACGGGCCGTTCACCTGACGTCCACTCCGGGGCCACCCCTGGTCCACGAGCGCTCTCTACGTTCGCCTTGTCCGAACGCCGAAGGAGGCACCTGGGGATGCACCCACCCAAGATCCGATTCACCGGACTTCTCGCCGCGCTGTTGGCACTGGCAATGGTCGCAGTGTCCTGCGGAGGCAGCGACGACGACGGCGGCACAGGCGCCACGGGCGGCGGTGGCGCCCAGACGACGGAGGCTCGTCTCTCGGCAACCCTCAACGCCTCCGGCGCCACGTTTCCCAAGCCTTTCTACGAGGTCGTCATCGCCGGCTACCAGAAGGAGCAGCCGGGCGTGACGGTCAACTACAACGGCACCGGTTCCGGCGCCGGCCGCCAGGCCCTGCAGGACGGCGTCGTCGACTTCGCCGGCTCGGACGGGCTGGTGAACGCCGCCGACGTGGCGAAGTACAAGGGCGAGCTCCTCTACGTGCCCACGGTGGCCGCGCCGATCACCGTGTCGTACAACCTGGGCGACGTCCGCGACCTGACCCTCGACGCCGACACCATCGCCAGGATCTTCCAGCGCCAGATCCGCAAATGGGACGACCCGGCGATCGCCGCTCTCAACTCCGGCGTCCGCCTGCCCTCGACCGACATCACGGTGGCCCGCCGCTCCGACGGCTCCGGTACGACGGAGAACTTCAGCAAGTACCTTGTGGCGGCCGCCCCCGACACATGGACCCTGCGGTCGGGCTCGACCGTCGAGTGGCCCGGCGACACCCAGGCCGGCAACGGCAACCAGGGCGTGGCCCAGATCGTCAAGAGCACGGCAGGTGCCATCGGGTACGTGGACCTCTCCGACGCCAAGGCGTCGGGGCTGCAGTTCGCCAAGGTCCGCAACAAGGCCGATCGGGCCGTCGTCCCCAGCGTCGACGGCGCTACCGCCGCCATGGCCGGCGCCCAGGTCAACGCCGACCTGTCCTACAATCCGCTGAACGCCGACGGGGCCGACGCCTACCCCATCACCGCCCCGACCTGGATACTCGTCTACAAGAACCAGACCGACAAGGCCAAGGGCGAGGCCATCAAGTCGTTCCTGCGCTATCTGCTCGACGACGGTCAGAAGCTGGCCGAGGACGTCGACTACGCGCCGCTGCCCAAGTCGCTGCAGGAGAAGGCCGTCGCCCAGCTGAACAACATCGCCGTGCCAGTGGCCTAGTGGTCGGCGTCGTTCGCACCGCATGACCCTCACCACCCGACCCCCCAGCCCGGCCCGGCCCGGTGCGCTCGCCAGCCCGGGCCGGGCCGGTCTCTCCGACCGGTCGTTCCGGTCCCTCACCCTGGGGTGCGGTCTGCTCGTGCTGGTCATCCTCGGGCTCATCACCATCTCGACCACCCAGGAGGCCTGGCCGGCGTTCACCCACGACGGGCTGCGGTTCTTCACCTCCGACCGGTGGGCGCCGAGCGCCGACGCCTTCGGGTCGCTGCCGTTCGTCTACGGCACGGTGGTCACCGCGGTCATCGCCCTGGTCATCGCCGTACCGATCAGCGTGGGCATGGCCCTGTTCCTCTCCGACGTGGCGCCCCGGCGGCTGCGGCGGCCGGTCAGCTCGCTGGTCGACCTCCTGGCCGCCGTACCCTCCGTGGTCTACGGCCTGTGGGGCGTCATCGTGCTGGCTCCGTGGCTCGCGGGGATCTACGGCCGGGTGAGCGACGTCACCTCGCCCGTCCCCGTCCTGTCCAACCTGTTCGAAGGACCTTCGAGCGGGCGCAGCCTGTTCACCGCCGGGCTGATCCTCGCGCTCATGGTCACGCCGATCATCACGTCGATCAGCCGTGAGGTGTTCGACACGGTCCCGACCACGGCTAAGGAGGCGGCCTACGCCCTGGGCTCGACCCGGTGGGAGATGATCCGGGCAGCGGTCTTCCCCCACAGCCGGGCCGGCGTGGTCGGTGGGGTCATGCTGGGCCTCGGGCGGGCCATGGGCGAGACCATCGCCGCCGCCCTCGTCATCGGGTCCAGTCCCCAGATCTCGGCCCGGCTGTTCGGGTCCGGAGACTCCATGGCTGCGGTCATCGCCAACGAGTTCGGCGAGGCGGGAGGCCTCCACCGCGCCGCCTTGATCGGCCTCGGCGTGGAGCTGTTCGCCATCACCATCCTCGTGAACTTGATCGCCCGCCACGTCGTGGGCCGGGCCGGGGTGCGGAGTTGAGCACGATCCTTCTCGGGACGGTCAGCCGGGGCCGGCGCCTCCGGAACCGGGCGGCCACGGTGGCCATCTGGTCCTCGGTGGCCATGGCCGCCGTCCCTCTCGCCTTCGTGGTCGCCTACCTGCTGCACAAGGGCGCCGGGATCGTCGACTGGGGCTTCCTCACCGACGACATCCCCATCAGCTCCCGCCTTCCGGGCCCCGGCATGGGCCCCGCCGTCCTGGGCACGCTGCTCATCACCGGGGCGGCGACGGCCATGGCCGTTCCCCTCGGCGTCCTGGCCGCCCTGTACCTGAACGAGTACGGCAAGAGGGGGCGCCTGGCCAGTGTGATCCGCTTCCTTGCCGACGTGATGGCCGGGGTCCCGTCGATCGTGATGGGCCTGTTCATCTACACCGTGTGGGTCCTGCGCTACGGGCAGACCGGCTTCGCCGGAGCACTGTCCCTGGCCTGCCTCATGCTCCCGATCGTCATCCGCTCGGCCGAGACGGCCCTTCAGTTGGTCCCCAGCGAGCTGCGGGAGGCCAGCGCCGCCCTCGGGGCCCGCACCTCGCGAACCATCCTCACGGTGGTCATCCCCGCCGCCCTGCCCGGCGTGGTCAGTGGCGCGCTGCTGGCCGTGGCCCGGGCCGCGGGCGAGACGGCGCCGCTGCTGTTCACCATCGGCACGGTCAACGCCGCCAACACCAGCCTGCTCGACGGGACGAACACGGCTCTGTCGGCCCAGATCTTCGGGAACGCCCGCCTGCCGTTCGACGCGGCCATCGACCGGGCCTGGGGAGCAGCCCTCACGCTCATCGCCCTCGTCTTCGCGCTGACCTTCATCGCCCGGGTCGTCGCCCGCCGGTTCACCGTCCGCTGAGGGCCGCCTGAGACGTTCGACGTCCTCCGGCACGCAAGCCCGGCTGGACGATCCTGCGCCGGCCGACCATCATCGCCGGCGCCCTCGGCGCTGCGGGGTCTGTCGTGGAGCGACCTGGCCTACGCCGGTGCTGTCTCCACGCCGAGCTCGGTCAGGAGCGCACGGACCCGCCGGCCGATCTCGTCACGGATGGGGCGGACAGCGTCGACCGATCTCGCGACATCGTTGCTCCAATCGATAGACTCAGATCAATGGTTGACGTCAACCCCGCGCATCGAGGCTTGTCAATGGGAGAATCCGCCAAGGCGAAAAGCAGGGTGGCGCTTCCCGTGCTCGACGACGCCTGCTGCCCGGCCGTCTTGATGTCGCCGCTCTCCGAGACACGGGCCGAGGCGCTGGCGCGTGACTTCGCCGTGCTCGCCGACCCCGTCCGGCTGCGGCTGCTGAGCCTCCTCACCTCGGCGCCGGCAGGCGAGGTCTGCGTGTGCGACCTGGTGGAGCCGCTGGGCCGGACCCAGCCGACCGTGTCGCACCACGTGAAGATCCTGGCCGACGCCGGGCTGATCGTGGGCGAGAAGCGTGGGCGGTGGGTCTGGTACCGGCCCGTGCCCGAGCGGCTGGCCGAGGTGCGCCGCTTCCTGGACTGACCGGGAGCTCGGGCCCATGTTCACCTGCGGTGAGCCGCCGGCCACCCTCCTGCCATCTGAGCTGAGTCATTCGACACTCGGGCCTGGCCGGCGGGGCACGCCCCCATCCGGTCTGGCCAGTTCATCCACCGGTGATAGAAGGCCCCTCGATCAGGTGCTCGTAGGTTTCCGGATGGCTGGCCAGGAATTCCTGGACCGACTGCGCCGGATGTCCGGTGAGCCGTGGGACGGTATCGCTCACGACGTCCAGCTCGCCGGCGGCGATCTGGAGGTAGGTGCTGACCCATGCCTCGATCTGCCAGTCGTCAGCGCCGTAGGTGCGCCTCGATGCCCATGCCTCCTCCAATGTCTCGTTGACATAGGTGATCGGTCTGCCGGTGACCGAACCGAATGCGTCGGCAACCTGTTCCAGCGACAGGCTCTCCGGGCGGTCACGTCGTAGGTCTCGCCGTCGTGTGCGCCGTCTGATTCGAGGACGGCCGCGAGGGTCTCAGCCATGTCGTCCCGAGCCACCGGCGCCACCCTGCCGTCTCCGCCCGGCCCCCGGATGACGCCGTCGGGACCGATGATGTAGCGAAGCACTTCCAGGTAGGCGCTAGCGCGCAGGAAGGTGAACGGCACGTCCTTGGAACGGATGTGCTCCTCTGTGGCGTAATGGTCGCGCGCCAGCGTGAAGGTGGCTTCGGGGCCCGCGCCGAGGAACGAGGAGTAGAGCCCGTCTGCGCGTTACCCCTTGAATCATCCGGACGATCTACCGCTGGGCCACAACGGGCGATCCCGTTGCCGCGTCGCAGGACGCCCTCCACTTGGGCTCGCCCCCCGTTCCCTGGCGATGCCATGCCTCACGAGCCGGGCAGCACCGCTGCGAAGGCATCGGCGATGACTCGGTAACCCCTCGTGTTCGGATGGGGATCCGGCCCGAGTGGTGGCCTTGCACAGGACCACGTCAACGTGCAGGCGTTGGCCACGTTCACCGGCACCGGTCCCCACCGGCTGGCGACGCGATGGGAGAAGTCGGCGATGTTGAAGAACCCGGGTCCGGCCACGTCGGCGACCAAGGCGCCTTCGCCCCGATACGTCGAGACGAGGCCGGCGTTCAGCACTTGCATGGCCTGGTTGCTCGTCCGTGCCCGCGCCTCGCCCTCGGGGCCGGTGACCCAGAACCCGAGGAAGGGGTCCCAGTAGCTCATCCCCGCGATGGGGACGCCGGGCGCGGCGTCGCCCAGCGTTCTGACGATCGCCGCCAGGTTGGCCTGGACCGCCGGCAGCAGTCCCCGGGTACAGGCCGGGTCCAGCGCTCCGGCGGCGTCATCGAGGCAGGCGTCGAGGACGTCGTTGACCCCGACGTTGATGGTGATGAAGGCGACGCTGCCGGCGTGAGCCCGAAGGACGCCGACCGCCTCCTCGAGCTGCGAGCCTGATGGATAGCTGCAGGGGCTGTCGGCCCCCGAGAGCAAACTCTCGGTGGTCTCGCCCGGGCAGCCCAGCTTGACGAGCCGGAGTTGGGGGAGACGTGCCCGCATGCGGAAGGAGAGCTGATCGGCGTAGCCGAGCGCATTCCAACCGGGTGGCTGGACGCCGGCGGCCGCCGAATCTCCGAGAGACACGTAGTACACGGTCCGGCCGGCGGCCGCCGCGGCGCCGCTGGTCGAGACCAGAACGGAAATCAGCATCCCGGCAACGGCCATGATGGCCATCTTCGATCTCATTGCATACCTCCTGTTGTAATTGGAACTGGGCACTGTCGGCATCGGGGGCGCGCCGGGTCTACCGGCTGTCGCGGTCCTGCTCGCTTGTCAGCTCCCCCGGGCCCGTGGCGTCAGCGGGCCGTCAAGTCCATGAACATCCCGTCACGCCGATGAGCAGGTCTTGCGGTACGCGGTGTCGCCCAGGTACTGGCGCCACTCGTCGCGAGTCAGGTCCCGGCCGACGATCTCGCAGGCAGCCCGCATCCAGGAACGCGGCCGGAGGTCCCACGCCACCATCGAACCGTCGACCACCGGGGTGAAGAGCGTGCGCCCGTCAGGAGCAAACGCAGGCCGACTCGGATAGCGATGGTCGATGCCGAACGTCCTCTGGGTATACGGCGTGCGCCCGGCGACCAGCTCGTTTCCGATGGGTGCCCCGGTGGCGGCCTCCCAAAGGCGTGTGGTGCTGAGGCCGACCGTCGTGGAGGCGAGGAGCGAGCCGTCGGGGCTGTAGGCGACCCCTCCCACCTCGAACGTGTGCCCCCGCAGGTCGGGCCCGACCCGTTCGTGCGTCGCCACGTCGTATTGGCGGACGATTCCCGAGGAGGAGCCGGCGGCGATCGAACGCCCGTCGGGCGAGATTGCCAGCGCGGTCATGGTGTCGTCCTGGATGACGAGGTCGTCGCCCACCTGGTGATAGCTCGGGCCGGCGCGGTAGAAGCGCAGCACGTTGTTGTCGGTGGATGCGGCCACGGTCTGACCGTCGGGGCTCCACGCCAGCGCGATCGGGGACCCGCCCCGCTGGCCGATCCGCGGTGCCACCTCCTCGTTTCGGACCGGATCCCACAGTGCGACGAACCCGAACCCGGTGTCGCGGGCGGATTCGTCCTCCGAAGGCGTCTCGACGGCGACGGCGACGACCCCCGTGACGGGGTTGAACGCCGCCGCATGCACGAGCGCTCCGTCGAAGGCGATCTCCTGCTCCGTCCTCAGGTCGGGGAGCCCGGCCACGACGACCTTGCCGGCCGTGTCGCCGCTGACCACCCGTCGGCCGGCGCCGTCGACGTCGACGGTGAGGACTTCGCCTCCGCGGTCCGCCCGGCGTGTCGCTCCGGTGCCAGCGTCCCGCACGGTGACCGTTCCGTCGGCTCCACCACTGACGACGAAGCGGCCGTCGGCGGTGACGTCGATCTCGGTCGCCACCGCGGCGTGGTCCCTCCACGAGCGGCCGATGGCCCGGTTGCCGTCGAGCCGCCAGATCGCTCCGGTGCGGTCCCGACCTGCGGTGGCGAGGTGAAGCCCGTCGGCGCTGAAACTGACGTCGTTGATCCCCGACGAGCTCGCCGCCAGCGCCGGGCCAAGGCCGGCCCCCGTGGCCACGTCGACCAGGTGCGTGCGGCCGCCACTGTCGGCCACGGCGAGCATTGTGCCGTCACGGCTGAACTCCATGGCGGTGGGTGGGACGTCGCCGTCGGTCACGGCTTCGAACCGAAGCGAGCCCGTCGCGGTGTCGACGTCTCGCACCGAGCCCTTGTCGAGACCAATGGCGACGGCGGAGCCGTCCGAGTTCAACGCCAGCGCTGTCACCTTTCCGTCGGTGACAGCGATGTGCCGGCGCACTCGACGGGTCGTGACGTCCCATGTCGTGACCCCGTCACCTTCAGGCACGGCCAGCACCCTGCCGTCGCCGCTGACGGTGATCACGCCGTCGTTCAGGTAGCCGGGAGCCAGCGTCCACGGCGTGCCCAGCGGCTGCCACGACGTCGTGTCCCACACGACCGCCGTGAGCTGCGGCGGCCGGTCGAGGTACACCCCGCCCTGGGTCACGACTGTTCGCCCGTCGGCGCTGTAGGCGGCTGACGTCAAGCTGCCCGCCGGGCTCTCGAGGTAGTGGGCGAGCTCCCTCCGATCGAGATCCCAGACCTGCAGGTGGCTGGCCGGCTCGACGTTCGGACCGTAGGAGACCGTCGCGGCGACGAGCGTGCGGCCGTCCGGACTGATGGCGGCGTCGAGCACGACGTCCTCGCCGTGGCGCAAGGCTCCGAGAGGTCGCCGCGTCGCCGTGTCCCAGAGAAGGGTGCCGGAGCCGTCGCTCGTCGGGGTGGCCAGCATGCGCCCGTCGGGCGTGAAGGCGGCCGCCTCGAGCCCGGACTCGGCGCCGTAGATGAGACCCTCCAGGAGCGGGTGTGCCTGGAGCGCGGCGAGCAGCGTCCCGCGCGTGTCGCGGCTGTCCTCCCGGCGGTACGCCTCGACGCTCAGCAGCAGGCCCAGGTCGGGCTGTCGCTCGACGAGCGAGCGCGACACCGCAGCGACGCGGGCCACCTCGGCGTGGTCGCGCGAGGCGGCGGCGCGGCGACCCTGGTTGACCGCCACGGTGGCCCCGACGAGGGCGACCACCAGCGCCACGACGACACCGACGAGTGAGGCCCGCAGCCGGCGGTTCGCCCGGACCTGGGCCTGGTGCAGGCGCGTCTCCTCCGCCTCGCTCTCACGGAGGAAGTCGGCCTCCAGCTGCGAGGCGTGGGGCTGCCGCTGCAACCACTCGAGGGCGTTGGCCAGGCGGGGACCGCGATAGAGCTCGCTCGGGTCGCGGCCGCTGTTCAGCCACGCCTCCGCGCCAACGGTCACCTGGCGCTGCACCCGCAGGTCGTTCCGTTGCTCGGCCAGCCACGTGCGCAGTTGGGGCCATTCGCGGATGAGGGCTTCGTGGGCGACCTGCACGGTGGCCGCGTCGATCGACACCATCCGAGCCGTGGCCAGCGTGTCGATCACCCGATCGACTCGGCCGCCGGCATCGGTCGCGGAACGGAGCTCCGCCAGTGTCGCCCGCCGGCGGGTGTCCTCGATGCCCTCCCCGGGCTCGACCAGGCGCAGAAGGACCCGTTGCGCCACGCTCCGATCCGCATCGTCGAAAGACGCCATCGTCGAGTCGGCGGTGGCGGCGATGGCGCCCTTCACCCCGCCGGTGCTGCGGTAGGCATCGAGGGTGAGCGTTCGCCCGTCGCGTGCTTCCCAGGTGGCGCGGAGCGCGTGGGCCAGGAGGGGCAGCTCGCCGGGCTCGCCGCTCACCTCACCGAGAAGGAGATCGACGAGGCCGGGCTCCAGGCGCAGGCCGGCGCGCCGGGCCGGCTCCTCGATGGCGACCCGCAGCTCCTCCGGCGTCATGGGACCCAGCAGCACCTGGTGGCTGGTCATCTCCGATGCCAGGTCACGGTGAGCGGCGCACGCTCCGTAGAAGTCGGCACGCAAGCCGATGGCGACGGGTCGCTCGGCGCGCAGGAGCGCGTCGATGAAGGCGACCCGCTGCTCGGCCGACTGGACGATCGAGAACAGCTCCTCGAACTGATCGACGATCAGCAGCCGGTCCGTCGCCCCGAGGTGATCGGCACCGAGCACCGGCGTCCCGCCAGGGGTGATGACCGCAGCCCCCGCAGGCCACCGTGCGCCGAGGCCGGCCTGGAGCAGCGACGACTTGCCACTGCCCGACGCGCCGATCACGGTGACGATCCGGTCGGATCGCAGCCGGTCGAGCAGGTCGTCGACCACGGCGTCGCGCCCGAAGTAGCGGTCAGCGTCAGCGGACGAGAAGGCGATGAGCCCCGGATACGGACAGTCGGTGCCTGGCGGCGGCGCGTCGACGCCGGGCGCGGCGACGGCGTAGACCTGTTCGCGCTCGCGCAACGACCGCAGCCGTGCCGGCCCGAGGTCGACGAGCGACACGCCCTCAGGCAGGTGGTCCCGCACCAGCGACGCCGTCGCGTGGGACAGGAAGACCTGGCCACCGTCGGCGAGGCCACGGAGCCGCGCCGTCACGTTCATGGTGAGGCCGAAGAACGCGCCGTCCCGTTGCTCCGCCTCGCCGGTGTGCAACGCGGCGCGGGTCTCGATCCGCAGCGTCCCCGGCCAGTCGACCTCCCGAAGGGCGCGGGTGAGGTCGATGGCGGCGGCAACCGCGTCGGCCGGTGAAGCGAACACCGACACGGTGGAGTCGCCCTCGGCCATGGCGTCGATGAGCCGCCCACCACGGCGCTCGACCGCGGTGGCGATCGTCTTGTCGTGCAGCACGAGCGCATGCGACATGGCCGCAGGTTGTGACTCCCAAAGGGCGGTCGAGCCGACGATGTCGGTGAAGCAGAAGGTCAGTACGCCTGTGGGCAACGAGCTCGCCCAGCCGGCGCGCAAGCGCTCGACCAGCTCGCCGGGTGTCGCGACGCGATGGGCGGGATCGGTAACGAGGCCCTCGCGGATGGCCATCTCGAGCTGAGAGGCCAGAGCCGGGTCGATGCCGGTCCAGGACGGCCGGATCCCAGTGGGCGGCTCACCGGTCAACAGGGCGAACGCGGTCGCGGCCAGGGAGTAGATGTCGGAGGCGCGGGTGCTCTCTCCCCGGGTGGCACGCTCAGGGGCGGCGAATCCCGGGGTCCCGCCACGCCGGCCGGGTTTCGTCGGTGTCGACGACGCGCCGAAGTCGACCAACGAGACGCGCCCGCCCTTCGTGAGTATGAGGTTGGCAGGCTTGATGTCGCCGTGGATCACCGGGGGGTCCTGCGTGTGCAGGTGGGTCAGTGCGGCGGCGGCGTCGGCCAGCCACGCGAGCACGAGCGTGGGCGGGAGCCCGGGCCGACCCTCGACGTGGAGGATGCGGTCGAGGTTGGTCCCCTCGACCCAATCCATGACGATCACGTAGTCGTCGCCGTCGAAGAAGTCGTCACGTGCGATCGGCAGGTGCGGGCTCGGAGGCAGCCCGAAGAGGATCCGGGCCTCGGACAGCAGCGCGGCCCGGTCGGCTCCGCTGCCCACGGCCCGCACCTTGAGGGCCACGGGGCGGTCGTGCAGGTGGTCGAGGGCCTTGACGACCCGCCCCTGGGCCCCGGAGCCGACGACCTCGAGTGGCTCATAGCGCCCTCGTACCAGGGCTGACGAGCCCGCCCGAAACCCGGTCATGGTGTGAGGGTACGCTGGCGTTCGTGCCCGCGGACGAGGCGACGGTGGAGATCTGGACACTGGGCGGCGTGCGGAGGGCGGAGCTCGCCGGTGGACGAATCACGGTCGGCAAGGGCCCGGGAAACGACATCGTGCTCGAGGATGCCCGCGTCAGTCGGCTCCACGCGTCGCTCGAGAAGTTCGCGGAGGGTTGGTGCGTCAACGACCTGGGGTCGTCCAACGGGACGTTCGTGAACGGCGATCGGATCTGGGGCGCGCAGCGCCTGCGCCACGGGGACGAAGTCCGGGTCGGCCAGACGCGCCTGCTCTTCCGCAGTACGAACGACGCGGCGGCGTCGCGCACCGAGACAGAGGACGCGCCGCCGGTGCTGACCGGTCGTGAGCGGGACGTGCTGGTCGTGCTGTGCCGCCCCCTGCTGGCCCGTGACCTCTTCACCGAGCCGGCCTCGATCAAGGAGATCGCCAGTGAACTGGTGGTGAGCGAGGCGGCGGTGAAGCAGCACCTCGCCAACCTGTTCGACAAGTTCGACCTGCCGGCAGACCTCCCGCACCGGCGCACCCGCCTGGCCAACGCAGCCATCCGACGGGGCGCGGTGACACTCGGCGATCTCAGCTCGTAGCTCACGCACCGCAGACCTGCTGCTCATAGGCGACGGTTCGTGCGAACGGCGTGCGGATCGCCTTGTCGGTCAGCTGCAGCGCCTGACGTTCCTTGGCCGAGCCCTTGAGGAGAATGCTCCGCATGTCATAGGCGTTGGCCGCGAGCACGGCGCGTTGCTGATGCATCTGCCAGTCGGTCACGGCCTCGACGTCGGCCTTGATCGAGGGCGGCGCTGCCTGGCGCAGCCTTTGGGCGATGGCCATGCCCTCGGGCGAGTTCACGACCTCGCGGACCTTGTCGGGCGTCGCACCTGCATCCGTCACCGTCCCGAACAACTCCTTGTCGGCCGCCAGCGCCTCACAGTAGGCGCCCGGCCGCTCGCCGCTGAAGTCGACCTCGGCGGCGGGCGGCTGGCCGGCGTCGCAGGTGAGGGCTTCAAAACTCAGGATCTCGCCAAAGGCTGCTTGTGCCTCTTCGCTCGGCTCCTCGAACACCCTCTTCTCGCCGGCCGTGGCCTTCTCCTCGGCGACCCGCATGTCGTAGCCGTACTTCTCGAAGACCTGGGTCTGGGCCTCGATCTGGGCGCCGTACGCCTGCCAGGGGGCGCGGATCACCTCGGGTGCCGTGCGCTTCGCTGTCGCGACGAAATCCAGGTACTCGCCCCAGTAGGTCTTGAGCCACGAGGGGTCTTCGTCGTGCCGGGGGTCGAGCTCATGCACGGCCCACGCCCGTGCGGCCTTGCAGTAGTCCCCCTCGCCGAGGGCAGCGGATGCGGAGTCGTTGCCGCAGGCGCCGGTGAGGGCGGTGACGCCGGCGACGATGAGCAGGAGTATCCGGTGTCGGCACATCCCTCGATCATGAGGATGTCGAGGTCGCCGAACCATCTCCTCCGAGGGTGTGCCTCCCTCCATCCTCGGTGGGGGAAAGGTGGCCGAATGGCAAGGTGGCTTCGGCCGGACCGGTGGCGGTTGATGGTCCTCCGCACGATGCTTTCGGCGATCTCGCGTAGCTTGCGGTTCTCGGGTTGGGAGGCTCGGACCAACATCTCGAACGCCTCGTCCGGCCCACAGCCCTGGGCGCCCATGAAGATGCCCTTGGCCTGTTCGGTGGTCGCCCGTGAGGACATCGCCTTCCTCAGTTGCTCTCCGAGCTCCATCGGCCAGCCCAGCCAGGCCGTCGGCTGCGTAGGGCCGCAGCCAGCCGTGCACGGTCTGGCGCACCACGCCGTTGCGCCCGTCGAGCACTTCGAGCACCGCCTGGTATCTCTGTTCCACCAACCCCAACTCCACGAGCACGGCCGGCCTCCTTCGGACCTGTGGGCGCAGAACGACCACAGCGAAGAAGGTGGCAACCGGCGAGTGGTGGACCCCCCTCAGGACGAGGAGTGTCGTGCAGGTACCGGAGCCGCGTCCGAGAAGTGTCAGGCAGGTACCGGAGCCACGGTGTCCACTATGTACCTGGACCGCACACAACTGGTCGGGACTCTCCCGGCCTCCTCGCGGCCTGAGCCGCCGCTTCGGCTCCCGTCTGCCGACGGCGCAAGCTCCTGACCAGCACTTTTGTGGGTGGAGACGATGGGACTCGAACCCACGACCCCCTGCTTGCAAAGCAAGATCCCACCCCTGCGCTGACCTGCTGTTACGTCCGAAAAGGGCCTCTGACCTGGGAGTTTGCGTATTCCCGGTTACCCCCTGTTGAGCGGTGTTGTGCGATGTCGCGCGGCCTGGCCGCGGCCTGAGGGGTCGGTCGTGAGCGCCTCTGAGCCGAGGGCCGCTTGGGCCACGGACGCCATTCGGTCGACGTTCTGCCAGAGTGAACGGGTGATGGGCGACGTCGCCCCTGATGCACCGGACTTCGCCCGGCTGTACGCCGGGTCCGGCTGTCCGATGAGCCCCCGGATGGCCGCACGACTCTGGGCTGCGGCCGTCATGCTGGCCGACACGTACGAGGGCCCATTGCACCTGCCCAGAAGGAGCCTGCCGCCGATCGCGCAACGCGTGGTGGACGAGGCGTGGATGGAGCAGTTCGTCTCCTGCTTCGATTCACTAGCGCTCCGCTTCGAGCGGGGAGAGGTCGACGCGACGCGGATCTCGACTTGCACAGCCGAGGAGATGGCGCTGCACCTCATCATCGACGCCGCGGAGGGAGCGACGCGTGACGGCAGTCTCGCCACCGACCTCTCGCTGCCGCCTGACCCCGACCGTGACGGCGACTTCGACGCCGTCCGCGAGCTCCTCTTTGGCGATCACGACGTCCTGTTGCTGTTTGATCCGGCCCTCGACGGTATCGAGGCACCCGACCTGGACCTCGATGAGCACCGCCTGTTCGCCAACCTTCATCCACGAGCATGGTTCCTGCCGTTCACCGACGACGGCGAGCCCGGCACCGACGCATGAGATTGGCTTTGAACGGCGGAACCGGGGATCGGCATTCACCACGCATCGGGTGCGTGAGTGAGCGTCGCTGGGGGTCGGCGAGTCGGCGAGTTGATAGCTGACATCGTCCCGGCGAGCAGGGGCGAAGTCCTCCGCCAGCTCGGCCCGCGATTATGGGATGGTTCCCTGCGTTCAGCCAGGCCTACCGGGACATCCGACATCGTCACGTGGCGCTAGGTCGGTCGGTCCTCTGGCCAGGGCTATGGGTGACATTGGGCCGAACATAATATTCGACACGGTTGCCTGAGACGTATCCCGCCGTGCGCCCCGTACGGCACATGAAGGGCGCTGCCGGGCCTTCCGACCGGTGCTTATTGGGACGCGTCTTATGGGGCGCTCGATCAGCGTCGGTGGGATGGGCCCATCCCCAATACTCGGCAGGAGATCGGAAGGTTCGGTCAGGCTGGAGGGCATGCACTACTGCCAGTCGTGCCCCAACCTGACGGCGATGAAGCCGGCACCGGCCTCTGCCGTATGCCCAGAGTGCGGCAGGCGCGACCCTGCACCGACCGAGCCCCTTCTCGTCGTGACCGGTGCGTCCGGCGCAGGCAAGACGACCCTGTTCTCGCCCCTGGCTTCGGAGCTTGCCGGCGAGGCGGCGGTCTTCGACATCGACTGGCTCATCGACGCCTTCGGCATGCAGGCCGAAGGCGCTGCACTCAACTGGGCCGCCATCCGTTCAGCGTGGCTTTCGGTGGCCGAGGGGCTGGCGTCGGGTGGTCTGCCGACGGTGCTGCTGGGTCCGCTGGCACCGTTCCACTTTGAGCAGCTCCCGAAGGCGGGATGGGTCACCTCGATGCACTTCTTTCTCCTGGACTGCTCCGACGTCATCCGGCGGGAGCGCCTTGAGGCTCGGCCTCCATGGCGGGGGCGAGATCGCGAGCGAGCGATCGCAGAGCAGACGCAGTGGGGAGTCTGGCTGCGGGAGCACATCGGCCAGGGTGTCGACACCAGCGAGGCGGAGGTCGACGAAACCGTACGGTCCGTAGCCGGGTGGGCCCGTTCCGTGATCTCGACGCCGGTGCGATGGCGCGACGATGCCACGTTGGCGGCCGCAGCTGAGGCCGCGGCTCTGGGCACGATCGAGGGCTGGGTGCACGACTACCTCAATGGTGCCGGCCGGAACGTGCCCATGGCCCGAGGGCTGCGCCGCCGGCGGCGATGGTGGATCGGGCCGGTCGCAGTACCCGTGGTGGAGCTCAGCCGGATTGTGGGGCCCGAGCCGGGCATGCCGTACCCGCGAGCTCGTGAGGACTGGGAGCCGCGGCTGGCGGGCATCGAGCGGAGCCTGAGGCGCGGCTGGGATGTCCCTCCCGTCATCGTTGACGCATGCCAGGCCGACGTTCTCCTCGTCGCCGACGGCAACCACCGCTTCGAGGCCCAGCGCCAGATGGGGAGGGATGCCGTCTGGTCGCTCCTCTTCTTCGACGAAGAGGAGATATGGCGGTCCTTCGATCGCCCGTGGGCCGTTGACGCCGTCCGGCACGTCGGGACGGCGGGGTGAGCCCGGGGTTGCCGGCGTCGGTGGTCGCGTGGGCGCTCGAAGAAGCAGACGGCGGACACATCTCCGGCCTTCGACGAGAGCCGATGAGCGGCGGCACCGTGGCCGCTCGGATCGAACGAGTCGACATCAGCGTCGCCGTTGAGGGCGATGTGCCGCGGACGGTCGCGGTCGTGCAGAAATGGACCCGGCCCCATGAGATCCTTGGCCTCGAAGCGGCCCAGGCGGCCAGGCCCAGCGCCGCCGCCATTCCGCGCCTCCTCGCCGACGGCACCGACGAGCAGGGCCCGTGGATGATCATGCCGTTCTACGCCGGGACGACGGTCACCGATGCCCTCGTGCCCACGGGCGTCTTTCAAGCCCTTGCCATTCTCCATGCCACCTACGCCCAGGCCTGGACCGATCTGGCCGGGGTCCCCGTCGTCGACGTCGGGTGGTGGCGCGACATCTGCCTCTCCTATTCACTTGGCGCCGTGGTCCGCCAGGCGGCCCGCTACCCCAGCCCCCATTTCGACCGGGCACGGTCGGTCCTCGAGAGGATGGCCGACGACGGGCGAATAGCAGAGGCCCTGGAGGTCCTTCCGCGCTCCTTGCTGCACGGCGACGTCCACCTCGGGAACATCCTGGTGGCCGACGGCGACGGCGTGCTCGTGGACTGGGGCAGCGCTCGTGTTGGCTCGCCCATGCTCGACCTCGCCAACGTCGCCGGCATGGACTCGCCTGGTTTCACCGCCTACTCCGACTCGTGGCGACACGCCACCGGAATGGCATTGGACCCGTGGACGGTGCAGCTCGGATATCGATGGGCGGGGGTCCAGATCCCGATCCAATACCTGGCATGGGTCGTCGAGTTCCGGCCTTCCGCCGAGGTCGGCAGAGCGCTCGATCGGGCTGAGGCCGCCCTTGTCGCCCTGCACGCACACTTGACCGCCAAATGAACCGGCGGTGCACTCCTGACTCGGGCGGTCGACATCAATGCAACCCGAGGAGCGGCGAACCCGGACCGACGGGCCCTGCTGGGCGACGCTGGCGAGTGGATCGTCGTGCCCGCGAGAAGGTCGGCGCGCCTGAGGGTGGTCTCCAATGAACGTCTGTCGGCCTCGAGACGGGCGAGTTTCCCGCCGCCGGGCTGGGCTCAGCGCTTCGCGTCGGGGACGTGCACCTGCACATCCAGGGCGAGGCCCGGGGACGAGCCGCCGACCTGGTCTGAACGCCGGGTGGGCAGCCACCGGACCGCAGCCGCGACAGCGTTCGCATCAGCTTGGACCCAGCCGATCACCGGCCTTGTCTGTTCCTTCCCCTCGAGCAGGTGAACGGGCGTCGAGTTCGGCCACGAACCGCCTCGGCGCCACGTTCCGGTAGCTCTCCTCCACCCAGTCCGAGACGAGGGCGACGTCGACCGCCTCCAGGCGCACGGTCAGCCAGCCCCACTGGCCCAGGCCGCTGATCGTCGTCGGTGTCGCCCCGGCGACGGCCACGGCCTCCTCGTAGGCCCGGGTCAGCTTCACGCACACCGACGGGGCGTCGGCATCCCGCTGGCCCATCCACAGGAACATAGGACCATGCACACCCTCCTTTCGCCACGGCGGGATTCCCGGCTTTCGGCGGACCTTGATCACGGTCTCGCCCCAGGGAAAGTCCTCCTCCGCGGCCGGAAGCGCGAGCGCGACCACTCGCACCTCATCCCACGCCTGCGCGCCGGCGGTCACGAGGCGGGACGCTCGTGCCGGTAGAGGTCCCGGAGCAGGCAGACCTCGGCGCCATGGTGCATGACCTCCCGGTGCACGTGCAGGACCAAGCCGATCGCCGGGTCGGACCGGCCCAACCGCATCGACGGGATGTCCCACTCCCGATCGCCGATCGGCTCCCACAGCGCGTCCTCGCCGGCGGCGAGGAGACCGCTGCGCCAGGCATCCCACCACTCATCCAGAAAGGCGAGCGCGTTGTCAGCGGTCATGGGGAACGGGAGGGGTCCCTCCCACATGCGAGTCGTCAGCGGCGCCGGCACCGTCTCGGGGAACAGCCGCGACGCCCGGTTGGCCAGGCAGCCGACGCCGATGTGACAGAGGCGCCAGGCGATGGTCGTGAACGGGCTGGGCCGCGGCGGCGGCCAGGCGTGGTCGTACAGGACCTGGCCGTCGTCGGTGGGGTGGAGGGTCCAGCAGCCGGCGACCGGCTCCCACAGGTACTCCTCGTCGGTCAGCCCGTTCAGGCGGGGCCGGAAGCCCGCGGCCCACCAGTACTCGATCTGGAACACCAGCGCTCCCAGGACGTCCCGCCCCGCCACGAGCTCCGAGCCTAGGGGGTCAGGGCTGCGCTCGCCCCGGGGTGGGGCCGATGTAGACGTACTCGGCCAGCGGCTCGGCGTCTCGGAAGGCGACGCTCACCCGGCCGGCGCAGATCCAGCCGGACCGCTCGTACAGACCGATGGCGGCGTCGAAGTGCGTCGCCACGTCGAGAATCGGCCACCGGCCCCGCTCGTGCGCGGCCTGTGCCGCCACATCGAGGAGCGCCCCGCCGAGCCCCTTCCTGCGATGGGCGGGAGCGACCAGCAGCCGGGCGACGACGCCGAGGCGATCCGACGCCCGGCCGGTGGCCTCGCCGGCCAATGCCATGACCGCCGGAGAGCTCGTCGGCTGCAGCGCCACGTGCCCGACGATGGCGCCGTCCCACGCCGCGACCCAGGCGGCGAGGGCACCCGAAGCGGAGACGAAGTGACGTAGGTCGTCGGCGAACCGTGGCGGGTACCCGTCGACGTCGTGGACCTCGCGGGCCAGCAGTTCACAGGCGTCGAGATCGTCGTCCGTCCGCGGTCGCAGCTCCACCCGGGACACGCTCGCGCAGCGGCGGGTCACCTCGCGCTGCGATGCTCGGCCACAACGGCATCGACGATGGCGCGGGAGCTGTTGCGCCATCCGAAGCGGTGAGCTGCTCCTGCCGGTACTTGCCGATCCTCGACCAGGGTGATCAGGCTCTTCCACAGCGCCCACCCCCGGCCACGGGCCCAGGTCGCATCGTCGAAGGGCAGGCTCCGCCGGAACACCTCCCGGCGCTCTCCTTCGAAGAAGGTCCAGGCGATCACCAGGTCACAGGCCGGGTCGCCGACGGCGGTGGAGCCGAAGTCGATCACCGCCCGGAGACGCCCGTTGACGATGAGCAGGTTGGACGGGGCGACGTCGCCGTGCACCCGCACGGGCGGATCGTCCCATGTGCTGGCGAGGGCCGCATCCCAGGTCGCGGTGGCGGCCGTGACGTCGATCTCACCGGCCAGCGAGCCGAGCGACTCCCGTACCTGGGCGTCGTAGGTGTCGAGCGGTCCGCCCCGGAGGAAGTTGTGCTTCCCGGGAACCGGTCCGTCGCTCGCGTCGACGGCGTACAGCGCGCCCAGGAACCCGGCGAGGTCGCCGGCGAGGAGTGTTAGGTCCGAAATCTGCGCACCGCCCGCTTGGTCGCCGTCGATCCACCGGTAGATCGACCAGGGGTACGGGAACCCGTCGTCGGGCCATCCCATCGCCACCGGCTCGGGGATTGGCAGGGGAAGGTGGCGAGCCAGGACCGGAAGCCAGCGGTGCTCCTTCTCGACCTGGGCGACGTATGCGCCGGCGCTCGGCAGGCGTGCCAGCAGCTCCTGGCCGAGCCGGAAGGTGTGGTTGTCCCAGCCGCCATGGGAGACCGCCGTCACCGGCAGATGGGCCCACTGAGGAAACTGCGCGGCCACGAGCCGAGCCACCGTGCCGGAGGTGACGTCCAGCTTCACCTGGTTCGATCGAGCCGGGAGCGAAGGCGTCCTGCGATCTCGGTCATGCGAGCCTCGGACACGGCCCGGTCATCTTCGACCCCGAGCTGGCTGAAGATGCTCGGACCTCGCTGATCGCCGGGGAGATCGGCGGCGCGAGGGACGATGTGGACGTGGACGTGCGGATGATCCGGATGCTCGGCGAACTGGGCCACATAGGTCTTGGCGCATCCGACGGTGTCGTGCAGCGCCTGGGAGACGGCCTTCACCAGCGGCCCGAGCTCGAGTGCCTCCTCGTCGGTGAGGTCGGCCACGGCGGTGATATGCCGGCGGACCACAAGGACGACCCATCCCTCGACCGCGGTGCCGAAGGCATGGACCACGTCCCATCCCGGCGTCCTGAGGATCACATCCCAGAGCGGCGCCTCGCCGGCGTCGCGCCGGGCGACGAGCACGCAGGTGCGGCAGGCGGTCACGACGGCTTCAGCGCCCGGATGTGGACGAAGGACGGTACCTGCCGGCGGCGTTCGTCGTCGGCACTCATGGCGGCGACCGTGGCGACCGGGGAGGGCTCGGCCAGGGACTCGACCAGCAGGCCAGCGGCGGTCATGGCGGCGAAGAAGCTCTCCAGCGGCCGGTGGAGGAAGTGCATCGGCACGCGGACCCCGTTCCCCTCCCACCAGTAGGTCAGTCGGCGGGGCTCAAAGTAGGGCCGCGCCAGAACATACGGCCCGGAGCGATCGTCCCCGGAGAAGTCCCCTATTCCCTGGATCGGGTGCCCGATCGCGACCGCCAGTCGGCCTCCCGGCTCTAGCACCCGTGCCGCCTCGGCGACGGTCGTGGCGAGATCGTCGACATCGTGGAGCACCATGAAGACCACGACGAGGTCGGCGATGGCGTCGGCGAAGGGCAGGCAGGCGGCGTCAGCGACCAGGACCGGTGCGGCGGCCGGGTGTTGCGCCGCGGCATGGACCAGGGGCGTCGAGGTGTCCAGCCCCACCACCCGATGACCGTGGCGGGCCAGCTCCCTTCCGAGGCGGCCCTCGCCACAGCCGATGTCGAGCGTGAGCCGCCCCGGATCGGGGATGAAAGTGAGAAACGCCTGAAGGTGCCACGACCAGAAGGTCCGGTCGGCCTCGGGGTCCCGGGCGAAGCGGACCCAGACGTCGGCGGCGCCGTCCCACGCTTGTCGCAACGTCACTCGGGCCGCCCCCGGCGTCGGTGGATGCGGACCTGGTTGCCAACCGGGTCAGTGAGCGCCAGCTCCGGCTCCCCGTCAGTGGGGAGGACCGTCCGGACCGGGATGCCCGAGCGGTCGGCCCTGGCCCGGTAGGGACCGGTGTCGTCGACCCAGAGGAACAGCTCCCGGGTGCCGGCGGGATGGGCCGGCTCCGCCTCATGGATGCACAGAGCCATCCCGCCCCTGTCGCCCGATGCGTCCAGGCAGCAGAGGTGGCCGGCGTCCTCGAACACCGCCACCAGGCCGAGGGCCTCGGCATAGAAGGACCGGACCTCCTCGAAGCGGTCGGGAGCGACGTGCATGGTGAGGTTGTGCAGGACGGGGCCCGTCTCCCGCCGACCATCCGGCCAGCCCGGTTGGGCCCGGACCATGTCCGCCACTCCGGCGACGTCGACCGGGCCGGCCGTGTCGACTGCGACCACAGGGCCGACGCCGAGCGGGCGTGACGCCGGCCACGACGCCCGCGGGTCGCGGGTGGCGTCGACGTGGCCAGGATGGCGGGTGGCGAGACGCGCCTCGAAGCGAGACGCGGCGAGTTCCACCGGGCAATCGCAGAACACCTCGACGAGCGGTGCGCCCAACCCGGCCAGGTCGGCCGACGAGTGCTCGCCGCTCCAGGCGTTGTCGAGGACGGCCGCTCCCGCATCGGCGGCGACGGCGAAGAGGACCTTCACCGACGCCTGGCCTAGCCGGCGGGACCACTCCAGATCGTCCACGCCGAGCCCGTCGAAGAGCCGCTCCTTGATGACGTCCTTGGAGATGAGAGGCAGGCCCAGGGACTGGGCCAGCGGGCGGGCCAGGGTGGTCTTGCCGCTGCCCGGCACGCCGGACACGACCACGAAGACGCCCTCCCGCCCGGTCATGAGGCCGCCGGCGGTCGGAGCCGGAAGCGGCTGTGGCGGTCCAGCTCGGCGACCCGCTCGAAGCCGAGTCGCCCGAGGAGGGCCACGCTGCGGTGGTTGCCGTGGGTGACGCCGGCCCATATGTTGCCGGCCCGAAGGTGGGACCGGGCGAAGGCGATGGCCGCCCGGCAGGCTTCGGTGGCGTGACCCTTGCCGGTCGCTGCTTCGTCGAGCCAGACGCCGAGGACGTAGTTCGGCGGGTTGTACGGGTTCAGGTCGACCCGCCCCACCAGGCGGCCGTCGAGCCAGATCCCGAAGCGGGTGTTGTCGTCGCCGGGAGCCACCAACGACGCCTGCACCTGGGCCGCGCTGATCGTGGCCATGCCGGAGTAGTCACCGTGGCGGGTCAGGTGGAGGCGGTTCCGGTCGATGAGAGCGAAGTAGCCGTCCGCGTCGGCCGCCGTCAGCTCCCGCAGGCTCAGACCGCGCCGGGCCGTGGCCAGCTCGACGATCCAGTCCGGTGCTGCGCTGGCCTCGCCGGCGAGGTCGAGCAGCCGTCGCAGCGACTCGGGCTGCCATGTCGGAAGCAGCCCAGGCACCGCGTCGAAGTCGACCACGGTGCGCCCGGCCGTCTCGTGGCGGGCGACGAACGGCTCCAGCGCGACGCGGGCGGCGAAGCGGGCCTGGTGGTTGGTCCGCAGGACGGTGCCGGCGCCGTCGATGTCGACGAAGCGGTCGTAGCCGGCGAGCGTGCTGGCCAGGACGTGGGCGCACGCCTCCTCGTAGACCTCCCGGCGCATCGTCTGGTCAATCGACTCTCCCATCTCCCGGCCGCCTCCCGGGTGGTTCCACAGCGTCTTGCCGTCACCAGAGACGAGCACGATGCGGCCGTCCACCGTGAAGCAGACTGCCAATGCTCGTTCGATGACGTCCTCTGACGAGATCTCCTCCGGGCTCAGCCAGCTGCACAGGGTGCGGCGTCCGCCGAACGGTGGCGCCCAGAAGAGCTCGAAGGTCGTGGCGTTGCGATGGAGGGGGTCGATGGCGACGCGGGGTCGAGGCGCCGGCTGTCTCGCAGACATCGTCGCCAAGCGTGTCCTGACTGGGTCCAGCCATTCCTGCTGGCCCGCTATGAGACGCACATCCGACAACGGCGCCCACCGGCAGTGCCAGCAGAGCCCACCGCCGTCAGGCGTGACCACCCACCAGTCCCCAGCCGTCTCCACCTCGCTGACGAAGTGGAAGAAATAGCGCACGCGCTCGCCAGCCGGTCCTTCGGTGCACTGGCCGAGCGGGGTGACCAGACGTAGGCCGTCCAGGCCGGTCTCCTCCCACGCCTCCCGGCGAGCTCCGTCGAGGGGGTTCTCGGCGGCCTCGAGGGTTCCGGCTGGTACCTGCACGCCGGCGTTGGGGTGATAGAAGACCAACAGCTCCGCACCGGTCGGCGCGGGCCTAGTGATGAAGGCCACCACCTTTCCGGCCGACGCCCCGCCCATCGTCTCAGCCTTCCATGCTGGTCTGCCTCGTGGCGCGCTGGTCACACCCGCTGTGGTCGGCGGGCGTGCCGGTCCCCTATCCCCTGCAACGTTCAGGTAGCGAGCTGCCTCGAGTACTTCGGCGACGACGACGGCGCGGCGCCTCGACTGATCTATGCCATCGTGGCCGCCGACCCAGGCCGCCGATCCTGTTCTCCCAAGCGCTCTCCACCCGGCGGGCGGTGCGCGGCGCTCGGGTGGTCCATCGCACCTCCCCGTACAACATCCTCGTCTGGAACGGTCGCCTGCTCCTGATCACTTCCCGCAGGCCGTGGATCCCGTCGCTCACCCCCGACGGCCTCCGCCTCCTCGAGCGGGACATCACCAACGTGTGCCAGTGGGCTTACCGCCACGACGTGGTCTGCGACGCCGGGGAGGTGTTCGCCCGAGATGATCGCCAAAGTGTTCCAACCCGCAACACCATTCTAGCGACAGGAATTCGACCTGCCACGGCCCGCGCCGGGCGCGAGGATGCGGGCCGTGGGGACGGCGGACGGAACGAGTCGAGGGACGACCCGGCAGTTGCTGGGACTGTTGCCTGAGGTCGGCCCCGGGCTCCTCGTCGCCGTGGTCGTGCTCAACCTCGTGCAAGCCGCCCACCCCTGGCGGTGATCGCCGTGACCGGCGTCCTGGTGGACCGGGCCGTCACCGATCCCGGGGTGGGGGCGGTGGCCGTGCCGCTCGCCGTCCTGGCCGGCCTCTTCACGGCCCAGCAGATTCTCAGTCCCCTGCTGGGCGTCGTCCGGTACCGGGCCACCAGCCGGATCGACGGTGCCGTTGCGGCCAACGCCATGGAGGCGGCGGCCCGCCCTGCCGGCGTCGGGCTGGTGGAGGAACAGGCCGTCCAGGACCTCATGGAGGTGGCTGCCGGCCGCCCGCTGACGTTCCGGTCCGCCACGCCAGGGGGCGCGGCCCTGGGCGTGATCGGCGTCAGCATGCGGTACCTCCAGACCATCGGGGCCGCCCTTCTCGTGGCCCGGTACTCGGTGGTCCTGGCCGCGCTGCTCCTGACGGCCACGGTCACCCTGCGCCGGCTCATACACCGCGCGCAGTACGTCCAGGCCCGGGCCTTCGACGAGTTCGTGCCCACCTACCGGCGAGCCGGCTACTACACCGGCCTGGCTGTGGTCCCGGCTCCGGCCAAGGAGGTGCGGGTCTTCGGACTGGCCGAATGGATCATCGGCCAACACCAGCAGGCGTGGCGGACGGTCACGACGGGCATGGCGGCGGTCCGGCGGCGCACGGCTCGGAGCATGGCCGGGTGCTTCCTCCTGGTCCTTCCCATCCAGGCGCTGGTCTTCGTGATGGTCGGCCTGGCCGCCGCCGATCGGCGCATCACCCTCGCCACGCTGGCCGTCGTCCTGCAGGCGGCGCGCCAGGTCGTCGACCTCGGCATCATCGGCACCGACGAGTACCAGATCGACTTCGGCACCGCGTCGCTCCCGGCCGCCGCTGAGTTGCAGCGACGCTCGAACGCCGCCACCGCAGCCGCCCCCTCGGGCACCAGATCGGCGCAGGGCCTGCCTGCGGCTTCGATCGTCTTCGACAATCTCACCTTCGCCTACCCGGGCGCACGCGGACCGGTGTTCGACGGGCTCGATCTCGTCGTCCCTGCCGGCACTTCGCTCGCCATCGTCGGCGCCAACGGGGCGGGCAAGACGACCCTGGTCAAGCTCCTGGCCCGCCTCTACGAGCCCACGGGGGGCCGCATCCTCGTCGACGGGGTCGACATCCGGGAGCTGGACCTGGAGTCATGGCGCGCCCGCCTGGCCGTGATCTTCCAGGACTTCGTCCGCTACGAGCTGGCGGCTACCGACAACGTCGGCCTGGGCGAGCTGCGGCTGCGCGACGACGTGCAGGCGCGAACCACCGCCTCGACACGGGCCGGGACCCTCAAGCTGATCGAGGCGCTCCCGGCGGGCTGGGACACGGTGCTGGGCCGCGGCTACACCGGGGGCGTCGAGCTGTCCGGCGGCGAGTGGCAGCGGGTCGCCCTGGCCCGTGCCCTCCTGGCCGTCGAGGGCGGCGCGGGGATCCTCGCCCTCGACGAGCCGACCGCCAACCTTGACGTCCGGGCCGAGGCCGAGCTGTTCGACGACTTCCTCGACCTCACGTCGGCCCCGGCCCGCGGGCAGCAAGCGCTGACGACCCTCCTCATCTCTCATCGCTTCTCGACGGTCCGTCGCGCCCAACTGATCTGCGTGCTCGACGGGGGCCGGGTGGCAGAGCTGGGTACACACGACGAGCTGGTGGCTGCAGACGACGGATACGCCCGGATGTTCGGTTTGCAGGCGGCCCGCTTCAGTGGCTGACCTTCGTCGCTCGGCCAGGCTCCTGTGGTCGACGGTCCGGCGCACGAACCTGCGTTTGGCGGCCGCGGCCGTGGGTCTCGACCTGCTGGTGCAGGTGGCCGGGCGCCCGCTCACCGCCGTGTGGCTGAAGCTGCTTGTGGACGGCGCCACCGCCGGCCATGACACGACGGTCGTGTGGGCCGGACTGGCCCTGGCCCTGTCGCTGGCCGCTCAGGGCACCGCGGGCGCGGGCGTCAGCGCCATGTTCTCCGAGCTCCACGAGACGACGGCACGAGTTCTCGTGGGCGACATCATGCGCCTGACGTCAACCACTCCCGGCATCGAACACCACGAGCGGCCGGAGTACGCCGACCGGGTGTCCCTGTTGCGCAACCAGACGCGGTTGCTGAGCAACGTCGTGGCCACGATCGGCTCGGGCGTCGGCCTGGTGGTGCGCCTCGGCATCACCGTCGTCCTGCTGGCCTCGGTGCACCCCGCCATGCTCCTGCTGCCCTTGCTGGCCGTTCCCTCCGTGTGGGCGGGCGCGCGCGCCAGTCGGATCACCGAGGCGGCGCGGGACGCAACCGCGGAGCGGGTCCGCTCCCAGACTCATTTGTTCAATGTGGTGACCACGCCGGGACCGGCCAAGGAGGCGCGGGTTTTCAACCTCAGTGCCCACCTGGTCGACCGGCATCGCCACATCTGGGCAGAGGTCACCGACACGAACGCCCGGGCCCAGCTGCGGGCCGGCATGGTGCGCGCCCTGGGTTGGTCGACCTTCGCCGCCGGCTACGTCGCCGCCATCGTCCTCGCCGTGAGCCAGGCGGCGAAGGGCAGGGCCACTCCCGGTGACGTGCTTCTCGTCGTGGCGCTAGCCAGCGACGTGAGCGGCCAGGTGTCGCGGGCCGTCTCTCTGGCCAGCGAGACGTCGGGCACGATGCAGGCCATCGGGCGACTGCTGTGGCTCAACGACTACGACGCCGCGGCCAGGCGCTTCCACGACCAGCCGGCGAGCGTGCCGGATCGCCTCGTCGACGGCATCGCCTTCCACGACGTGGGCTTCCGGTACCCCGGCACCGACGTCGACGTGCTGGCCGGGGTGAACCTGCAATTCCCGGCGGGCTGCGTGGTCGCCGTCGTCGGCGAGAACGGTGCCGGCAAGACGACGCTCGTGAAGCTGCTGTCCCGCTACTACGAGCCGTCCCGCGGCAGGATCACCGTCGACGGGATCGATCTTCACCGCTTCGATGTAGACGCGTGGCGCCGCCGCATGTCGGCCGGATTCCAGGACTTCGTGCGGTTCCAGGAGACGCTGGCCATGTCGGTCGGACTCGGCCACCTCCATCACGCCGAGGACCGCGCCGCGATCGCCGCTGCTCTCGCCGCGGGACAAGCGGCCGACCTGACCACGACGCTCCCGGGCGGGTTCGACGCCCTCCTGGGCAAGGAGTTCGAGGGTGGGACCGACCTGTCGGAGGGACAGTGGCAGAAGGTCGCCATTTCCCGGGCTCTCATGGATGAGACGCCCCTGGTCCTCATTCTGGACGAGCCGACGTCGGGCCTGGATGCCGACGCAGAACACGCCCTGTTCGAGCACTACGCGTCGGCCGCCAGCCGGGCGGGACGCGACACCGGTGCGGTCACCGTTCTCATCTCGCACCGTTTCTCGACCGTGCGCCTGGCCGATCTGATCGTGGTGGTGGACGGCGGCCGGGTACGGGAGCACGGCTCCCACGAGGAGCTGATAGCCGCCGGCGGGCTCTACGCCGAGCTGTACGGCATCCAGGCGCAGGCGTACCACTGAGCGCGTGAGAGGCTCACGGGCGTGCGCCAGAGCCCTAATGATTTCCCGACAGGGTCGCGCTCAACACCGGCTCCCGGCGGGGTCTCTGGCTCGGACGAGCAGGCTTACGCCTCGTTCGGCTCGATGGCGAGGGGCGCCAGGCTGAGTCCGATCGCCGTTTGGAGCAGGTCCCATCCCACGGAGTCAAAAAGCGCGTCCCCATCCCGGAGCCGATCGTGCAACTCGGACGCAGCTACTCGACACGCTTGAGCCTCGTCGGGACAGATGTGTCCGGCGGCGCAACCATCGTCGAACTCGTCCTCATCGAACACGCCAAGCCGTGATCCCCGGCGGTACAGGTCGAGTTCGAGGTCATCGAAGAGCCACTCGCCGTCGATGTGGACGGGCGGCGTGCAGATGTCGATGGCGATGCGTTGGCCGACTCCGTCGTTCGCCCACGTCCCGAGCCACCATCCGGCAGTCGGAACGAGATGAAGCACATGTAGTCCAGGCTTGTCGGGGACCCCGACGTAGCTGCTCCCGACTTCGCCGTCACGCCTTCCACGCACGATCGATCCCTCCGGCGTGAAAAGCCACGTACCAAGCTGTCCTCGGCGAAGTACATAGGCACGCCAGACCATGAAACCCTCGGGCCGCTTTCGCTTCCGGATCCGAAACGTGTCCACGTGGGGAGCGTGGGGCGCCGACCGCCAACGCCCGCAGCCAGGCGGGGCGAAAGCGACCTGGAGTAGTCGTGGAGGACGTGCACGAGCGAGACGATGCCCGCCCAACTGACCTGGTCACTCATGATGACGGCGAACGACGAAGGGGCGCCCCAAAACCCGCGCGCTTCGGGTCGACGGAAGTAGCCCCGATCGCCGGTCCTCGACCACGCCGGCCGCATCTTCGACTCGCTGGCCATGCCCGTCCGGACACCGGCACGCGGGCGCTGACCGTACGGTTGGGTCGGTGGCCCTCGACGACCGACGCTTGGTCAAGATCTCGAAGTACCTGGCCAGGCATCTCCGCCACGACCCGGCGCGGCTCGGGCTGACGCTCGCTCCGGGAGGTGGGTGGCGGTCAGGGACCTCCTCGACGCCTGCGCCGCCCACAACTTCCCGATCACGAAAGAGGAGCTCGGCGAGGTCGTCGCGCGGAATGACAAGCGCCGGTTCGGCTTCGATGAGACTGGGGAGAGGCTGCGGGCGAACCAGGGTCACAGCGTCCCCATCGATCTCGGGCTGGTTCCGGCGACGCCCCCCGCCGTGCTCTTCCACGGGACGAACGTCGCGGTCCTGAAGCGGATCCTGGATGAGGGCTTGCGGCCCATGAACCGCCACCACGTGCATCTTTCGACCACGGCCGAATCGGCCAGGAAGGTGGGGGCTCGGCGCGGGAGGCCGGTGGTGCTGGCCGTCGACTCGCAGCTGATGGCGTCGGAGGGGATCACCTTCTACGTGACCGAGAACGAGGTCTGGCTGACGGCGACCGTCGCCCCCAGGTTCCTCCGCCTGCTGTGACCTAGCGAGGAACCGTCCGGGCCGGGATCCCCAGGTTGGCCCCCCCGGTCGAGCAGGACCCCCGCACCCGCCCGCCTCGACCTGTCACGCGTCCACTACGAGGAGCCGGGTCGACCAGCATCCCCGGCGGACGACCGGCTCACGAACGCCGGGCTCTCGATGTGAGCGAGCCCACTCTCATCAAGATCTTCCGGGTGCGAGGCCGCTAGGAGCCGCGACAGCTCTCCAGAGGTGGCCTCGTCACCCGGCTCGCCTGCAACCTCGAAGCTCCTTGGCGGATAGAAGAGCTGTGCCGGCCCGAGTGCCGCCGTCGTCGGTGTCAGCCTTGACATGAGCATCTCAGGATCGGTTGCCCTTTCCCGCCAAGAGCGGCGAGCGCGCGCTCGACGGGCGCCCGCAGCTCCGCACGCGGAACCGACGCCGTGATCGCATCCCCGATCGCCACCACGCCGATCCAGCCAGGGGGCGCGAGCCACGACTCCGGGTTTACGACCACTCGGAGGCGAGCATCGCTCGGAGCTCCCGCCAGCCGGCGCCATGCGTCGATCACCGCCTCGTCGCCGAACTCCATCAAGCAAGCATGGCTCTCGCGTCCTTCCCCGAACGACATTCGGGTTGCCGCTAGCAACGCTGCAGACCCGTCGATCGGGTCGCCCTGGCCGTCGCGATGCCGGGGATCAGAGCGCGCCGGCGCGGGCGATGAAGTGGGCGAGCCGCTCGCCTGTCCAGCGGGCCGCGCCGGGGTTGTTGACACGGTGGTAGTACTCGAGACCCCAGATCGTTGTGTTCAAAGCACTGGCCGTCCGTATCGCCAAGTGCCCGTCGGGCAGGGATCGGACCCGCTCGTAACCGGCGATCAAGGCGGAGGTCGGATGTGGCTCCCAGTCGTAGTAGCTATCCCAATTCGCCAGATCCGCCATCGGCGACGACACGGTGGCTTGGTCCCAATCGATGATGCCGGTGATGCGCTCCCCGTCGACGAGAAGGAGCTCGGGGCCAAAGTCGCTGTGCACGGTGGTGGGCTCGTCGGGCGCATGGGATGCGACGATCGCCGCGAGTGCCTCCAGCGCATCGTCGACGAGCGATGCGCCTGCACCAAGTGCAGCTCGGGCGCGCTCGATGGCGAAGTCGGGCACCTCCTGCCACCACGCAGAGCGCGGCTCGTGCTGCGCTGGCAGCGAGTGCAGGCGGGCGACAAGCTCTCCGGCGTCGGCCACGAGAGATCTGACGTCGTCGCTGGCGATGCCTTTCACACTGTCGGCGAGGGGCGTGCCCTTGAGCCGGCGCTGCACGCACACGCCGCGCTCGCGGCCGTCGACCTCCATTTCCTCGATGAGGAGCGAGTCGGGCACGGGAATCCCACTAACACGGGCGCGACCGATCACCGCCTCGGCACGGCGACAGGCAGCGGCGCCGTCATTGTGATTGATGCGCACGATCACCTCGTCACCGTTGCTGCTCGTTACGGCGTGGACCTCGTTGGACTCGCCGCGGGCGATGCGCTCGCTCCGTGCGACCCCAGAGCCCGTCGCTCGCCGCACCAGGTCGTCGATCACCTCGAAAGGCGTGCCGAACTGGGCGTGATGCCCGCGTAGCCAGTCCTCGTAGGTGTCGTCGTGTCGGTCCGCCACGCCACCAGTCAAGTCCTTACGAGGTGCCCAGCGCCGCTGACTTACGGTCCCGGCCGTGACTCGGTTGGTCATGACTTCGCTCAACCCCATATCCGGGCTAGCGGTCAGGACACACGGCGGGTGTACGTGGCCGCGCATAATGGGCGCGCGGAGTCACCGGCGCCGTGGCGACCTGGCGCGCCAGAACGGTCGATGAGAGCGACCACTTCTGTCGATCTCGTCGGCTGCCGGCCATGCGCGACTCGTAGCGCTCGAGCTGAGGTCGGCGGTGTCCCGCCCGCGCGGCTCGCCACGTGGTTAGCGTGGCGCACTATGGCGGAGGCACGCGAGGTCCTCGACCTGCTTGACGCGGGCGCGGTCGCCGCACTCACCCCTCTGTTCGCACCACGACTCGAGGGATGGGACGCCGACCCTTGGATTCGGGACTGGGTTGCGGGCCTCGACTCGCTCCTCGGGTCGCCCCGTTCGGTTGCGAGCGAGACGCACGTGTCCTCAACGCTCACGCGATTTCACCTCGAGGGCGAGCGAGGTAGCGCTGTCGCCACGATCATCCTGGACGACGACGGCCGATGGTTCGGGGCGCAGCTCAAGCGCCGCGCCGCTGAGGGGATCGCGAACATCGTCCTGCAGTGCCCCTGGAACCAGGATCGCGACGCGATGTCAGCCCTCTACGGCGATCTTATCCATCTGGATCGGTGGGACGTTCCGCTGCTCGTGTTCGACGAGGGGCGACCCGACGATCGGCGGCCGCGCTGGCCGGATCCCGCCTACCCCCAGCAGATGCACCTCGACATCCGCGTTGCTGACCTCGAGGCCGTCGACGCCCTGGTCGTGGAGCGTGGTGCCACTCGCCTCGCGGCCTTCGACGACCATCGGGTCTACGCAGACATCATCGGTCACCCCTTCTGTCTCTATCCGGCGGCTGTGGCGAAGCCGGAGCTATGGCGCCTCGTGATCGACGCACCCGACCCTGGGGCGCTGCAGGGGTTCTACGAATGCCTCCTTGGCACCGACACCACCCCGGCGCTCGCGTTCCAGCATTCGAGTGCCGACCCGCCCCGGTGGCCAGACCCGGCGTATCCGGCGCAGGTGCACGTCGATCTCATGTTCGACGACCCGGCACCAGTCGCGGCGCGGGTCATCGAGTTGGGCGGCTCGATCCTCCGCCCGCGCGATGGGTTCCCCGTCTACGCAGATCCGGCGGGTCATCCCTTCTGCATCGGCCGTCCCGGCGAGTGACGGCTCAACGACAGGTGAGACCCGTCTGGTCCTCCGATCGGGCATCCGTGTCGGTGCCAATCTGTCGCGCGAGAACGACATGCGGAGCCGTCGGTCTGTAACGCGCCGCAGGTCCTGTTCGGGCGGCACGAGGCCTTCCCGCCGCGGCCGCGATGATCTCCGAGACCGACGGTCAACGGTGGCGTTGCGCCAGTGACGCGACGGTCGTACGTTCACGCGGTGATGAAGGTGTGTTGAGGGCGTCGGGAGGGACTCGCCGCTTACCCTCATGGATTTACTCTGCCGTTGGCTGAATAGGCGTCGCATGTCGCAGGCGGCGTCCCCGGCTGGGCGTATCGAGGATGGGAACACTCGTCGGCTGCCGTTTGAGGACGAGTTCGTCGTGGCCCGCACTCGACGTACCCGTCGAACTCTCACCGCGCCCCGAACGCCGCGAGAATGAGGTTGTGGCACGCGTGGAGTGGGCTCGCCTCAGCGGCGACGACGTCGAGCACGTCCTGTCGGTCATGCTCGCTCGCGAGCACCCGACGGCGCGGCGCATACGCCCCTCGCAAGGTGACCGGGGCCTCGATGTCGTGGTCCCGAGGCCGGAACTCGGTGGCTTCGACGTGTACCAGGTGAAGTCGTTCGCAGTGAATCTCGGCAGCAATGAGAAGCGGCAGATCAAGAAGTCGTTCAAGCGCGTAGTGGCGCACGCCGCCGACAGCGGGCTGCCGATCACGGGCTGGTATCTCGTGCTGCCGTTGGACCCGACCCCGCAGAACACCGAGTGGTTCGACGAACTGACGACGGGATCGGCGTTCCCCACCGGGTGGCGCGGGTTGATCTACGTCGATGGCCTCGCGGCGAAGTATCCCGACGTCATCGACTACTACTTGCGCGACGGCAAGGACCGGCTCGCGGCCGCGGTCGCTGACCTGACCGCCATCGTTCGGACTGGCGTGATGGGGTTGCCTCGTGCCTCGTCGGAGCGGGGCGGCCCGCTGGCGCCGGCCGATGTCCAGGCGGGTCTGGTCGCGTTGCACACCGAGCTCAACCGATACGACCCCCACTACCGCTATGACTTCGCGGTGGACGCCGTACGGCCTGACGTTCCCGACCAGCCGTGGCTTGTCTATGCCGCGCAGGTCGGCGATGACCGAGTGTGCGTGACCTTCAAGGTGTTCGCGCGCTTTGCCGAGGCGACCTCTGAACGGCCGATCCCTTTGACGATCCGGTGGAAGCTGCGGCCCGACAGCCCGGCGGCCGCCGGCCTACAGGATTGGGCCACGTACGGAGCACCGTTCGAGGCGCCGCTCGGCTCCGCCGATCTCGAACTCGACCTGCCCGGTGGCCTCGGCGGGGAGGTTGCCGATGCGGCCGTCAGAGTCGGTCCCGCCGCCACCGGGAAGCCGTATCAGCTTCGGACGGAAGTCGTCGCGCAAACCGGCGACGTGCTCGCGTCATGCCTCCTCAACATGAATCCCGTCACGGTCGGCGTCGCCCGCGTCGGCTCTCGTGCGTCGGGGACCGAGCAGCATGGTGTGTTCGCGATCGAGATGCGGTTCAACCACGACACGCAGGCCGCCAATCTCTCCATGACCAGCCTGGACATCACTGGGCGTCATCCAACCGACGTATTGCCCGGCTTGCGCTTCCTGGCGGAGTTCCACCCGCCGAACGGCCTGCGCTTCGCGTTGCCATTCGGGCCGGCGACACACACGCCGATTCCGATAACTGACGAGATTGAGGAGCCGGCTGAGGCGGATGTCGTGCTCCATACCGTCGAGGCACTCGCGACGATCCAGGAGCACACCCAGGTGCAGGTCAGAGTGCCGGACCTCACCGCGATCACGCGCCGTGAAGCCGGAGCGATCGTGCGTGCGGCGAGGCTGCTGCGTGGCGAGACGCTTACTGGGCAGTGGGACGTGCAGCGCGTGCGCGTCGATCCGACGCGGCTCGCCGCGGGTGAACCGGCGGTCACCGTCATGTGGGACGAGCCGCTGACTGTCAGGGTCGGCGACGTCGACATCGACCTCGGCGTCCGGCGAGTGCAGCTACTGGCGGTCAAGATAGACGTGCCGGAGGGCGCGGTGCCCGACGAGGACGGGCTGGTCGAAGCCGAGTTCCATCCGTTCGACGGCAACCGGGACCTCGTCATCCGTCGCGTGTTTCCCGACTTCGGCGCGGCGAGCAGCTCCGACGAGATCGGATGACGCCGGGCGCGCCACCTGTGTGCAACTCCACCGAGAACGAGAGCTCGCTCGCGCTTGACGGCGTACCGAGTCGGCGGTAGGGGCGTTTGGGGCGAGCGCCGAGTACGACGGTCGGCCGCGACAGATCGTGCAACGGTTGGCGCTCTCAAACGAAGCTGGGGCCTGGTTCTTCAGCCTCCGGGCTCGGCCTGACCTGGAGGTGCCACATGACCACCACGCCAACGACCGACGTTGCTGTCGTCGATCCCGTGTTCTACGACCTCGAGCATATGCGCTCGCTGTCGAGCGCCCACTCTGGGAAGAGCGCGGCAGGCCGTGACTGCCGAGCAATCAGGAACGGCATCACGTACAGCTCTTCACCGAGGTCGATGGTGGCGACCGCATGAGGCGACGCGGCGAGCCTCGTGGTCGGTCGGGAGTGTCGAAGGTCACGTGCGTCGCAGCAGGATGGCGTGGTCGGGTTCGTCGACCAGGTGCCGATCGATCCGCCAACCTGTGCCGTCGATGAGCTGGGCGACGTCGTTGACGGGCACGTTGATCTGGCGCCACCAAGGCGTCGCAGTCCCCTTGTAGCGAATTCGCAGCCCGATCTCGGCTGGGCCGCCGGGGTCGACCGTGTCGGCGACGACGACGGCGTCGGGCGCAGAGATCTTGGCGAGTCCGACGAGAAGCAGCCGCGTGTTGTCCCAGCTGCCCGCCAGCCCGAGGTTGCCGCAAAGCAAGAGGATCGTGCGCCACGGTTGGTCCGTTGGCGGGTCGCGCAGGTCGCCGAGACGGGCGTCGCGGACCCCGCGGAGGCGACAGACCTCGACAGCTCCTGCTGAGGAATCCACCGCCACCACCGCGACGTCCCGATCCTGCAGCCAGAGCGCAGCACGGCCGGCGCCGGCGCCGAGGTCGAGCACTGGCCCTTGCGCGGCGAGCGGGAGCAGGGCTCGGTCCCACCAGTCCCACGCCTCGAATGGGCGGAAGAACCACTCCGGGTGCATCGCGTCCGTGACGCTGCCGGTGTCGGTCTCGAGCTCGGGGGTCGGAACCCACAGGCCGCGGTAGTGATCGAGGAGCGCCTGACCCCAGGCGTCGCCGATCCCCATTGGTGACGCGTCGAGGCGATATTCCGTTCCGATCAGCTCGAGCCCCAGCCGCTCAGCGACTCGCCGGCTCGGGTGATTGCGGGTGTCAGTGCTGTAGAAGAGCGAGCGGCCGGGCGCTCGGACCAACGCTGCCCAGGCAGCGATCGTTGTCTCAGCCAAACGCCGCCCCCGGAAGTCTGGGTGGGTCCACACTCCGCACTCGGCTGCGTCGGCTGTGACGGGGGCCGGTGTGTGGCACACCGACACAACGGCTTCGTCGACCGCCGCCATCGTCCACGGACCGAGCCGGCCGCCGAGAAGGTCCGCCCATTCATCCTCGTTCCAGTTCAACGGCCGCTCCAAGGAGGTGGCGCGGCTACCCACCCGAGCGGATGAGAGCACGTCGACCTCGAGGACTGGTTCGGCTTGGAGGTTTTCGCGAATCCGGAAGATCAGCTCGGACTCGAGCCGAGCGGTCCCGACCTCGCGTTCAAGCAGGCTGGCGCAGTCGGCGACCAACTCTGGCTGGGACTCGGACGTGTGTCGAGCCGCTGCTGCGGCGAGGTCTCGAACGCGGTCGGCCACGCCATGCGGGAGCCGGCGACCTGGGAACACCAGCCACCGGTCAGCACTTGCGACGAGACGGAAGCCA
>DATLHA010000206.1:0-4202 GCA_035540095.1 Acidimicrobiales bacterium | reverse complement strand
GCCGAGGTCGCCCGCCCCCTCCCCCGGTTCATGGCCGTGGCCAACCAGAAGGGTGGGGTGGGAAAGACCACCACCGCAGTCAATCTCGGGGCCGCGCTGGCCGAACTGGGCTACCGGGTGTTGGTCGTCGACCTCGACCCCCAGGGGAACGCCACCACCGGCCTGGGGATCAACGCCCGGAACCTGCAGTCGTCGATCTACGACGTCCTGCTCAACGACCTCGACCTCGAGGACTGCATCGAGCCCACCGAAGTCCGGAACCTCTTCCTGGCCCCCGCCACCATCGACTTGGCCGGGGCCGAGATCGAGCTGGTGCCGGCCTTCAGCCGGGAGCTCCGCCTTCGCCGGGCGTTGGAGCGCCTCAACGGCGCGTACGACTTCGTCTTCATCGACTGCCCACCGTCGCTGGGCCTGCTCACCGTCAACGGTCTGGCCGCCGCGACCGAGGTGGTGGTGCCCATCCAGTGCGAGTACTACGCCCTGGAAGGTCTGGGCCAGCTCCTGCGCAACGTCGAGCTTGTCCAACGCAACCTGAACCCGAAACTGGAGCTCAGCACCATCATCCTGACCATGTACGACGCCCGGACCAAGCTGTCCGACCAGGTGACCAAGGAGGTGCGCCGGCATTTCGGCCCCAAGGTGTGCCGCAACATCGTCCCCCGGACCGTTCGTCTTTCCGAGGCACCCTCGTTCGGCCAGCCCATCATCGTGTTCGACTCGACCTCGCGAGGAGCCATCGCCTATCGCGAGCTGGCCAAGGAGGTGAGCGGTGGCACGCCAAGGCGGGTTGGGTAGAGGGCTCGGCGCCCTCATACCGCCCAGGAGCGGTCTGGACGACGGCGACCGGTCGACATACCAGGAGTTGCCCGTGGGGGCCATCACCCCCAACCAGCGCCAGCCCCGCACCCAGTTCGACGAGGAAGCCCTCGCCGCCCTGACTGCGTCGGTGCGGGAGCTCGGGGTCCTCCAGCCCGTGCTCGTGCGGGCCACCGGCGGCGGGTCCTACGAGCTCATCGCCGGCGAGCGGCGGTGGCGGGCGGCCAAGCGGGCCGGGCTCTCCCTCATCCCGGCCATCGTCCGCACCGTCGACGACACCCTGTCGCTCGAGCAGGCCCTGGTGGAGAACGTCCAGCGCGAGGATCTCAACCCCCTCGACGAAGCCGCCGCCTACCAGCAACTGCTGGAGGATTTCCATCTCACCCACGACGAGCTGGCCTCGCGGGTGGGCAGGAGCCGAGCGGCCATCTCGAACACCCTCCGGCTGTTCCAACTGCCTCCCACGGTGCAGCGTCTGGTGGCCGAGGGCCGGCTCACCGCCGGCCACGCCCGGGCCCTCCTGACCACCCCGGACCGCTCCTACCAGGAAGCCCTGGCCCAACGCATCGTCACTGACGGCATGTCGGTACGGGCGGTGGAGGAGGCGGCCCGCCAGCACAACACCGACCACGCCGCCGGCCCACCGCCGCCGGCCGCGGCCGGCGCCGGCGCCGAATCCCGCCGCCTCCGGCCTCCGGGGCTGCTCGAGTTGGAGGAGCTTCTTTCCACCCACCTCGACACCCGGGTGAACATCACCATGGGCGGCGCCAAGGGGGCCAAGGGCAAGGTCACCATCGAGTTCGCCACCCTCGAGGACCTCGAGCGCATCTACCGGGCCATGACCCCGACCCGGGTCCAGCCCGACTGATCAGTCCCCGGGCGCCGGCACCATCCGGGTCACCACCGCGCTGGCCAGCCACGTGGTCACCGGCACGGCCGCGATCAGCCCCAGGCTCCCCACCAAGGTCTGGACGATCTCCTGGGCCACGATCTCGCCGGTGACGACGTCGGCGAGGCGGCGGTCGGCCACGGTGAAGATGACGAACAGGGGGAGCGCAGCGCCGGCGTAGGCCAGGACCAGGGTGTCAACGGTGGATGCGATGTGGTCGCGGCCGATCTGCATCGCCGAGCGGTAGAGGTGGCCCACGTCGACTGCGGGGTTGGCCCGGTAGATCTCCCAGACGGCCGACGCCTGGGTGACCGTGACATCGTTCAGAACGCCCAAGGCGCCGATGACGATGCCCGCCAGCAGCATGCCCCGCAGGTCGATGGTGCTGCCCAATACCCCCCGGAGGTATGTACCCTCTTCCGACGAAAGCCCGGTCAGCTTGGTGGCTTCCACGAACGCCACCGCCAGCCCCGCGGTCAAGGCCAGCGCAGCCAGCGTTCCGAGCAGCGCGGTGGTCGTCCGGGCCGAGATGCCGTGGGTCAGGTAGATGAGCGACAGGGCGATCACCGCCGCCCCCACCACCGCGGCGGCCAGCGCGCTCTCGCCGGCGAGGATGGCGGGGAGGACGAAGCGGACCAGCACGAGGAGGCTCACGCCGAGGGCGACGAGGGCCGCCAACCCCCGCCACCGGGCCAGGCCCACCACCGCCACGGCGAACAGCACGCCGAGGGCCACCAGTGGCATCCGGCGCTGGAAGTCCGAGAAGAAATAAGCCACCGGCTGGCCGGGATCGGCGGCCCGGCCCAGAATGACGCGGTCGCCGTGACGGAGGGTGGGCTGGTCAGGACTCTCAGTGATATGCAGGGTCGTCGTCTCGCCCTTCTCGGGGCCGCTGTCCAGCCGAGCGGTCACGTCCCGGCAGACGAGGTCGACTCCGGGCAGCGCCGAGCGACAGGGGACCACCGGGGATGCGGTCACCGTGGCGTCGATCAGGTCTACCGGCGTGCCCAGGCCCCCGGTGCGATCGCGGGGGGTGGGCGGTGGCCACAGGACGACAAGGGCGACCAGGGTGACCAGGACGAAGGCGCCGACCACGCCGGCCAGCAGGCGGCGCAGGGGCTCTGGCACCCGCAGGGGCACAGCAGATGTCGGCGGCGGCGGGCCGTGGGAGTGAGCCAAGGCGACAGTGTGGCCCGGACAGCGCCCGGTCGCCCTTCAGGCCCGGGCTGTCACCCGCCCGAGGCGCGCAGGACAGCCGGGCGCGGGCCCGACATGTGCGGGAGGCGCCGACGGCGGCCGGGAACACCGGCAGGAGAAGGCCGCCGCTTCGCGACCAGCCGTCGTCCCGCGGAGCCCACTGAGGGAGCCTCGCAGGCCCATGAGACAGCGTGGCGCCCCCGCGGACGCGGGGACGCCACGCCGGCGGATGACTACGGGTTGGCCGAGCCCTTGTGGACCGGGCCCATGCCCTCACCGAGGTCCTGGCGGGCACCGTCGTCGAGCAACTTCTCGGCGTCGGCGGCGGCGGCCTCTGAAGAAGGTCCGGTGCCCTGGACGCGCTGACCGCCCTCACCACCCACGGTACGGACGACGGACTCGTTGCCTGCGCCGTCGAAGACGGAGATCTCCGAGACGCCGGTCTCAGTGGCGAAGGGGGCGCGGACGCCCTCGCCGGCGCCGGCCCGGTGCTGCTCGTGGTCGGTGTCGCCGGCGACACCCGGTTGACGGTTTCCTTGTTCGCTCATGGTCCCTTTGTACCCAGGCCGCTGGGAGAGCCAACCCGCCAACCCGCTAGCGTGACCATCGGTGGCCGACCAGGCGAAGTTCGCAGAGCTGGCGATGGAGCACATGCCGTCGCTGTACACCGCGGCCCTACGCATGACCCGCAACCCCTCCGACGCCGAGGATCTGGTGCAGGAGACCTACCTGAAGGCCTACCGGGCGTTCGGGGGCTTCACCGAGGGCACGAACCTCAAGGCCTGGCTCTACCGCATCCTCACCAACACCTACATCAATGCCTACCGGGCCAAGAAGCGGCGCCCGGAGGAGTCCGACATCGACGACCTGGAGAACTTCTACCTGTACCGGCGCCTCGGGGGCCTCGAGGGCGCCACCGCCGGCCGCAGCGCCGAGGACGAGGTCCTCGACCACTTCACCGAGAGCGAGGTGAAGGAGGCCATCGAGGCCCTCCCCGAGCAGTTCCGGATGGCCGTGCTGCTGGGCGACGTGGAAGGATTTTCCTACAAGGAGATCGCCGAGATCCTCGACGTGCCCATCGGAACGGTGATGAGTCGCCTCCATCGCGGAAGAAGGGCGCTCCAGAAGCGGTTATACGAGTTCGGACGTCAGCGTGGATTAGTAGCCGAGCGTGAGGGGACACATGGATGAGCACTGCATAGAGGCGGTGGAGCTGCTGTACCACTACCTCGACGGCGAGCTCACCGACGAACGACGAGTTCTGATCCAGCATCACCTCGACGACTGCCCGCCGTGCTTC
>DATLHA010000205.1:0-4100 GCA_035540095.1 Acidimicrobiales bacterium | reverse complement strand
CGTCGATGACCAGGACCGACTGGTTCGGGTAGTCCTGGGAGCCCACCGCCTGTAGGGCTTCTTCGAACCACTCCCCGGGTTCGTCGGCCACGACCACCGCGACGAGAGGAGGTGCGGATGGCTGCGGATCCATGCGTGACCCCAGAGGGTAGTCGGACCGCGGAGAGCGGCTCCGGCACCTCCACTCGTTCGTTTTCCGCCGAGCACTCGTGGTTTCCTGGAGGGGATGGACGACGCCGACGCCGGTCTCCGGGACGCCCTCTACACCGCGGTGGGCTTCGGCATCCTCGGCTTCCAGCAGCTCCAGGTCCGCCGGCGGGACCTCCAGAAGGAGCTGGCCCGGTTGGCCGACGAGATGGACGGGAAAGTCGAACCCGTGCTCGACGACCTGGTGGCGAAGCTGCCCGATGATCTCCGGCCGTTGGCCGGCCAGGCGCGGGCGGCGGCCAACAGCGCCCGCCGCGCCCTGCTGGGGCAGGGCAGGTGACGGACGAGGTCCTCAAGGGCCGCCTGCTGGTGGCCACGCCCAACCTGGGCGACCCCAACTTCGAGCGCACCGTCGTCCTCGTCCTCGAGCACGGCGACGAAGGGGCGCTCGGCGTGGTCCTGAACCGGCCGAGCGAGCTCGACGTCGCCGAACCGCTGCCCGAATGGGCCCGGGCCGCGGCCCACCCCTCGGTGGTGTTCATCGGCGGCCCCGTGGCGCCGAGCGCCGCCGTCTGCCTGGCCCGCCTGGGCCGATACGGCGGGGCCGAGGGCTGGCAGCCGCTCATGCCCGGCACCCCGATGGGCACCCTCGACCTCGACAGCGATCCCGACGAGGCCATTCCCCGCCTGGAGGAGATCAGGGTCTTCGCCGGCTACGCCGGCTGGGGGCCGGGCCAGCTCGAGGGGGAGATCGCCGACGGCGGCTGGTTCGTGGTCGACGCCGACCCCGCCGACCCGCTGTCGCCGGCGCCCGAGCGGCTCTGGTCGGCGGTGCTACGCCGCCAACGGGGCGCCCTGGCCCTCTTCGCCGCCTACCCGGCGGATCCCACGCTCAACTGACGGCCACGCCTCAGGTCACAGACCGGTACACGTCGGCGTGGGCCGCCGCCGACGCCTCCCACGTGTGGCGGGCGGCCACCTTGAGGCCGAGCTCCCGGCGCTCGGCGTCGCCCTCGATGGCCGCCTCCAGGGCGCCGGCCAGGCGGAAGTCGTCGCCCGGCGGGGCCAGGAAGGCGGCGCCGGCGGCCACCTCCTCCATCACCGTGCCCACGGTGGTGACCACCGGCGCCCCGCAGGCCAGGGCCTCGATGACGGGCAGGCCGAAGCCCTCCTCCAGGGACGGGTAGGCCACCGCAGCGGCCTGGCGCAGCAGGGCGGGCAGGTCGGCTTCGGGCAGGTAGCCGGTCACCCGCACCCGGTCGCCGTGGGCGGCGCCGGCGACGGCGGCGTCCACCGCGCCGGCCGCCCACCCCGGGGCGCCGGCCAGCACGAGGGTCAGGTCCGGCTGGGCGCCGGCGATGCGGTCGAAGGCACGGATCAACGTGGGTACGTCCTTGCGGGGCTCCAGGGTGCCGACGAAGACGACGTAGGGCGGGCGCACGCCGGCCCGGGCCAAGGCGGCGTCGTCGCCGGCGTCGTCGGGGTGGTACCGGCTGTGGTCGACGCCGTGGGGGACGACGTGGACGGGCACCCGGGGCCCGACCCGCTGGTCGAGCAGGTCGGCGGTGGCGACGCTGACGGCGATGAGGGCGGCGGCGCGGCGGGCCGACGTCCGGATGGCCCCCCTGAAGAAGGCCACCTTGGTGCGCTGGTGCCACTCGGGATGGGTGAAGAAGGAGAGGTCGTGGATGGTGACGACCGAGGGCAGGCCGAGGGCCAGCGGCGCCGTGTAGTGGGGCCCGTGGTGGACGTCGACGCCCAGCCCCCGCACCACCCGCGGCAGACCGACCTGCTCCCACCCCAGCCGGAGGGGGCGCAACGCCGGCGCCTTGGCCGCCACCGGCGGCGGCCACCGGGCCGCATCGCCGGTCCTGCTCACCACGGCGAGGTCGACGTCGTGGCGGCGGGCCAGCTCGCCGGCCAGCGCCAGCACGTAGCGGCCGGCGCCACCCGGAGGCTCCGGGATGGCGCTGGCGTCGAGGGCGACCCGCACCCGGTTGCTCATCCGACCATCATCTTCCACAGCTCGAGGTGGCGGCGCGCTGCCTGGTCCCAGGTGAGCGCCCCGGCGCGGGCCTTCCCCGCCGCCACCAGGTCGGCCCGCAGGCCGTCGCCGGTGGCCGCCCGCACGAGGGCGCCGGCGATGGCGTCGACGTCGAAAGGATCGACCTCGAGCGCGCCGCCGCCGGCGCTGGGCACCGCACTGGCGACGACCGGGGCCCCGCACGACATGGCCTCGACGACGGGCAGGCCGAAGCCCTCCCGTAATGGCACGTAGGCCATCACCCGGGCCCGGCCGTAGAGGGCTGTGAGCGTGCCGCCGGACACCGCGCCGGCCAGGACGACCCCGGGCCCCGGCCGGACCTCGGGGCCCCAGCCCGCCGGCCCCACGACGACCAGCGGCGGCAGTTCGGTGCGCACGGCGTCGTAGGCGGCGAGGAGGCGGGGCAGGTTCTTGCGCGGCTCGAGCGTGGAGACGGTGAGGAGGAAGTCGCCGGTGACGCCCAGCTGCCCCAGGAGGGCGCCGGCCGCGTCGTCGTCGGGTGCGGCGAGGTGGTCGCACCCCTCCTCGACGACCTCGACCCGCGAGGCGGGGGCGCCGGCGGCGAGCAGGTCGTCGGCCACGGTGGCGGAGGGGACGATGAGCAGCCCCGCCCGGGCCAGGGCCCGGCCCAGCGCCGCCTCGTGCCAGCGCCGGCCCCGGTCCGGGTACGCCTCGGGGAAGTGGCGCCAGGCCAGGTCGTGGACCATGACCGACATCGGCGCCCGCCCCGCCGGCGGCATGGCGAACGACGTGGCGTGCACGGCGTCGGGGTTGCCGGGCGGGCGGACCAGGCCCCGGTCCCACGCCCGCACCAGGGCCGGCGCCGGCAGCGGGGACGTCACCACCCGGCCGAGGGCGGCCAGCGGGTCGGGGCCGGCGGCGGGGACGCGGCTGGCCCAGATGGTCACGTCCACGCGCAGCGCGGCCAGGGCCCGCAGCAACCCGCGGGCGTAGGTGCCGATGCCTCCCTCGACCGGCCGGCGCAGCTGCTCGGCGACGACCAGGACCCGCACGGGACTAGAGACTGCTCACCCGCCGGTAGAGATCGAGTGTCGTGGCCGCCGCCCGCTCCCACGTGAACTTCGCCGCCTGGGCCTTGCCCGCGGGGATGAGGCGGGCCCGCACGCTCTCGTCGAAGGCGGCCTGCTCCATGGCGTCGGCGAAGGCTTCGGCGTCGCCCCGCTCGACGAGGAGGCCGGCGTCGCCCACCGTCTCGGGTGTGGCGCCGGCCCGCACCCCGACCACCGGCACGCCGGCCTCCATGCCTTCGAGCAGGGGCATGCCGAACCCCTCGTAGAGCGACGGGAAGACCAGCACCCGGGCGCCGGCCAGCAGGGCGGACACCCGGGCGTCGTCGACGTAGCCGGTGCGGGTGACCTCGGGCTCGCCCAGGCCCCGCTTGCGGAGCAGGGCGGGCACGTCCAGCAGGCTGCTCCTGCCGCCGGCCAGCACCAGGCGCAGGTCGACCCCCCGCTGGCGCAGGATGCGCAGCGCGTCGAGGGCCAGCGGCAGGTTCTTCCGGGGCTCGAGCGTGCCGAGCATGAGGGCGTACGGCGGGCTGCCGTCGCCGTCGGGGCCGATCGCCGGCGCGGCCCGGGCGTGGCTGCCGTTGTGGATGACCGTCACCTTGTCGGCGACCTCGGGGAGCCAGGCGACGACTTCCTGGCGGGTGAAGCTCGAGACCGTGATGATGGCGGCCGCCCGGCGGAGTATGTCGGGGAGCAGCCGGGCCATCCGGCGCACGCCCGGGGTCACCGCCTCGGGCCGATGGACGAAGTTGATGTCGTGCACGGTCACCACGACCGGCACCTTGCGCGACGGTGGGGCGATGAAGTTGGTGGCGTGGAAGACGTCGCAGTCGACCAGCCACTCCACGGGCGGGAACTGCACCCGGTCCCACATGGCCCAC
>DATLHA010000204.1:0-19497 GCA_035540095.1 Acidimicrobiales bacterium | reverse complement strand
CCTCGGTCGTAGCCGGTCCAGGTCAGCAGGGTGGCGTTGACCTTGGCGATCGTCCCGTCGGGGCGCGTCGACAGGTACCCGCAGGGGGCGTTGTCGTAGAGCTCCTCGGGGTCGTCCTCGAGCAGCGCGGCATAGAAGCCGTCGCCCTCGCTCAACCGCCGAGGAAGGAGGAGATGGCGGCGACCGTCTCCTCCGGGGCACTCAGGTTGGGGCAGTGGCCGCTGGCTTGCAGCTTCACCAGTTGGCTTCCGTGCAGGTGCCGGTGGACGTACTCGCCGACCACGTCGGGGGCGATCACGTCGTCGGAGCACTGCAGGACCAGCGCCGGGACCGTCGCCCGGGCGAGGTCGGCGCGGTTGTCGGACAGGAACGTGACCTGGGCGAAACGCTTCTGGATCTCGGGATCGGTCCGGCAGAAGCTGGCCGTCAGCTCGGCGCCCAGCTCCGGGCGGTCGGCGTTGCCCATGATCACCGGCGCCATGGCGCTCGACCATCCCAGGTAGTTGCTGTCCAGCGAGGCCAAAAGGTCGTCGATGTCCTCCTCGGTGAACCCGCCGACGTAGTCGCCCTCGTCGATGTAGCGGGGCGAGGGCCCGATCAGGACCAGGGCGCCGAACCGGTCGGGCGCGGCGCCGGCGGCGAGGACGCCGACCATGGCGCTCACCGAGTGGCCGACGAACACCACGTCGTGCAGGTCGAGTGCTTCGCAGATCTCGACCACGTCGGCCGCGTACCCCTGGAGACTGGCGTAGCGGTCGGGGTCGTAGGCGGCCAGGTCCGAGGCGCCGGCGCCGACGTAGTCGAACAGCACCGTCCGGTACCGGTCCTCGAACGCCGGGGCGACGAAGCGCCACATGTTCTGGTCGCACCCGAAGCCGTGGGCGAACATCATCGGCCGCCCGTCGGGGTTCCCGGACACCCTGACGTTGTTCCGCACCAGGACATCTGCGCCCATCGCACCACACTACGGCCAGATCCGGCTCGGGGTTTCCTCGGGGTTCTCCCTGATTCGCCGACTATGGGCAATCCGTACACTGTCGGCGTGCGACGACTGCGGCGGTACCAACGGTCCCGGCCATCACCGCCGAGCACCGGCGCCGCCCTCCGCCCAGGGGGCCGGCTGCTGGCGCTCGTCGCTGCGCTCGCCATCGTGGCGGGGGCCTGCTCGGGAGGTGGCGGAGGGGAGAACGCCGGCCTCGACGAGGAGTTCAGGCCCACGCCCGGCGAGCGCGACGTCTCCATCCCCGGGGCGGCCAGGCTCAAGCTGGGCGCCACCCTGCACGTTCCCCCCGACGCCAAGGGGCCGTCGCCGGGAGTGCTGATCGTCCCGGGGCCCGGCGCCACCAACCGCGACGGTCCCATCGTCGCCCGGCCGCCGGACCCCCTCTACAAGGACCTCAGCGCCAGCCTGACCGCCGCCGGCGTCGTGACCCTCCGCTACGACCACCGGGGCATCGGCGACAGCCAGCTGGAGTCCGGCCAGCAGCTGAGCTGGGACGACATGGTGGAAGACGCCCGGGAGGCGCTGAAGTACCTCAGCCAGCGCCAGGAGGTCGACGCCAACCGCATGGCCGTCATCGGCCACGACATGGGCGGCGTCATCGCCATGAAGCTGGCCGCCACCGACGAGCGGATCAAGAGCCTGGCCCTGATCTCCACCCCTGGGCGGCCTCTGGTGGAGGTGTGGGCCGACAACTACCGCTTCACCCACGGGCCGGCGTCGGCCGATGCCTACCGGGCCATGATCGGCAACCTGCTGGCCAACGGCACGCTGCCCGGCCGCGACGTCATGCGCCCGGAGTTCCAGTCCCTGCTGCCGCCCAACCAGGACGCCTTCTTGAGGGCCATGTTCTCCATCGACCCCGTGAACGACGCCAGGGCCGTCAAGCAGCCGGTGTTCCTGGCCACGGGCGAGAGGTCCACGGCGGTGAAGGCGGTCGACAGCGAGCGCCTGAGCCAGAACCTGGCCGGCCCGCGCAAGGAGGCGGTGGTGGCCCCCAACGCCAGCTCCAGCCTCCAGCAGGTGCTGACGGCGCCGGTGCGGCCCTTCGACCCGCTGGACATGGACTCCCACGGCCTGGGCCCGCCGGTGGCCGAGGCGCCTCGCGAGCAGGGCACGGTCGACAAGCTGGTGGCGTTCATCGCCGGCTCGGTCGGCGCCCGGCCGGCGTAGCTCAGGACAGGTACTGGCCCTGGCTGTAGGCGGCGGTCAGGGCGAGGAGGGCGACGGCCAGCGCCGGGTACACCACCCGAGCCAGGCGGGGGCGCTCGGCCAGTAGCTCGCCGGCGACGGCGAAGCACGGGAACGCGGCCAGCACGTAACGGGCCATCCCGAAGAAGTTCTTGGTGGCCAGCGCCGGCACCAGGACCGCCAGCAGGGCGTAGGTGCCGTAGCCGTAGCCGAACCGGCGGAAGACCCGGGGCACGAGGGCCAGGGCGGCGAAGGTGAGCACCGGGTGGGCCAGGTACGACAGCGAACCGAGGATGTTCCGATCGTCGAGGGTGCCCAGGTCCTCGAAGAACCTGAACTTGAGCCACGTGCGTAGCCCGCTTTCCTGGTCCCACGCCTCCTGGACGGTGATGAAGGCGAACGGGTCGTCGAACCGGCGCCACTGGTAGAAGCAGAAGCCGGCCAGGCCGAGGGCGGACACCAGCACGCCGGCGTCGCGCCATCCCAGCCGCCCGCCGGCCTGGCGCCGGCGCTCGTAGGCCCGCACAGCCAGGGCGATGACCAGGATGACGCCGGTCGGCCGGGCGGCGGTGGCCAGGGCGCCGGCCAGGCCGGCCAGCCACGGGTGGTCGTGCTCGAGGAGCAGGAAGGCACCGACGATGACCATGACGAACAGGGCCGTCGGGTACACGGCGCCGTACAGGAAGAAGGCGTAGGGGTAGAGGAGCATCAGCCCGAGGGCGGCCCAGGCGCCGGCGGGGGTCAACCGGGCGGACAGCCAGGCGAAGAACAGCCGGGTGGCCGCCGCACCCGATGCCAGCGTCACCACGATGCCGGCCACATAGGCGTTGCCCACCACCACGGCAACGGCCCGCATGGCCAGGGGATAGGTCGGGAAGAAGGCGATCGTCGACTGCCGGCCCGGGATGTAGCCGTAGCCGCCGGTGGCGATGGCGAAGTACCACCCCGAGTCCCACTGGGCCCACCCCTGCAGCCAGCGCCAGCCCCGGAACGGCGGGATGACCTGGTTGCCCGGGTCGGGCAGCCAGATCGAGGCCACGGCGGACACGACGAACAGCACGCCGGCGACCCCGAGGAAGGCCAGTGTGGCCCGCCCGCTGCCGGCACTGCGTCGTCGTGGCTCCTGCTCGGTGCGCATAGGCCCGCCCTGCGTACCATCCAGGCGTGAAGGCGCGCACGGTGACGTTAGTGGTTGTCGCCCTCGTGGCCGGCGCCTGCTCCGGCTCCGGCACCGAGGATCCGCGGGCGCCGGCGCCGGCGACGACCACGGTGGCCGGGGCGCCGGCCGCCCTGGCCGAGCTCGCCGTTCCCCGCACCGAGGTCGCCGCCGCGGTGCTGGGCGGCCGCATCGTGGTCGCCGGCGGCCTGACCCTCGACGGGGCGGCCAGCGACCGGGTCGACATGTACGACGCGGCGGCCAACCGCTGGGAGGCGGCGCCGGCCCTGCCCCTGGGCCTGCACCACTCCGGCATGGCCGCCCTCGGCGACCGGGTGTACGTCGCCGGCGGCTACACCAACCGGGCCGGGCAGGACTGGGTGGCCCGGTCCCGGGTCCTCAGCCTGGGGCGCGACGACCGGGCGTGGCGGGAGGAGCCGGCGCTGGCCGCCGGGCCTCGTGGCGGCCTGGCCATGGCCGCCGCCGGCGGGCGGCTCGTGGCCGTGGGCGGCACCGACGACCGGGGTGGCTTCCTGGCCCGCACCGAGGTGTTCACGCCCGGGTCGCGGTCGTGGACCGCCGGCCCCGACATGTCCGAGCCCCGTGACCACCTGGCGGCCGCCGGCTCCGGAGGGCGCATCTACGCCATCGCCGGCCGCCTCGGCGGGCTGGACACCAACAAGGCCACCGTCGAGTCGTGGGATCCGGCGGCCGGCGGCGGCTGGCGGGCCGAACCCGGGCTGAACGAGACAAGGGGTGGGACGTCGGCGGCCGAGGCCGGGGGGCGGCCGTGCGTGGCCGGCGGGGAGGAGCCCACCGGGACCATCGCCTCGATCGAGTGCCTGTCCGGCGGCCGGTGGTCCCGGGTCGCGTCCCTGGCGACGCCCCGCCACGGCCTGGGTGTCGCCGCCCTGGGGGACCGTCTCCATGTGATCGCCGGCGGCCCCCAGCCGGGCCTGTTCGTGAGCGGCGCCCACGAAGCCTTCACCGTCGGGGGTTAGATCCTCACCAGGCGCAGGGTGTCGGTGGTGGGGACCGGCTCGACGGTCCAACCGACCAGGACGGCGACGATGTCGCCCTTCTTGGCCATGCCGGCGTCGACCGCCTCCTTCACCGCGAACCAGATGATGTCGTCGGTCGTCGACCGCTCCTGGGAGAAGATCGGCGTGATCCCCCACGCCACCGACAGCTGGCGGGCGGTCCGGGCCGAGGGCGTCACCCCCAGGATGGGTACCACGGGCCGGAACCGGGAGATGGACCGGGCCGTCGTGCCGGAGTTGGTGCAGGCGATGATGACGGTGGCGCCGGCGTCGGTCGCCGCCCTCCAGGCCGCGGCCGACAGGGCAGCGGTGACCCGGCGGGACGCCGACTTGCCCCGGCTCTCGGCCACCTGCTGCATGCCGCGGGCCCGGCCCCAGCCGAGGTAGTCGAACTCCTTCTCGGCCCGGGTGGCGATCCGGGCCATGGTGGCGACGGCCTCGACGGGGTCATGGCCGACGGCGGTCTCACCCGAGAGCATGAGGGCGCTGGTTCCGTCGAGCACGGCGTTGGCCACGTCGCTGACCTCGGCCCGGGTGGGCGACGGGGCGTGCAGCATCGACTCCAGCATCTGGGTGGCGGTGATGACCGGGAGGCCGTAGGAGACGCCGGTGGCGATGATCCGCTTCTGGTAGTGGGGGACGTCTTCCAGGGCGCAGCGCAGGCCCAGGTCGCCCCGGGCCACCATCACCCCGTCGGTCACCGCGATCACCGATTCCAGGGCGTCGACCGCCTCCTGGGTCTCGATCTTGGCCACCAGCATGGGACCGTCCTGGCCGGTGGCGCCGCGGACCCGCTCCACGTCGGCGGCCGAGCGGACAAAGGAGATGGCCACCGCGTCGATGTCGGCCCGGCAGACGATGTCGAGGAGGCGGAGGTCTTCGGCGGTAGGGGACTCCATGCGGAACCGGGTGCTGGACAACGACACGCCGGGGCGGCCCATGAGCCGCCCGCCCGAGTCGATCCGGGCCACCGCCCGGTCCCCGTCGGCCTCCTCGACGACAAGGGTCACCACGCCGTCGCCCAGGCGTACCCGGTCGCCGGCCTCGAGGTGGGCGACCACCTCGGGGTGGTCGACGGCGATCCGGCGCCAGTCGCTGGTCGCGCCGTCGCCGCCCGGCACCAGCTCCACCGACTCCCCCTCGGTCAGGTACATCTCCCGGGCGAAGTCGGCGGTGCGGATCTTGGGCCCGGGGAGGTCGATCAGGACGCCGATCGTGCGCTTGGCGTCGGCGGCAGCCCTCCGGACCACCTCCACCCGGTCCAGGGTCTCCTCGACCGGCCCGTGGGCCAGGGAGAGCCGGGCCATGTTCATGCCGGCGTCGATCATCTTCCGCACCACGTCGGGGGCATCTGACGCCGGCCCCAGGGTGGCGACTATCTTGGTGCGGCGTTCCATGTCCCGCGACGATAGGGCGGTGCGCGTGGCGACCCTCAACCTGCGGAACACCGCCGACCGGTGGCGGGCCCGGCGGGAGTTGCTCGTCCGCCAGCTGGTGGCGCTGGCGCCGGAGGTGATCGCCGTGCAGGAGGTGCGGATGTGGCCGGACCAGGCCCGCTGGATCACCGCCGAGGTGGAGCTGGTCACCGGGGGCCGGCTCCGGTACGCATCCCACCGCCGGCCCAAGACGGGCGCCGCCGGCCTGTGGGAGGGCATCGGCGTCCTGAGCCGGGTGTCGGTGGTCTCCACCGCCTGGCTCGACCTGGCGGCCGACTCCCGGGTGGCCCAGCGGGTGACCGTCCGCTCGGCCGAGGGCACCCTCGACGTCTACAACGCCCACCTCGGCCTCGGCGGGGAGGCGCTGCGCTCGGCCCAGGCCCAGCGCCTCCTCGACTGGATGGACCGCCGGCGCCGGGGGCCGGCCGTCCTCATGGGCGACCTGAACGCCCGCCCCGGCTCACCGACCATCGAGCTGCTCTCGGGGCGCCTGCGCTCGGCCCACGTGGTGGTCCACGGCGGCGAACCGCCCCGCACGGTGCCCACGCCCCTGCGGGTCGACGCCGGCGCCGGCAGCGTCCTGGACTACGTGTTCGTCAACGACCTGGTCGAGGTGGCCGACGCCCGGGTGGCTTTCGACGAGGTCGAGTGGGCCTCCACACCCCTCCCTGGGCCGCTCGGGCCCTTGTGCGCCTCCGACCACTACGGCCTGGTGGCCGACCTGGCTCTCGTTTTCCCCAGCCGGCTGCAGTCACCCGCCGAATGAGCGGGCAACTGCAGCCAGGCCGGTCCGATGAAGTCAGCGACGATGGGCCGGTGATCGCGGCCCTGGTCCGTTCCCGTGGGAGTCCACCCTCATCCGGTGGGATAGCCCGTCCGACTAGTCGGTGAGCCAGATCGTGAAGGCCCGGTCGGCCAGCGCCCCGCTCCCGTCGTGCGTCGTCACGAGGACGTCACCGCCCTCGCAGTATGGATGGTTCAGCTTCTGATCGTTGATCGGCAATGTCGTCGTACCGAATGCCGGGACCTCCTGCATCGTCACCTGGGCGCTCCGCACCTGGAAGGAGAGGCCCCTGATGCAGTACCGGCCCGGTTGCTGTGTGGCCTTGACCACGTTCGCCCCCATCAGGTTCTTGCTCCACTGACCGGCAATGAAGACGTGGCCGGTGGCGCCGATCCAGGCATACGCGGCGGGGCCGGAGTCGCCCGGGTCGCCCCGGGGGCCCTCCGGTCCCGCCTCCCCCTGGGGGCCCTGCGGTCCTACCGTCCCCTGCGGTCCGGTGTCCCCCTTGGGTCCCTGCAATCCCTGGGGGCCCTGGATGCCCTGGATGCCCTGGGGGCCCTGGATGCCTTGCGGACCCTGCTTGTTCCATTCCATGGCCGTCTCGGCATTCCTGCATTCGGACGCAGCGTCGACGATCCGGACCTGGCCCTGGGAGTTGGTGCAGGCGTGGACGGTGCCGGAGTCATGGTTGGCCAGGGCGTTGGCGCCCATCAAGGCAAGGGCCACCGGGACGGCGGCTGCCACCACCGCCGGCCGCGATCGGAGAACGGTCAGGAGTCGTCGCATCTGCTTCCTCATCTTTCTGGTGTTGGCCCGAGGTGCGTCCCCAGCTCTGGCGCAAAGGTCGACTGGCACGCGAATTTTGAGGGCGGACTCTAGGCCTTGAATCACCATCCGTGGCCGCGGACGGCCGTTTGGCGTGGTCGCGCGATCACTGGGTTCTGAACGCAGCGGCCGACAGTCAGGGAGCCGGCGGCCGGCGCCGGCCCAGCACCCGCTCGCGCGTGGGCACCCGGAAGGTCACGTAGAGGGCGCCGACCAGGCCGAGGGCGGCGATCCCCCAGGCCAGCGGCCCGCCGGCCAGCGCCGCGCTCAGGGTCGACACGGCGACGATCATGGTGACGGCGATGACCTTCGACCGGCGGGGCATGCCGAGGCCGGCCCGGTAGTCACGGACCGTGGGGCCGATCTTGGGGAGGTTGAGCACCCACTGCTCGAAGCGGGGGCTGCTCTTGGAGAAGCAGGCGGCGGCGACGATGAAGAAGACCGTGGTCGGAAGGCCGGGGACGACCACACCGATGCCCCCGATGCCGACGGAGAGGATCCCGCCGGCGAACCACAGGGGGGCGGTGGCGCGGCGCGGCATCAGAGAAGGGCGGCGACGTCTCCCACCGCTTGGACGGCCAACAGCACGAGGATGCCGCCGCCCACCACGGTGTACGCCCACCGCATGCGGTGGTTGGCCCGCCAGAACCGGCGCATCGAGTACACGATGGCCGTGGCCGAGACGGCCCCGATGACCAGGCCCAGGACGGGGCCGACGCCGCCGCTCAGGTCGATGACCGGCTTCAGCAGCGGCAGGAGGACGTAGGTCAGCAGGCAGCGGACCGTCGAGATCAGGATCGACGTGCCGAAGGCCTTCTCGGCAGTGGCGCTCGGGTCGGTGCCGGCGGGCAGCCGGAGGAGCCGGCGCATGAAGGTGTCGAGCGGGGAAAGGTCGCCGACGGCGGACTGGCTCACGGGTACCGACGCTAAACGGTGGGGCGCCCGTTTGGCACGTCGGCGTCAGGCCGTCAACCCGCCGGCGGCGCCCGCGCGAACACCGCCGGAGGACCATCGTCGATCTGCCAGGCTGGCGGCCATGACCACCGCGCCCCTCGTTCCCCGCCAGGTCCTGTTCGGCAACCCGGAGCGGGTCAGCCCTCGTATCTCAGCCGATGGCCGGCGCCTGGCCTGGATCGCCCCTGACGAGGGCGTCCTGAACGTGTGGGTGAACCAGGTGGGCGCCGACCTCGACAAGGCCGAGGCCGTCACCGACGACCGCGACCGCGGCATCCGGTCGTTCTTCTGGGCCCACGACGACCGCCACCTGCTCTACATCCAGGACGCCGGCGGCGACGAGGACTGGCACCTCTTCTCCGTCGACCTCGAGACCGGCGAGACCCAGGACGTCACCCCCTTCGAGGGTGTGCAGGCCCGGGTGGACGAGACCGACAAGTGCTTCCCCGACACGATCCTCGTCGGCATCAACAAGGACAACCCCCAGCTCCACGACGTCTACCGGCTCGACCTCCCCACCGGTGAGATCGAGAAGATCGTGGTCAACCCCGGCTTCATCGGCTTCCTGGCCGACGCCGACTTCAAGGTCCGCGCCGGCCTCGCCCCCCTGCCCGACGGCGGGATGGTGCTGATGGTGCGGGACACGGAGGAGGACGAGTGGCGCCCGCTTCTCCAGTGGGGCCAGGACGACTCCCTGACCACGTCGCCCATCTCCTTCACCCTCGACGGCGCCGGCATGTGGATGGTGTCCTCGGTCGGCGCCAACGCCGGCCGCCTGGTCCGACTCGACATCGCCACCGGTGAGACCACGGTGATCGCCGAGGACCCGCAGTACGACGTCGGCGGTGTCCGCCTCCACCCCGACACCCGGGAGCCGCAGGCCGTCACGTTCGTCAAGGAGCGGGCCAGCTACCAGATCCTCGACCCCGGCATCGAGGAGGACGCACAGAAGCTGTTCGCCCTCGACCCCGGCGACCTCAACCTCACCGGCCACGACGACACGGATCGCACGTGGCTGGCCGCCTACATGAACGACGACGGCCCCGTCCGCTACTACGCCTACGACCGGGACTCGAAGGAGGCGACGTTCCTCTTCGAGCACCAGCCGGCGCTGTCGCAGTACGAGCTGGCCAAGATGGAGCCCTTCTCCTACACCGCCGGCGACGGCCTCACCATCCACGGCTACCTCACGTTCCCGCCCGGCGCCGACCGCCGGGACCTGCCCACGGTGCTCAACGTCCACGGCGGCCCGTGGGCCCGCGACACCTGGGGCTACAACCCGGAGGCTCAGTGGCTGGCCAACCGGGGCTACCTGTGCGTGCAGGTGAACTTCCGGGGCTCCACCGGCTACGGCAAGGATTTCGTCAACGCCGGCGACAAGCAGTGGGGCGCCAAGATGCACACCGACCTGCTCGACGCCGTCGACTGGGTCGTCGACCAGGGCTACGCCGACCGGTCGAAGGTGGCCATCTACGGTGGCTCCTACGGGGGCTACGCGGCGCTGGCCGGCGCCGCCTTCACCCCCGACGTGTTCGCCTGCGCGGTCGACATCGTGGGCCCGTCCAACCTCAAGACCCTCATCGAGTCCATCCCGCCCTACTGGGCGCCGATGATCGCCCAGTTCCACACCCGCGTCGGCAATCCCGAGACGGAAGAGGAGTTCATGTGGGAGCGGTCGCCCCTGTCCAAGGCCGGCGACATCCGCATCCCCCTCCTCATCGCCCAGGGGGCCAACGACCCCCGGGTCAAGCAGGCGGAGTCCGAGCAGATCGTGGCCGCCCTCCAGGAGAAGGGCATCGACCACGAGTACATGCTCTTCCCCGACGAGGGCCACGGGTTCGCAAAGCCGGAGAACCGGCTGAAGTTCTACGCCCACGCCGAGCGCTTCCTGGCCAAGCACCTCGGCGGACGATTCGAAGACGAGTGAACCCCTCCGGCGACCAGTACTGGCTGGAGGTCGACGGCCAGGAGGCGTCGGTCGTCGAGGTCGGCGGCGGCCTGCGGACCTACACGGTCGACGGCGTCGACGTGCTGGACGGCTACGGCGTCGACGACATGGCCGACGGCGGCCGGGGCCAGCACCTCATCCCATGGCCCAACCGCATCGCCGACGGCAGGTACTCCTTCGCCGGCGCCGACCTGCAACTGGCCCTCACCGAGCCGGGCCGGCACAACGCCAGCCACGGCCTTGTCCGGTGGGCCAACTGGGCGGCGACGGCCCAGGAGGACCACCGGCTGGTCATGGAGCTGGTCCTGCACCCCCAGCCCGGCTACCCGTTCACCCTGGAGCTGGCCGTCGAGTACCGGCTCGGCGCCGGCGGCCTGTCCGTGGCCACCACCGCCACCAACGGCGGCGACCGCCCCTGTCCCTACGGCGCCGGTGCCCACCCGTACATCACCGTGGGCACCGACCTGGTGGACGCCGCCGTGCTGCTCCTGCCCGCCGAGACCCGGCTCGACGCCGACGACCGCGGCATCCCGACGGGGGCGGTGGCGGTGGAGGGCACCCCTTTCGATTTCCGGGAGGCCAGGCCCATCGGTGCGCGCGCCGTCGACCACGCCTACACTGATCTGACCGGCAACGAGGCCCTCCTGGCCGCTCCCGACGGGAAGCGCCGGGTGACCCTCTGGTGGGACGCCTCCTACCGCTGGGTCATGGTCTTCACCGGCGACACGCTGGCGCCGAGCCGGCGCCGGCGGGGCCTGGCCATCGAGCCCATGACGTGCGCGCCCAACGCCTTCGTCACCGGCGACGGCCTGCGCGTGCTCGAGCCGGAGGAGTCGTGGACGACGGTGTGGGGGATCGCAGCAGGCCCAGCGCGTTGACCGCGATCCAGGCCTGGGCGACGGTCAGCCCGACGCGCTGGAACAGCCCGTCGCGTTCCACGACGGCGGTGAGCAGCAGGCACAGGCCGGACACGAGCCCCAGGGCCACCGGCAGGGGCCGGCGCCCGACGACCACCGGGACGGCGGCCAGAGTGGCGTACCCGAGGCCGGCGAAGGCGCCGTGGACGGCGTCGACCTTCCCCCCGAGGGCGAACGCAGCCACGGCCAGGGTGACCCCCCCGTTGACCACGGGGAGCGGCCACGCGGGCCGGGGCCGCAGCGCCAGCCCGTAGAGGCCCATGCCGGCGCCCAGGGCCACCAGGCCGGCGGTCATCGCCACCCGGGTCGGGGCGCCGTAGGCCGCCAGCCGGCTGATGGCGTCCCGGGTGGGGTCGTAGCCCGCGGCACCGGCGCCGAGGGTGGCCCACGCGGCGACGAAGGCCACCGGCCCGGCGATGCCGCCTGCCGCCGCCCAGCGGCGGGACCCCCCGATGGCGGCCCGCTCAGCCAGAGACCAGGCTGGCCAGGGCCCAAATGGCGGCCACGAACCCGATGACGATCATCACCGCACTGCGCCCCACCGGCGCCCGGGCCAGCTCGTCCTTCTTGGCGTCCCTGGGGGGCCGCACCAGGGCGAGACCGTTCCCGAACACCAGGGCGGCGCCGAGGGCCAGCACCAGGTAGGGGAGGAGGTCTTCACCCAGGAACACGGGAAAAACCTAGCCGTCCTACTCAAGTTTGCCGCCGGCTTCACCGACGAAAGGCGTGCACGACACCGAGCGGCGGAGAGGCCGGACCTCCCAAAGGCAGTTCCCGCGCTTCTCGCCAGGCGCAGAACCCCCGGCCCTCCGTCGCGGTGTCGTCAGTCGAGCTTGCGGTGGCGGTAGTTCTCGAGCGCCTTCTTGTGGCCCCGGGCGCCGGAGCCGACGACCCCGCCCGTTCGGACCTCCTTGACCACGTCCTCCAGATCCTTCAGGAGCTCGTACAGCTCGTCCTCGGGCCCGGCGGCGTCCACCCGGCCGAGGGCGGCGTGGATCCTGTCGACATGGCGTCGCACCTGGCCGTACTCCTCGTCGAGCTTCCGGCGAGCTTCCTCCAGACCTTCAGCCACGTCCGCCTCCCGTGTGTGCGAGTGCCATTGGGCCCGAACCTAACTGTCACACCGGACCGCCGTACAAGTCGAGGGTTCTCGCCATGCCGCCGTCGGCGCACACACCGTCTCACCGATCACGAACCGGGCCGCGTCGGAGGCCAGGCGGCGTAGGCAGCCCGGTTGGGGCGTGCGGACCACGCCCGAGGCGTCGAGCGCCCTGGCGATGGCGGCCCCGATGCCCCGGGGACGCGCCGGTGCGGGGGGCCGTCCGGCCGTCGAGCCGGAAGGGGCCCGCTACGTCGTGGCGGGGGCGGGGTCGTGCACCATCTTGCTGTGGACGTAGAGGGCGCCGAAGGGCACGGCCGACAGCACGAGGACGAGGATGGTCTGGCCCACGCTCCAGCCCTGTTCCTCGCGGATGAGCAGGGCCAGCAGCACGTAGGCCAGGAAGAGGATGCCGTGGATGGGGCCGAGGAGGCTGATCCCCGCATCCGAGCCGTCCAGCACCCGATGGAAGATCGTGGCCGCCAGCAGGCCGAGGTAGGACACGGCTTCGAGAAGGGCGACGATGCGGAACTTGGATGTCATCGGTGGCGAGTATGGCCGGTCGCCTCAGGGCCGGTCACATCACGACAGCGCCGCGGAGACGGCATGGAGCACCAGGCCGGCGCCGGCGCCCACCACGATCCCGTTGATGCGCACGAACTGGAGGTCCGGGCCGAGGAGCAGCTCCAGGCGGGAGGCGGTCTCCTCGGCGTCCCAGCGGGCGATGGTCCCGCTGATGAAGGCGGCGATGTCGCCGTCGAAGTGCTCGGCCAGATACCCGACGCCCCGCTCGATCGCCGTCTGCACCGTGGCGGCCAGGGCGGGGTCGTCCTGCAGGCGCCCGCCGGCGGAGGAGATCCCGCTCACCAGCTGCCGGCGCAGGTGCGAGTGGGGGTCGCAGGCCTGGCTCCGGAGCTCGACTTTGGCGTCGGCCCACAGCGACGCCACCCACTCCCGCACCTGGGGCTGGGACAGCACGTCGTGCTTGAGCCGCTCCCCGCGCTCGAAGAGCTCGACGGAGGTCTCCAGCTCGGCGGCCAGCAGGCGCAGGCGGGCGTCGAACTGCCGGCGCAGGGCGTGGTCGGGGTCGGCGGCCATCTCCTGGAGCGCCTTGCGGGCGCCGTCGAGCAGGCGGTCGAAGATCCGGTCCTCCACCGCGCCCGGCAGCCACCAGGGCGACTTGGCGGCGAGCTGGGCCTTCAGCTCCTGGCCGTGTGACCGCAGGTAGCGATCGAGGCCGACCAGCACCGTGTCCAGCAGCTCGTCGTGGCGGCCGTCCCCGGTGAAGAAGCGCAGGGCCCGGCCCGCCAGCGGGGCCAGGGGGGTGGACTCCACCCGTTCCCGGACGAGGCCTTCGATCACGCGGTGGACGTCGTCGTCCCGGAGCAGATCGGCGCCGGCCACGGCGGCGTCGGAGACCTCCGCCGCCACCCGGGCGGCGTTCTCCTCCTTGGCCAACCAAGAGCCCAGGCGCCCGACGACGCCGGCGGCCCGGACTCTCTCGACCAGCACATCGCGGGTCAGGAAGCTCTCCCGCATGAACGTGGCCAGCGTGGCGCCGAACTGGTCCTTGCGCTCCACGATGATGGCGGTATGGGGGATGGGCAGGCCCAGCGGCCGGCGGAACAGGGCGGTGACCGCGAACCAGTCGGCGAGGCCCCCGACCGTCGACGCCGCCGCCGTCGCCTCCAGGTAACCGACCCACGTGGCGTCGCCGCCCCACACCGCGGTGGCGACGAAGATCCCGGCCACGGACGCCAGCAGGCCGGTGGCCCACCGTTTCCTGACCCTCAGTTCGCGGCGTCTGGACTGCTCCGAGACGGGCGAAGCCGGCGAGTGGAACAGCACGGGAGAAGTGCTAGTTCAGGGTGTCGGTGTAGCGCCGCCAGCGCTCGAGCAGCGACGCCGGCCGCTTGGCCTCGGCCGCCGCCGCCGGCGCGGCGCGGATCGCGGAGGCATCGGCGGGCAGCGCCGAGGGGTGGCCGGCGAGGGCCGCCTCGGCCGCCCGCAGGGCGTGCTCGGCGGTCTCGGCCCGGGCCAGGCGCTCGGCGGCGATCGCCTCGGCCACCTCGGCCCGCCGGCGCCACTCGTCCCGCTCGGCCCGCAGCCCGTCGATCTCGTCGGAATCAGCCATGCGGTCCCATGGTCGCGCACGTACCATCCGGGGGCGTGACGGGCACGCCTCCGAGCCAGGGCGGCGCCGGCGACATGCCCGGCGAGCCGGCGGTCGAGCGGCTGGACCTGCCCGCAGGGTACGGCTCCCCGTCCGAGCGCCTGGTCTGGGCCGACGTCCGAGCCCGGCTGGAGGCCGCCCCGCACGTCTGGCTGGCCACCGTCCGCCCCGACGGCCGGCCCCACACGGTGCCCGTCGACGGCCTGTGGGTGGACGGCGCCTTCTGGTTCGGGGGCAGCGCGGAGACGGTGAAGCACCGCAACCTCCTGCTCGACGGCCGGGCCAGCGTCCACGCCGGCGACGGCGACGCCGCGGTCATCGTGGAAGGCACCGCCGAGCTGGTCCATCCCGGCGCCGGCACCGTCGAGGGACTGCGGGCGGCGTCGGCAGAGAAGTACGGCTACGCCCCGCCCGCAGGCGCCTACGCCGGCGGAGTGTGGCGTCTCCGGCCGTCCAAGGTGATGGCCTGGACGTCACTGCCGGTCGACGCCACCCGCTTCCGGTTCCGCCGCGGGTGACCGCCTGGTCCCAGGCGTTCGTGGCCGCGGTCGTCGACGGTCTGGCGGCGGCCGCCGTTCCCGCCGCCGCCGGCCCCATGGCCGCGTACATGCGCCACCAGTTCAGGTTCCTGGGGGCGAGGGCGCCGGCGCAGAAGGCGGTGTTCCGGGCCGCCTTGGCGGCCGGCGGCCGTCCCACCGACGAGGCCGACGTGGCCGGCGCGATCGACGCCCTGTGGGACCGGCCAGAACGGGAGCACCGCTACGCCGGCTGCCTGCTGGCGGCGCGGTTCGCGCCCAGGGCGTCGCCGGCGTTCGTCGACCACGTCGCCCGCTGGATCACCACGGACCCGTGGTGGGACACCTGTGACCCGCTGGCCCGGGGCTGCGCCGGTCAGATCGTGCGCCGGCACCCGGAGCTGCGGCCGACGATGGACCGCTGGCTGGCCGGCGACGACCTGTGGCTCATCCGGTCGGCCTTGATCCACATGGGCGGTTGGAGGCACGACATCGACCGGGAGTGGGTCTTCACCGCCTGCCTGGCCAGGGCCGCCCACCCGGACTTCTTCGTCCGCAAGGCCATCGGGTGGATGCTGCGCGACCTGGCCTGGGTCGACCCCGGTGCGGTGGTGGCCTTCGTCGAGGGCCCCGGCGCCGGCGTCCTCTCCGGCCTGTCCAAGCGCGAGGCGCTCGAGAACGTCCGCCGCCGGCCCGGATGAGCGATCATGCCCCCATGGGGGCGCGGATGCTGATCGTCGAGGACGATGCGCGCATCCGTCTGGCACTGCAGATGGTCCTGGAGGACGAAGGGCACGTGGTCGAGCTGGCCGAGAGCGCGGAGGCCGGGCTCGAAGCGATCGCCCGCCGGCAGCCCGACGTCGTCCTCGTCGACCTCATGCTCCCCGGCATGGACGGCTTCGAGCTGTGTCGCCGGCTGCGCGCCCGCAGCGACGTCCCGATCCTGATCCTCACCGCCCGCTCCGACAGCCACGACGTGGTCGCCGGCCTCGAGGCCGGCGCCGACGACTACGTCGTCAAGCCGGCGGTCCCCAAGGAGCTCTCGGCCAGGGTCAGGGCCCTGTTGCGGAGGACCACCCGGTCGGAGCCCGGCCCGGTCAACCCCAGATTCGGTGACATCGAAGTGGTCCCCGACGCCGGGACGGTGCGGGTGGCCGGGGTCGACGTCTCCCTCACCAAGACGGAGTTCAAGCTGCTGTGCGAGCTGGCCCAGAACCCGGGACGGCTTCTGACGCGTGAGGTGCTGCTCGACCGCGTCTGGGGCTACGGCTACTTCGGCGACGGCCGCCTGGTCGATGTCCACGTCCGCCGCCTGCGCACGAAGGTGGAGAAGGACCCGACCCATCCCCGGCACATCGTCACCGTGCGCGGCCTGGGGTACAAGCTGGAGCCGTGACACCCGGCCGGCGGGTCAGCCTGCGCACCCGGGTGACGCTTGCCTTCGCCATCGGCGCCCTCGTCCTCTCCGCCGGCCTGGCCACCCTGACCTACGAGCTGGCCCGCTCCTACCTCGTCCGCCAGCGGGAGACCTCGGGGCTGCGCCAGGCCTACGCCAACGCCCGCCTGGTGCGCACCGCTCTGGCGTCGGAGGACGCCGTCATAGAGGAACTCCTGGCGTCGGTCCAGTCCCCGGCCCGGTCTTCGCCGGTGCTGCGCCACAAAGGGGGCTGGTACAAGGCGTCGGAGGGCTTGGGGCTCGACGCCATCCCCCGGGTGATGCTGACGACCGTCGGCGCCGGCACCCCGGCGCGGCAGCGCATCGCCTTGGGAGGGATGCCCCATCTGGTCGTCGGGATCCCGCTGCCGGCGGTCGACGGGGCGTACTTCGAGGTCTTCCAACTGGTCGAGCTCGACCGGACCCTCCGCATCCTCCTCAACTCATCCATCGCCGCCGCCCTGGTGACGACGGTCGCCGGGGCGACGATCGGCTGGTGGGCGAGCCGGCGGGTGCTCTCTCCGGTGGCCGCCGTGTCCGCGGCGGCGGCGGCCGTGGCCAGCGGGCGGTTCGACGTCCGCCTCGAGGAGTCGGGGGACCCCGAGCTCTCCCGCATGGCCGGCTCCTTCAACCAGATGACCGAGGCCCTCCTCGCTCGCATCCGCCGCGACACCCGGTTCGCCTCCGACGTCAGCCACGAGCTCCGCTCGCCCCTCACCACCCTGGCCGCCGCCCTGGAGGTCGTCAGCTCCCGCCGTCACGAGATGCCGGAACGGGCACGTCTGGGCCTCGACCTGCTGGCGGCCGAGATCGCCCGCTTCGAGCGCCTGGTGGAGAACCTGCTGGAGATCAGCCGCATCGACGCCGGCGTGGAGGAGCTGGTCGTGGAGGACGTGGTGCTCGGCCAGTTCGTGCGGGAGGCGCTGCGCACGCGTCGGGAGCCGACACCCGAGGTCCACCTCGACCCGGGGGCGGCGGAGACGGTGGTGCGGGCCGACAAGCGCCGCCTGGAGCGGGTGCTGGCCAACCTGGCCGACAATGCCGAACGCCACGGGGGAGGGGTCACTCGGGTCGTCGTCGAGCGGGACGACGGCTGGGCCGGGTTCGCGGTCGAGGACGCAGGCGCCGGCGTGCCGCCCGAGGAGCGTGAGCCGGTGTTCGAGCGGTTCTTCCGGGGCCGGGCCGCCGGCATGCGGGGCGCCGGCGAGGGCAGCGGCCTCGGCCTCGCCCTTGTCCGCGAGCACGTCGGGCTCCACGGCGGCCGGGTCTGGGTGGAGGAGCGAGCCGGCGGCGGGGCGCGGTTCGTCGTGCGCCTGCCGGTGGTCCCGTGAGGCGCCGCGCCCCCTGGGCGGCGGCGGCCGCCCTGCTGCTGGCGATGGGCTGCGGGGTCCCCACCGACCCCAGCCCCCGGCAGATCCCTGCCGACAGGGTCCCGTTCGACCTCCTGAACCCCGAACCGGCGCCACGGCCGTCCACTCCGTGACGGATCTGTAACCCAACCGAAACGGAGCCGGCCGAGGATCGTCCGGGTGCTTCGGCGACGATGCCTCTCGAAGCTTCGACGAAGGAGGGGGACTTTGTACACACGACGCCTCGCTGCCGGCGCGCTCGCCGGCGCCGCAGCAGTGGTGATCGCCGGATCCGCGGCCTGGGCCTGCGTCTCCGGTCCGGTCGTCAACCTCTCGACCGTGTCGGCCAGGGCCGGCGAAGAGGTGACGCTCACCGGCACAGGTTTCCGCCAGGCCCACCCGGTACAGGTCCGATGGAACGCCCTGGACGGCCCCATCGTCGCCCAGATGGACAAGCCGGACAACCAGACGATCAATGCCACCTTCACGGTGCCGCAGGGCACCGCCCCCGGCAGCTACGTGCTGATCGTCAGCCAGGTCCAGGGCGGCAGCACCACGCTGTCGCCCATCCGGGCCGTGCTGAACGTCGTCGGTGCCGGCGGCCAGACCCCGGTCGTCGGCGCGGACATCACGTCGGACGCTGGAGACCGGATTCCGTCCCTGGTCCGGTCCGACAACGACGTGAGCGCCGGGACTCTGGCGCTGGTCGCCCTCGGCGTCGCCGGCATCGGGATGTTCGCCGCCGGCATCGCCGCGCTGGCGACCAGCCGGCGTGGCGGTGTCACGGCAGAGCCGGCTCGGGTCAAGAAGTAGGTCGCCTCATACCGACGGACGACCGGAGCCTGGTGCGGGCTCCGGTCGTTTCGTCGCGTCTGTATTGGAGTAATCCGGGTGGTGTGTCAATCGGGTTACAGAACCCATTGGCCGCTTGATCCGGAGTCTGTGACAGCGTCACGCTGTTGGCGAGCGATTCGTCTTCCCACGGGATGTTCTTTTTCTTGCCCACCTAAAGTCGTCTCCTGGGAAGACGATCGCTCCATTTGCGCGTCCGTGCAGGTCACCCGGCGTGCGACCCAGCCCTTCCCCCGCACCCGTTGTCTGCAGTGAGGGTGCCAGTAGCTGCAAATCGTGTGTAGGGCATATCCACCTATTGAAGCTGCGGCCTCCAGGTAGGAGACTCAGGGTAGGTGGGCAGCCGACTGGCGTTCTTTGCGCCGAAACAGCAAAGGCAGGTAGTTCAGGAATGAACCTACGAAGGAAGGTAACAACCGTCTTCGGGGCGGCAGCAGCCGCGTCCGTGATCGCCGGGGCCGCCGCGTTCGCGTGCACCAACCTCGCCACCCTCAACCTCTCCAGCACCGCAGGCAAGGCCGGCGACTCCGTCACCGTCACCGGCTCCTCGTTCCGGGTCAATTCTCAGAACCTGTCGGCGTCCATCCCCGTGGTCCTGCGCTGGAACGGAACCGAGGGAAGTGAGTTGGCGAGCGTCCAGCCCGACAAGGCCGGCAACATCTCCGCCACCTTCGCCATCCCTGAGGGCCAGCCCGGCTACTACGTGATCGTGGCCACCCAGAAGGACGCCCGTGGCGTCGACGCCTACGGCACCCCGGCCCGTGCGAGCTTCCAGATCCTCGGCGCCAACGGCCAGTCCGTCGTCACCCCGGCGGTCTCCTCG
>DATLHA010000203.1:0-3024 GCA_035540095.1 Acidimicrobiales bacterium | reverse complement strand
GACTTCAGCAAATCTACCGAGACTATTGGCGGTACGGGCGTCAGGCTCTCCGGCGGGAGGCCACGAGCAAAGGAGCAGCGTTTGAGGACGCGAGCAGTTGGACTGTTGACGGCGGCGATGGTGTTGGGGGGACTTCTGGCCTTCTCGCCGTCCCCGGTGAGCGCGGCTCCACTCAGTGGGCAGCCGTTTTCGGCGTACGGCTCGGGCGCGGCCACGATCACGGAAGCGCTCCAACTAGGCGAGACCACGGTCGCCAACGCGGAAGCCGCCTTCTCGGGCGGCGCCGTGAACTCCCAGGGTTTGAACGCGCCGATCGTGAACGAGTTCGGGATCAACGTGGCCCCGCCGACGCCTGGAAAGAACGCCCTCGGGCGAGGCACCGGCCTCGAGGTGGGGCTGGTCACGCCCTCGGAGCAGCAGACGACCCTGAACCAGTTGCTTCTGACCGGGCTGGCCGTGGCTACCGCGCCGCCGCCCCAGGGCCCCATCGTGCGGGAGATCCCGCTCAACCTCGACCCGCTCGCCTTCGCCAGCACCCTTCGGGGCACGGCCTCGGCGACCTATGACCCGGCGTTCTGCCCGGTGGGCCGGCCGCTCACCTTCGGGGCCGGCTACGCAGAGAACCTGCAGCTGCTCAACACGGGCGGTGCCGTCGACCCCGCCACCGGGTTCCCCGGGTCGGTGCTGGGCACCAGCACCACCTCCGGCACCCAGCGCGCTTCCTCGCAGTCACGGACCGTCACCTACCTGGTGGCCAACGGTGACGGCACGTTCGGCGTCGTGAGCGAGACCCGCCAGACGACGGCCCCGATCAAGCTCCTGGGCACCACGCCTGGCACGGGCATCCTCATCGAGGTGGTCGGCGAGTTCGGCCTGAGGGTGGCGGCCACCGGCAAGCCCGGCGGCGCCTCGGCGGCCTACACGGGCAACCCGGTCATCACGATCAGCACCCTCCTTCTCGACGTCCCCACGCCGATCCTGGGCCCGATCAGCCTGCAGGACATCCTCGGCCCGAACGGGCTGACGATCGACGTGCCGGGTGTGCTGACGGTCAGCGCCGGCGCTCCGCCCCGAGCCCTCAACGGGCCCCTCGGCTCGGCGCCCGCCCTCGCCGCTGACGGCACGTCGGCATCGGCAGCCGTCGACGCCGTGCGTCTGGGCGTGCTTGCCGGCCTGCCCGGCCTGACCGGCCTCGACCTGCGCAACGGCCACATGGAAGGGGCGGTCACCGTCCCCGCCGGTGGGCTGCGCTGCGACATCCCGGTCAAGAAGGTGGCCAGTGTCGACCCCGTCGTCGTCGGCAACGACTTCCAGTACATCATCACGATTCCTGCCGACGCTGCCATCTACAGCGCTCTGTTCAACTGTGACCTGGTCAACATCAGCGCCGTCGACACGGTGACGACGGAGAGCGGCAACCCCCGCATCCAACTGCTGTCGGCCAGCAACGGGGGGGTGATCTCGGGCAATACGGTCACCTGGGCGAATCTCGGGAACTACACACTCGGGCAACAACCGATAACCCTGACCATAAACGCCCGGATCCCGACGAACTCCGGCGCCGGCGTCCTCCGGGACACGGTGAACGTGTCCGCCACCCTGGGCAACTGCCGGGGCGGGGCCACCGGTGAGGACATCGTCCAGGGCGGTGCCCAGCTGAACGGCAGCGCCATCACCGGTGCGGTGACCCTGGTCGGACCCAACGTCAGCCGGGGCAACCTGGCCGCCACCGGTGGTAACTCATGGCCGCTGGTCGCCGGCGGTGGCTTCCTCCTCGCCGCCCTCGGCCTGGTGCGCCTGCGCCGGCGGGCCGAGGTGGTTCCCTCCGTCACCCGGAACTGATCGGCTGATCACCGGCGGGTAGGTCCCGAACCGGCTGCGGTGAGTGCGCGGAGCGCATCCACCGCAGCCGGTTCTCTTTGTCCCGGCTTAGGATGGCGGTCGATGGGGCCCGGCTCGAACGCACTGGAGGTGCTCGACGAGGGCGAATGCCTGGCTCTCCTGGGCGCCGCCGAGGTGGGGCGGGTCGGCGTCGTCGTCGACGGTCAGCCGCTGATCTTCCCTGTGAACCACGTGCTCGAGGGCCGCAGCATTCTCGTGCGCACCGACTCGAGCCGGATGCTGGGCGGGGCGTCGCTGTCCAAGGTCGCCTTCGAGGCCGACGGGTTCGACGCCGGCGCCCGCAGCGGCTGGACCGTGCTGGCCGAGGGCATCGGCAACGACGTCACCGAGGCCCTCGACGCCACCTCCGAGCGCCTCCAGGCCGTCCCCGTGGCGCCTTGGGCACCGGGCCCCAAGCCACGGCTGCTGCGCATCGACGTACGAACCATCACTGGCCGGCGCTTCGCCGGAGAGAGGAGCGACACATGACGAACGTCCTGATCCCCGTCACCGCCGGCGCCGAGGCCGCCGAGGACGCCACTTCTAGCTGCGGCTGCTGCGTCCCGCCGCCCGACGCCGCCCTGGCCGAAGGCCGGCGCCAGGCCCTCGCCGCCCTGGCGGCCCGCCGAGAGGCGGTAGAGCGCCGCCTGCAGGGTTTGCGCTAGCCGGCGCCGGGCCGACCGGGGGCTCCCCACTCCTGCGACTCGGGTACCGGCGCCGCCGCGGTTGCTACTCGGGGTGCGACTCCCCGTCGCCCGTCGGCTCGCCACCCCCGCCGGCGGTGCCGTTGCCACTCCCGTTGCCACTCCCGTTCCCGGTGCCAAGCTCGGGCGCCGGCGGGGGCACCGGCCGGCGGAAGGCTCGGCCGGCCAGCTCGGCCTCGCTGAGCTCTACCTCGATCAGGACGTCGCCCTGGGGCTGGGCAACCCGGTAGCGGCCGTTCAGCAGGGGCAGGGGCACGTCGACCTTGGCGTGGTGCTTGTGGGCGGCCATGACCCGGCGGTGGTAGTCCTCGGCCAGCTGCTCGAATTCGGGCGTGCCGTAGGGGGTGCCGTCGATGAGGGTGCCGGGGCGGCCCTCGATGATGGCCCGGATGTCCTCGCCGGTGACCGTCTTGTGGGTCTCCAGGGCGTGGGCCACGGC
>DATLHA010000202.1:0-17476 GCA_035540095.1 Acidimicrobiales bacterium | reverse complement strand
GCATCCGCTGGGGGCTCGACGCCGCCCACCGGGCGCCGTTCCAGCTCGACGGGCTGGCCCAGAACACCTGGAGCGCCGGCGTCGACCGGGTGCTCCTCGGCGTGGCCATGGCCGACGAGGACCAGCGCCTGGTGGGCGGCGCCGTCCCCCTCGACGACGTCGACAGCGGCTCCATCGACCTCGCCGGCCGCTTTGCCGAGCTGGTCGACCGCCTGACCACGGCAGTGGACGCTCTCGCCGGCCCCCAGGCCATCGCCCAGTGGGTGGGCGCGGTGGCCGGCGCCGCCGGCGCCCTCACCGCCACCACCCACGACGACGGTTGGCAGCGCACCCAGCTGCAGCGCATCCTCGACGACGTCCTCGACGAGTCCGGCGGCAGCCCCGCTCTCCTGGAGCTGGCCGAGTTCCGCTCGCTCTTGGCCGACCGCCTCCGCGGCCAGCCCACCCGGGCCAACTTCCGCACCGGCCACCTCACCGTCTGCACCCTCGTGCCGATGCGCTCGGTGCCCCACCGTGTCGTCTGCCTGCTCGGCCTCGACGACGGCGCCTTCCCCCGCGAGACCGAGCGCGACGGCGACGACCTCGTGCTCACCGATCCCCACGTCGGCGACCGTGACCGTCGCAGTGAAGACGTGCAGCTCCTGCTCGACGCCCTCCTGGCCGCCACCGAGCGCCTCGTGGTCACCTATGCCGGACGCGACGAGCGCACCAACGCCGAGCGCCCTCCGGCGGTGTCCGTCGGCGAGCTGCTCGACGTGATCGACCGGACGGTGCGCGTGGACGGCGGCCGTGCCCGCGACCGCGCCGTCGTCCACCACCCGCTCCAGCCCTTCGACGGCCGCAACTTCATCCCCGGCCGGCTGGTCCCGGAGCGCCCGTGGAGCTTCGACCCCGTGACCCTGGAGGGCGCCGGGGCCCTCGCCGGCGAGCGCACGCCGCCGGGGCCGTTCCTGGCCGCTGCCCTCCCTCCCAAGCGCAGCGAGGTCCTGGCCCTCGACGACGTCGTGCGCTTCGTCGAGCACCCGGTCCGGGCCTTCCTCCGCCAGCGGCTCGGCATCTCCCTCGGCGACTGGACCGTCGACCTGGCCGACGCCCTCCCGGTGGACCTCGACGGCCTCGAGTCCTGGCAGGTCGGAGACCGCATCCTCCAGGCCCGCCTGGCCGGCGCCGGCATGGACGCCTGCGTCGCCGCCGAGCGGGCCCGTGGCCTTCTCCCGCCCGGCGCCCTTTCCGGGCCCGCCCTGGCCAGGATGCGCCCGGTCGTCGACCAGCTCCTCGCGGCCACGCCCGCCGGCGAGCCGGACAGCGTGGAGGTCGACGTCCGCCTCGACGACGGCCGCCTGCTGGTCGGGACGGTGGCCGGCGTGGTCGGAGGCATCGCCCGCACGGTGACCTACAGCCGGCTCAAGCCCCGGCACCGCTTGGCGGCCTGGGTCCGCTACCTGTCCCTCGAAGCCCGCTACGACGTCGCGACCGTCGGCCGCCGGCGCTCCGACGGCGAGCGCTACAAGGACGTCACCGTCGCCCGACTCGCCCCCGGCGCTCTCGACCCGCCGGCGGCCAGGGCCCACCTGCACGACCTCGTCGCCCTCTACGACCGGGGCATGTGCGAGCCGCTGCCGATCTACTGCGCCACCTCCGCGGCCTACGCCGCCGGCGGCGCCAGGACGGCCCGCAAGGCATGGGACAGCTTCAAGTACCCGGGCGAGTGCGCCGACGCCGAGCATCAGCTGGTGCTCGGCAGGGTCGTGCCCTTCGACGAGCTCGACGAAGCGCTCGTCGGGGAGTACGCCTACCGGCTCTGGACCGGCCTGCTGGCCGTCGAGGTGGTCGAGGACCGGTGACCGTCGCCCCCTTCGACGCCTGCGGTCCGCTGCCCTCCGGCGTCACCGTCCTCGAAGCCAGCGCCGGCACCGGGAAGACGTTCACCATCGCCGCCCTCGCCACCCGCTACGTCGCCGGCGGGCTGCCCTTGGAGCACCTGCTCATCGTCACGTTCACCCGCATGGCCACCAGCGAACTGCGGGACCGGGTACGGGAGCGGATGGTGTCGGCGGAGCAGGGGCTCAGCCGGGTGCTGCTCGGCGCGGGGCCCGACCCGGCCGACGACGTCCTGGGCCTGCTGGCCTGCGGCCCGGAGGTCGAGGTCCGCCGCCGCCGCGACCGCCTGAGCCGCGCCCTCTCCGACTTCGACGCGGCAACCATCGCCACGACCCACGGCTTCTGCCAGCACGTGCTCAACGGCCTGGGCGTGGCCGGCGACGTCGAGCGCGACGTGGCCTTCGTCGAGGACCCCCGCTACCTGGTCGACGAGGTGGTGGCCGACCTCTACGTGAGGTTCTTCCACCGCCCCGACCACCCGGCCAAGTTCACCCTGGCCCAGGCGCTGAGGATCGGTGAGCTGGCGGTGGGCAACCCCGACGCCGCCCTCATGCCCGCCGATGCCCCGCACAACAGCACGCCGCAGCTGCGATTCCGGCTGGCCACCCGGGTCCGTCAAGAGGTGGACCGCCGCCGGCGCCTGGCCGCCGCCCTCACCTACGACGACCTGCTGACCCGCCTGCGCGACACCCTCGCCGATCCCGTCCGGGGCGACACGGCGTGCCGGCGCCTGCGGGAGCGGTACAAGGTGACGCTCGTCGACGAGTTCCAGGACACCGACCCGATCCAGTGGGAGATCATGCGCCGTGCGTTCACCGATCCCGGATCGACGCTGGTCCTCATCGGCGACCCCAAGCAGGCGATCTACTCCTTCCGGGGCGCCGACGTGTACGCCTACCTGGAGGCGGCCCGGATGGCCGCCATCCAGGCGACGCTGGAGGTCAACTGGCGCAGCGACCAAGGCCTGCTCGACGCCTTCGACAGCCTGTTCGCGGGCGCCCGGCTCGGCCACGAAGGGATCGTGTACCGCGACGTGCGGGCGGCGCCGGCCAACGCCGGCCGGCGCCAGGCGGGCCCGCCGCTGCGGGTAAGGGTCCTGCAACGCGACGACGGCCTGGTCGGGCTCACTGCCGCCGGGTATGCCAGCCTCGGTGACTCCCGTGCGATCATCGCCACCGACCTGGCCGGCGACGTCGTGCGCCTGCTCACCTCCCGGTCCGAGGTCGCCGGTCGTCCGGTGCGGCCCGGCGACATCGCCGTGCTCGTCCACCGCAACCGCGACGCCTCGGCCGTGCGCGACGCGCTCGACGACGCCGGCGTGCCGGCGGTGGTCAACGGCGCCGGCAGCGTGTTCGGCACCGCCTCGGTCCAGGCCTGGCTGCGCCTGCTGGCCGCCCTCGAGCGGCCGGCGTCGGCGAGCACGGCGCGGCTGGCGGCGCTGAGCCCGTTCATCGGCTGGTCGGCCCAGCGGGTGGCGCTGGCCGGCGAGGCCGAGTGGGAAGGTCTGCACGCCCGCCTGCACCGGTGGGCCGCGGTCCTGCGTCTACGGGGTGTGGCCGCCCTGTTCGAGACGATCAGCCGGGCCGAGCGGCTCGACCGGCGGGTGCTGGAGAGGAGTGACGGCGAGCGCCGGCTCACCGACCTCCGCCACGTCGGCCAGCTCCTCCACGGGGTGGCGACCGCCGAACAGCTCGGCGTCACCGCTCTCACCGGCTGGCTGCGGGCGCGCATCGACGAGGCCGGCGAGGAGGACGACGCCGAGGACCGGAGCCGGCGCCTGGAGTCCGACGCCGAGGCCGTGCAGGTCCTGACCATCTACCGCAGCAAAGGCCTGGAGTTCCCGATCGTCTACTGCCCGTACCTGTGGGATCCGGGCTACATCCCCGACGACGAGCCGCCGGTGTTCCACGGCGCCGACGGACGGCGGACCATCGACGTCGGCGGCGACGGCGGGCCGAACACCGTCACCGGCTGGGCCCACATCGCCGAGCGCCGGGGCGAGGAGCTGCGCCTGGCCTACGTGGCGCTCACCCGTGCCCGCCACCAGGCCGTCCTGTGGTGGGCGGGCACCTATGCGGTACGGGACTCGGCGCTGTGCCGGCTGTTGTTCTTCAAGGATGCCGAGGGCGACGTGGCGCCCGAGGGAAACCGCACGCCCACCGACGACCAGGCCGTCGCCCGGTTCGAGGAGCTGGGCGTCAGCGTGGAGCGCGTCGACGGTGGGTCGGGCGCAGTGTGGGTGGGCCGGGAGCCCGACGGTGTCGCGCTGTCGGTCGGGCGCTTCGACCGCACGCTCGACCCCGCTTGGCGGCGGACGTCCTACAGCGGCATCACGTCGGGCGTGCACGAGGCCCGGGTGGGCAGCGAGGAGGAGGAGCGGCGGGAACCGGACGAGGTGGTCGTCGCCCCGACCGCCGACGATCCGGCGGATGAGCCGGCGCTGCGGGCGGTGCCGTCGCTGCTGGCGACCATGCCCGGGGGCGCCGACGTGGGCACGTTCGTGCACGGCGTGCTGGAACGGGCGGACTTCACCGCCGCCGACCTGGACGCCGAGCTGTGGGCGTCGTTGCAGCACACGGCGGCGCGGGAGGCGGTCGACGTCGGCGACCGGTCGCTGATCGTCACCGGGTTGGCGGCTGCGGTCGAGACCCCGCTGGGGCCGGCCGTCGAGGATGTGCGGCTGCGCGACATCCGCCGCCGCGACCGGGTCGACGAACTGGGCTTCGAGCTGCCGTTGTGCGGCGGTGACGCGCCGGTGGGCAGCCTGGCCACGGAGGCCATCGGGACGCTGCTCTCGGAGCACCTGCCGGCGGGCGACCCCTTCCTGGCGTATGCCTCGCGGCTGTCCGACCCGGTGCTGCAGACGGGTCTGCGCGGGTACCTGTCCGGCAGCCTCGACCTGGTGCTGCGAACGCCCGACCGCCGGTACGCCGTCGTCGACTACAAGACCAACTGGCTGGGCATCGACGACGAGCCGCTCAGCGCCTGGCACTACCGCCCGGCGGCCATGCTCGACGCCATGTACGCCGCCCACTACCCCCTACAGGCGCTGCTGTACACCGTGGCCCTGCACCGGTACCTGCGGTGGCGGGTGCGGAGGTACGACGTCGAGCGCGACGTGGCCGGCGTCCTGTACCTGTTCGTACGGGGGATGGTGGGCGCCGCCACGCCCAGGCTCGGCGGTGTGCCGTGCGGTGTCTTCGGCTGGCTCCCGCCGGCCTCGCTGGTCGAGGCCTTGAGCGACCTGCTCGACCGGGGGGCGCCGTGATCACCGTGGAGGAGCCGTTCGACGTCGGGCTGGCGCTGGGCGCGACCGGCGTCCTGCGCACGTTCAACGAGGCCGGCGTCCTCTCCGCCGCCGACGTGCACGTGGCCCGGCGCCTCGGCCGCCTGGGCGCGGAGGCCGACGAATCGGTGCTGCTGGCGGCGGCGTTCGCCGCTCGCGCCCCGCGGCTGGCGCACGTCTGCACCGACCTGGCGACCCTGCGTGCACGGGTGGCGGTGGACACCGACCTGCCGTCGGACGTCGGTGCCCTGCCGTGGCCGGCGGTCGGGCGGTGGCTCGAGGAGGTTGCCGGCAGCCCGCTCGTCGCCGACGGCGGGCCCCTGCGCCTCCACGGCAGCCGCCTGTACCTGGATCGCTACTGGCGGGAGGAGCGCGAGGTCGCCGCCGACCTCCGTGCCCGCGGTGGCCTCGTCGCCGCCGATGTCGAGCATGGGGTTCTCTCCACGGGCCTGAGCCGGCTGTTCGCCGGGCCGGCGCCCGACTACCAGCGTCTCGCCGCGGCCACGGCGGTCATCCGCCGGTTCGCCGTCGTCGCCGGCGGGCCGGGCACCGGCAAGACCACCACCGTGGCCCGGGTCCTCGCGCTCCTGCACGAGCAGGAGGCAGCCGCCGGCCGGCGGCCGCCGCTGGTCGCCCTCGCCGCGCCCACCGGAAAGGCCGCCGCCCGCCTGGAGGAGGCGGTGCACGAGGAGGCGTCGGGGCTGGAAATCTCCGACGACACCAAGCAGTGGCTGCGGGGGCTCTCGGCGGTGACGCTGCACCGCCTGCTCGGCTGGCAGCCCGGCAACCGGGCCCGCTTCCGCCACCACCGCGGCAACCGCCTCCCCCACGCGGTGGTGGTCGTGGACGAGACGTCGATGGTCGCCCTCACGCTCATGGCCCGGCTGCTGGAGGCGGTCCGGCCCGCGGCTCGACTCGTGCTCGTCGGTGACCCCGACCAGTTGGCATCGGTCGAGGCCGGCGCCGTGCTGGGCGACATCGTCGGGCCCGCCACCAAGGGGCTGGTCCTCAGCCATGCCGCCGGCCGGGCGCTGTCCGACGTGGCCGGCCAGCCGGTGGGGGCATCGCCCCCGCCGGCGGGTGCGGCGGTGGCCGACGGCATCGTGGTGTTGCGCAAGGTCCACCGCTTCCGCGGCGCCATCGCCGAGCTGGCGGAGGCCGTCCAGCGCGGCGACGCCGGCGCGGCGATGACCGTGCTGTCCCAGGAGCACGACGATGTGCAGTGGCTGGCCGTCGACGTGGCCACCGCCGGCCGTCGCGCCCTGCAGCCGGTCCACGACGCCGTCGTCCAGGCCGGCACACGGGTGTCTGCGGCGGCCGGGGCCGGCCGGGGCCGGGAAGCGCTGGCTGCCCTGGGCGGCTTCCGGCTCCTGTGCGCCCACCGCCGCGGCCCCTACGGCGTGTCGACCTGGACCGCGCACGTCGAGCGCTGGCTGGGCCTGGCCGGCGCCGGCCCCGCCTCCGCCGGTTGGTACCCCGGCCGCCCACTCCTCGTCACCGAGAACGACTACGGCCTGGGCCTGTACAACGGCGACAGCGGCGTGGTCGTCGCCCACGGCGACGCCGGCGGCGTCCGCGCCATGTTCGAGCGCCGGGGCGAGCTGCTGGAGCTGAGCCCCCAGCGCCTCGCCTCGGTGGACACCGTCTACGCCATGACCGTGCACAAGGCCCAGGGCTCCCAGTTCGACCAGGTGGCCGTCCTGCTCCCAGATCCGACCTCGCCGATCCTGACGCGGGAGCTGCTGTACACGGCCATCACCCGAGCCCGCCGGCGCCTGATCCTGGCCGGCACCGAGGAGACGGTCCGCCAAGCGGTGGAGCGCCCGATCACCCGGGCGTCGGGACTGCGAGAATCGCTCTGGGGCTGAGCCTGCTCAGCAGGCGCGCTCGTTGAGGTGAACCCACCACGGCTCCAGCCGCTCGCCGGTCGGGGCCGACCAGGAGCCGGCGGCGATCCCCAGATCACGAGCGGCGACGTCGAAGGGACCGCCGGGCAGTATGGGTCGACCGGTGGCATCGAGCGAACGGCCCCGCTCGTCAGTGAATCGGACCCCGACGGATTCGTCTGCGTCACCTTCAATCCCGAGCTTCCCGAGATGGTGCAATCGATGATGTCGATGGCACAGAGCGACGAGATTCTCGGTGTCGGATGCCCCACCATCCTCCCAATGGTGAATATGGTGCACATGGAGCCAGCGGCTCCGACCACACCCAGGTACCCGGCATCCCCGGTCTCGCTCCTCGATCACCACACGGGTGCGATCGGGCACGGTCCGGAACGCCCGCCCCACGCTGACCGCCTTGCCGCCGGCCTCGATCACCGGACGGATCCGAGCATCGCAGCTGATGAAGCGCCGCATGCCGGCGCTCAAGCCGCCGCCCAGGTGGAAGTGGCCGTTGGTCTCCCCGCCCTGGTCGGTACCGATGTGCAGCAGGACGAGGTTCCGGTCGTGATGGGGACGGGAGGCACCACCTAGGGACCGGTCGGCCATGGCCACGAACGCATCGGCCCAGCTCACGTGATCGGGACGGGGGTTCTCGGATGCATCGTGCTGGCCGGCGCGGAAGAGCTCGTCGCGCGCCGCGACGAGCGCCCGCTCGACCAGCGCACCCTCGTCCGCAGGCAGCTCGGCGGCCAACCGCCAGGTACCCCGCTCCGTGGTGCCGAAGCACACCTTCCGGGGCTCCGCCGGCGTCTCCGGCTCCTTGGGCTCGGTCGGGTCGGCCTCACCCTGGTCGGCGAACGGGTAGCTGCCCAGCACCCGCCGGAGCTGCACGACCGTGGTGGACTTCGCCAGCTCTGCCACCTCGGCGTCGAAGGACGGCGGGGCATGGCGGCAGACGACTGCGACCTGGTCCTCGCACAAGGCACCCTCGTCGAAGGCGGCCCGGGTCTCGGGGAGCTCGACCAGCCGGCGTGCCATGAGGACCAGTCGTCTCGCCCGGGCCGGCGACACCCCGCACTTCCACGCCACCCAATGCGAAGCGGATCGGATGCCGAACCCCTGCCAGGATTCCGTCTCCAGGACGCCGGCGATGAGGTGGACGAGGCGCGCGGTGCCGGCGTTGATCACGCCGGCGACTTGGGCTATTTCCGACTCCAGCTCCGCTGCCTTTGCCGCCTTGCTCGCGGGGTCGATCACGACCTCATTCTACAAACATACGTTCGGCCTGGCAAGCCCTATACGTCAGAACCGAACCCTAGAACCATTGCGACACGCCGCCGTGGCCGGGCGTGACGCCTTACTGGGCGTTGGCCTTCCCCACCTGTCCCTGCTCGATGAGGATCACCTGCTTGTTGTCATGCAGCAGGGCGGTGTCGATGGGCGCAGCCACGGCGATGATCAGTGCGGCGACCACCGCCGGCCGGCGCAGGGCGGCGACACCGGCCGGGCGCACGGCGGGCCCCGGCGCCCTCGGCGCGGCGGGAACCGGTCCCGCCGCCTCAGCCCCCTCACGCCGCCGGCGCACCGCCGACTCGATGAACGGCACCACCGCGCACACCACGGTGAGGCTGGAGAGGATCGACACCTTGATCCCGAACTCGGTCTGCTGGGGGTAGATGAGGGCGGCGGCGACGGCGGCGACGGCGGCGCCGTAGAGCACCCGGGCCTCGGGCGCCCTGGGCGCGGTCTGGGGGTCGGAGATCATGAAGAAGACGAAGACCAGGACCTCCGCCGACAGGGCGACGTTGACCCAGTACTCCATCCCTCCGATCGGCCCGTCGTGCCAGATGGCGATGAACTCCCGCCCGCCGAGGGCGAAGAGCGCGATCAGGACGGCGAAAGTCACCATGAACGACACCGCCATGGGGATCATCTTCACCGCCCGCAGGATCCAGAGGGCGCCGAACAGGATGACCAGGTACGACAGCACCTGGCCGAGGATCGACGGCCCCCACCACAGGTACTGGGCGAACACGTGGTTCGGCCCCACGACGAGAAGGCACCACACGATGCCGATGTTCGACGGGTTGAACAGGTGCCGCCCGGTCGGGCGGATGAGGTGCTTGGACAGCAGCGACACCACCCCGGCCATTACGAAGAACTCGATGCCGTTCAGGCTCCAGTAGTCGCCGTGCGGTGTACCTGAAGCCCGCAGGATGAGGGCGATGCTGCTGCCGGTGAGGACGCCGCTCGCCGGCCACGCCAGCACCCGGGTGTTGCGAAAGGTGATCACCCCTTCGATCAGCCCGCACACCGCCATCGAGATGAGGATCTGGGCGATGGAAACCTTGAAGTCGAGCAGCGTCTGGCCCAGCACGTGGATGGTGATGACCACCGTCGACAGCTTCAACCGGGGGTCGCGCCGGTTGGGGAGGACGACCGGTATCTGCTCCCCGCGCACGGTCAGGTGGCGGGACGGCGCCGGCGGGGCCTTGGTGGGCGCAGTCATGGCCGGCGCAGCGTCACCGCCGCGTACGCGCTGTCGATGATCGGGCACCACACGACCACCGACCGGAACTGGGCGGGGTCGACGTCGGGGGGAAGGGTGAAGTTGAGCGAGCCGGCGGTGATGTCCAGCGGGGCGGCCCACACCGACGGCGAGGCCATGAACTGCGGCGTCGTGCGAGGCGCCTCCAGGGGGCTGAAACGGAGCTCCAGGTCGATGTTGGCGGTGACGAAGAACGACTCCAGGCGCAGGAGGTGGCGACCGTCGGCGGTCTGGTAGATGTTCAGCGTCCCGGTGCCGACCTGGTCCATCCGGTACAGCGAGCCGGTGAAGACCATCTTGGTGTCCGGGGCGGTCATGGCCGGCAGCGGGGGCTCGATCAGTGGGAGGTCGAGCTGCTGGTCGATGGTCATGGTCCACGGGCCGTCGGCGCTCACCTGCAGGGACACCGCCCCTTTTCGGATCGAGTAGCCGGTGTCGGCTCCGGGGCAGGCGGCGTCGACGACCGGCCGGGCCTGGCCCGGCGCTCGGACCAGCAGGCGGCCGGTGTCGCAGGTCCACTTCGCCCGCCACTGCAGGGCGTCCTGGCTGACCGTGAACGGGCTCGTCGTCGTCGAGCCCCGTCCTTCCAGCTTGGTGAGGCCCTGCCACCAGGGCTGGGAGCGCAGGACGGTCTGGTCGGCTGCCGGCGCCGGCGCCGGCGCCGGCCCGCTGGCCGGTTCGGCGGCGTCGCGGCTCAACGCCGCCGGCCGGGCCTCCGGGCTCTCCGAGCCCCACAGGGTCTCCCGCAAGCCGAGAAAGTTGCCCCCGACCAGGGCACTGGCCACGACGGCGACCAGCCCCAGCACACTGAGGGCGCGCTGGCCGGGCGGCGTGGTCGGGCCCGGGACGACGAGGTCGGTCATGGCAGCGGGGTCCTCACTGCACCGGATACCCATGGCGGCGACGACGGACACTCAGGCACGTTGCAGCTCCTCGGCCGTGATGTCCTCCAGGCGCCGGCGCCGGGTCTCCACCCCGAAGACCGCCATGGCCAGCGCTCCGAGGACGAGCGGCAGGGCGCCGATGAGCGCGGTGGTGGCGATGGAGGGCGGGGTGGCGCCGGCCACCACCAGGGCGATCACGACGACGCCTCCGACCTTGCTGGCGCCGGCGGCCAGGCCCGTGCCCCGAGACCGGATGCGGGTGGGGAACGTCTCCGACGCGTAGGCCACCAGCACGGCCAGGATCGAGCTGATCCCGGTGATGGGCAGGATCAGCAGGAGGTCGAGCCGGGTCCGGTCGTCGGCCACCCGGTCGCCCAGGAAGACGAAGCCCAGCAGCGACGCCGCGGTGATCAGGCTGAGGACGATCATCGTCCTCTTGCTGCTCCAGAAGCCGTAGAGGAAGGCGATGAGGAACGTGGCCGGGAAGCCGAGCAACGCCGAGTCCCGCAGGATCGTCGAGGACGTGACCTCGTCGAAGCCCAGGCGCTGCAGGTTCGACGGGATCCACAGCTGGAACCCGAAGGTGACCAGGCCCACCCCGAGGCCGAGGAGGGCGACGACGCCGGAGATCCCGCGGAACGGGCCGGCGACGACCTGCCGCCACCCTCCCCGGACGCCTTCCTCCACGTCGAGCTCGGAGTCGCCCTCCTCGGTGATGCCCGCGCCGTAGCGCTCCATGACGGCACGGGCCTCGGCGTCGCGGCCGTTCTGTATGAGGAACCGCGGTGATTCGGGTATCCAGCGGTTCAGGACGATCAGCAACAGCCCCGTCGGCAGCCCGAGGAGCCACAGCATGCGCCACCCGTAGGTCGGCGTGAGCTCGGCGGACAGCCAGCTGGTGATGATGTAGGCGCCGGCCACGTCGCCGCCGACCAGCACCATGAGCCAACCCCGGTGGCGGGAGGGGACGGTCTCGGCCAGCAGGGCGAAGGTGATCGGCAGCATGCCGCCGACCCCGAGGCCCATGACGAAGCACATGACGAAGTTCCACCGGTAGTCGGGCATGGACCCGCACACGGCGGTGGCGATGAACAGCACGCCGGCGAGGAGGATCGACGCCCGGCGGCCGATGCGGTCCCCCAGCCACCCCCACAGGAACGAGCCCAGCACCGTCCCGGTGATGCCGAACAGCGGCAGGTAGGCGACGGGCACCGAGCCCGACGGGTTGAGGGCGGACTGCAGCCCGTACTCCCGGGCCATACCGGGGACGACGAAGCTCAGCGTCACCGGTTTCATGACGTCGATGGTCACTGCGGCCGCCAGCACCAGCAGCAGTCCCACGTGCGCCGCCGACAGCTTGGCGTCGTCGAGGGCCCGGACCCGCACCCGGGCCGTCGCCGCCGGCGTGGACGACAACGACGGGAAGAGCCCGTAGAGCGTCGCCGCCAAGCCCGCCGTCACGAGGGCCATGCCCAGTTTCATCGGGAGGTCCACGGCCATCCCGTTGAGGTGGTAGCCCATGTCGGCGGCGCCGACGTACATGGGCAGGTGCAGGACGACGCCGGCAGTCACCGCCGCCGTACCCGCCCAGAACGCCGCGGGATGGTGGAACCTCAGCCCTCCCGTCGCCGTTCTCGCCACGCCAGAGCCTGCCCCTTACGGCTTGGGGGTCGAGAACACCTCGAGCTGGATGTTGTCGGGGTCCCGCATGGTGATCATCGACGCACCCGGTCCCGTCTCCTTGATCTCGGAGTGGTCGACGCCCCGCTCCTCGAAACGGCGCTTCCATGCCTTCAGGTCGTCGAGGTCGCGCACGGCCAGAGCCAGGTGGTCGAGCCCGATGCGGCGCTCGTCGAACCGACCGCCACCACCCTGACGGTGCTCGGTCAGGGTGACGGTGATGCCCGAGTCGGGGTGGCGCATCCGGGTGCGGAGGAACGTCTCGCCCTCGACCTCGGAGTGGCGTTCGAAGCCCAGCACGTCCCGGTACCAGGCGACGCTCTTCTCCCGGTCGCTGACGGTGAAGCTGGCGTGGTGGAAACCGGTGATCGTCGGCATCGCGGATTCCTCTCAGCCGGGACCGTCGCGCCGCCGCGCTCGCGACGAAGGAACAGCGGTATCTATTTCGCCGCCGTACTACCCGGCGACGTTCAGCCCGTAAACACCCTGCCGGTGGCCGCCACCGGGCCGGAGATGGCGGCCGGCGCGCGGATCGCGGGGCCGTCTGGCCCGACGGCGGGGCGCGCCGCGCCGAGGGTGGCGGACGCCCCGGGGAGGAGTTGCTTCAGGGGATGGCGGTCCGGAGCGGGCGCTGCCGGGGCCGGTCCCAGGAGGGGGTGCCCGGCGGTGTCCTTCGGCCGGCGCTTCGCTCCCGTCGCGCCGGCGGCAGGTGTGCGAGTCGTGGGCTAGGTGGTTACCGAACGGCACCGTCAAACGGGCTTCGGCACATGAACGGTCGTTTCCCCGGCGTGTGACGGCGCCTCCGGGCGCTAGGACTCCGCCGGCCGCCGGCGGGAGATCAGCACCAGGGCGCCGCCGGCGGTCATGGCGATGGCCGCCGCACCGGCCAGGTCGGCGTTGGAGGACCCGGTGAGGGCCAGGGTGCGCGCCGCGGTGGCGGTGGCGGTGCCGGCGCGTGCGGTCGTGGCCGTCGTGCCGCCGCCGGGGCCGCCGGCGGCCGGGCGGGTGGTGGCCGTGGTGGCGGTGGTGGCCGGCGGGCACGGGAAACCGGAGGCCGTGGAGTCGTCGATGGCGGTGGCGCAGCCGGAGCTGGTCGAGCCGTCACGGGCGGTGGCGCTGCCCGAGCTGGTCGAGTCGTCGACGGCCAGGCCGCTGCCCGAACAGACCGAGTCGTCGATGGCGACGCAGGTCCCGGAGGCGACGGAGTCGCTGGTGGCCAGGGCGCCGCCGCTGGTGCCTGGCCCCGCGGTCTGGGCACCGGCGGGGCCGGCGAGCAGGCTGAGCACGGCGGCGACCCCGGCGAATGCGGCCAGGACTGCGCCTCTCAATGTGGAGGTCGTGGGGTTGGTCATCGTCATGTCCCTTCGGATCAGGCGTTCACGGTTGTTGGCGAGCGGCGCCGGCCCAGGGCCAGGAACACCCCGCCCAGAGCGGTGGCGGCGAAGGCGGCGGCGGCGAGGCCGTCGAGGTCGGTGCCGGTACGGGCCAGCTGGCCGGACGCCGCCCGGGCGGCTGCAGTGCCGCCGCCGGTGCCGGCGCCGCCGCCGGCGGAGACCACCGAGAGGAGCAGCGGCGCCGCCGCCGGGACGCAGGCGCCCGAGGCGGTGGAGTCGTCGACAGCGGTCGAGCAGCCGGATGCCACCGAGCCCCGCAGCGCCAGGGCGCTGCCCGAGGCCACGGAGTGGTCGTCGGCCCGGCTGGAACCGGAGGCGACCGAGTGGTCGGTGGCCACGGCCGTCCCCGACGCCACCGAGGTGTCGTCGGCCCGGGCCGCCCCGGAGGCGGTGAAGGACACCGGCGGCAGCGGGGCCGAGGCGGCCGAGCCCCCACCGACGCCCGCCGTGCCGGCGCCGGCGCCGCTTCCGCCGCTTCCGGCAGCAGTGGCCGCCGGCGTCAGGGCGGCCGCAGCCGCCAGGGCGGCGGTCACGTTGGTCGCCGCCCCGCCGATGCCGCTCTGGGCCGCGGTCGCGGGGGTGAGGGCGCCGGCGGCGGTGCCGGTGCCGCCAGTGGCGGCGGAGGGACCGGAGCCGGAGACCGGGCTGGTGTCGGAGGTCGACGTGCTCGGGCCGGTGTTGCCGGTGTTGGTGGACGTGGAGCCGCTGTCGGCCTCGCCGGAGTTGCCCCCGGTGGCTGTGGGAGCGGCGGTCACCGTGGTGGCGGCGCCGGCCCCGCCCGCCGTCTGGCTGGTGGCCACCGAAGACCCGCCGGCGGCGGCCGCCACGGCGGCGATGCCGAGGTTGACGGCCGGGCCGCCGGGAGCGGCGACCGGCAGGGCGACCCCGCCGGGACCGCCCAGGCCACCCAGGTTCAGGGCGGTGGAGTCGTTGACGGCCACGCCGGTGGGACCGGAAAGGGCGTCGGCGGCGGACTGGGCGCCGGAGTTGGCCATGGAGTCGGCCGCTCCCGAGGCGGCGGCGCCGCCGGTGTCACCGGAGGAGCCGGACTCGCCCGCCGTCACTGCGCCGGCCACCGTGGCCGCACTCCCCAGAATGGCGTTGTTGGTGGCGGTGGGGTTGGACGTCACCGTGCCGGTGGCGCCCGTGGTGCCCGAGGGCCCGGAGGTCGCCGCCGGCGCCGAGCGGGCGCCCGAGGTCGCCGAGCCGGTGTTGCCGGTGTTGGTGGCCGAGGACGCGCCTCGTGCCGACCCGGAGTCGCCCGAGGTGGCGGTGGGGGTGAAGGTGGTGGTCGACGCCCCGCCTGCGCCGCCGCCGGCGGCCCCGGTGGCAACCGAGGAGCCGCCTGCGGCGGTCAGGGAGGTGGCGGCCAGGCCCAGGTTCAGGGCGCCGCCGCCGGCTCCCGCCACGGGAACGACGACCCCGCCGCCCGCTCCGACACCGCCGATGTCGGTGACGAGGGAGTCGTTGGACGCGGGGCCGGTGCCGCCGCTGGTTGCCCCGGCTGCGGAGTGGGCGCCGGAGGTGGCCAGGCTGGTGGCGGCGCCGGCGGCGAGAGCGTCGCCGGTGTCGCCGCTGCGGCCCGAGTCCCCGGAGCGGACCGCCCCGCCGATGGCGGTGGCGGCGCCCAGGATGGCGGTGTTGGTGGCCGTGGCGTTCGACGTGGCCGCCCCGGTGGCTCCGGAGTTGCCCGACCTGCCGGTGGCCGCCGCCGGGCTGGCGTCGGCGACGGAGGTGGCGGCGCCCGTGTTGCCGGTGTTGGTGGCCGAGGACTGGCTGTCGGCGTCGCCCGAGCGGCCGGAGGTGGCCGTGGGCGTCACCGTGGTGGTGGACGCCGCGCCGGCGCCGCCGTTGGCCTGGCCGGTGGCGACGCTGGAGCCGCCGGCCGCGGTGGCCGCACCGCCCAGGACGACGATGTTGGCCGCCGGCCCGCCGGCGCCGGCTGCGCCCAGGACGATGCCGCCGGCGCCGGCCGTGCCGCCGAGGGTGAGGGCTGTGGTGTCGTTGCCGGCCGACCCGCTGTCGCCCGTGGTGGCGTCTGAGAGGGACGTGGCGCCGGAGCTGGCCTCGCTGTCGGCGGTGGCCAGGGCAGCGGCGTCGCCGGTGTCGCCGGTGCGGCCGGAGTCCCCGGAGGTGGCGGCGCCGGAGGTGGCGCTGGCGGTGCCCAGGATGCCCGAGTTGTTGGCCGTGGGGCTGGAGGTGGCCGCCCCGGTGGCGCCGGAGTTGCCCGACTGGCCACTGGTGGCCACCGGGTTGGCCCGGGCGGTCGAGGTGGCGGGCCCGGTGCGGCCGGTGTTGGTGGCGCTGGACTGGCTGTGGGCCGAGCCGGTGTCGCCGCTGGTCGCCGTGGGGGTCACGGTGGTGGTCGACGCCGCGCCGGCGCCGCCGTTGGCCTGGCCGGTGGTCACGGCCGATCCGCCCCGTGCCGTCACCGCCCCGGACCCCACGCCGAGGACGACGTTCAGCGCCCCACCGCCGGCGCCGGCGGTGCCGGCGACGACGCCGCCGGTGGCGCCGGCGCCGCCGAGGGCGGCGACCTGGGTGTCGTTGCCGACGTCGCCGGTGTCGCCGGAGTCGGCGTCGGAGGACGAGCGAGCCCCGGAGTTGGCCAGGCTGGTGACCGCGGCGCCGGCCAGTGCGTTGCCGGTGTCGCCGGTGCGGCCGGAGTCGCCGGAGTTGGCCGCCCCGCCGACCACCGTGGACGTGCCCAGGATGGCGGTGTTGGTCGCCGTGGAGCTCGAGGTGGCCGCCCCGGTGGTGCCGGAGTTGCCGGTGTTGCCGGTGAGGGCCCGGGGACCGGACTCGCCGGTGGACGTGGCCGCCCCGGTGGCCCCGGTGTTGGTGGCGCTGGACTGGCTGTGGGCCTCGCCGCTGTCGCCGCTGTCGGCCTTGGGGGTGACGGTGACGTTCGACGCCCCGCCGGCGCCGCCGCTGGCCTCGCCGGTGACGACGCTGCTACCGCCGGCGGCGGTCGTGGCGCCGAGGGACGCCATGGTGATGTCGACGTTGACCGCCGGCCCGCCGGCGCCGGCCACGCCGGCGACCACGCCGCCCGGGCCGCCGGTGCCGCCGGCGACCAGGACCACGGTGTCGTTGTCGGCGTCGCCGGTGGTGCCCGACGTGGCGGCGGAGTCGGTGAGGGCGCCGGAGGTGGCAATGGACTCCACCGAGGCGGCGGCCACGGCGTCGCCGGAGTTGCCGGTGCGGCCGGAGTCGCCCGAGGTGGCCGTGGACCGGCTGGCGGTGGCGGCGCCGGTGTTGCCGGAGGCGCCGGTGTTGCCGCTGGCGGCCACCGGGTTGGCCGTGCCCCGGCTGCTGGCCGGGCCGGTGTTGCCGGTGTTGGTGGCGCTGGACTGGGAGTGGGCCGCGCCCGAGAAGCCGGTGAAGGCGGTGGGCGTGACGGTGAGGGTGCCGGTGGCGCCGGCGCCTCCGTTGGCCTGCCCGGTGACGACGGCGGAGCCGCCGGTGGCGGTGGTGGCCCCGGACGACAGGATGGCCAGGCCCAGGTTGAGCGCTCCCCCGCCGGGGCCGGCGATGCCGGTGGCGACGCCCCCGGCCCCGCCGGCGCCGCCGACGACGAGGCCGGCGGTCACGTTGGCCGCGTCGCCGGTGTCGCCCGAGCCGGCGTCGGAGATGGAGGCGGCGCCGGAGTTGGCGCCGGCGTAGACCGCGCCGGCGGCGGCGGCGTCGCCGGAGTTGCCCGTGCGGCCCGAGCTGCCCGAGGTGGCGGTGGTGCGCGACGAGGTGGCCGCCCCGCTGGAGCCGGAGTTGCCCGTGTTGCCGGTGACGGCCATCGGGTTGGCTACCGCAGCTGCGGTGGCGGCGCCGGTGTTGCCGGTGTTGGTGGCGCTGGACTGGGAGTGGGCCGCCCCCGAGAAGCCGGTGAAGGCGGTGGGCGTGACGGTGAGGGTGCCGGT
>DATLHA010000201.1:0-7648 GCA_035540095.1 Acidimicrobiales bacterium | reverse complement strand
CTCGACTTGCATGTGTTAAGCACGCCGCCAGCGTTCGTCCTGAGCCAGGATCAAACTCTCCATCGAGACCTCGAACCGACCGACCCTGCATTTCGACAGGTCTACTTCGATCAGCCCAAAATCGGAGAGTCGGCTTACGAGCTCACTGAACTCGCTCGCCAACTGGCACAGAAACAGACTGACTTGTTGTCCGTTTGTTTCAGTGCAATACATATGCGACCTCATGCGTTGGGGGTCGCCCGCACTGGCTTCTAGCTCTCTGTTCCGTTTTCAAGGAGCGCTTGCGGGGCACACGTCCGTGGACGTTGGTGCCTCTGCTGTAGCAGTCGCTCCGGCGCTGCCGGGGGCGACCTCTGTGCAACGTCCGGCGCCCGGCCGGTATTCCTACCGACTTAGGCGCTAGGCGCAAGAGGAGAACTTATCACCTCTCGGCCCGTCCGGCAACCCCGCCTCTCGGAGCGGGCTCACCCGACGTGCAGTACATGGTAGCTCCGTTTCCCCCGCTTGAGGACCAGAAATCCTCCCGCCAGCACGTCGTCGGGGCCAAGCCGGCGGTCCAGATCCGTCGCCCGCTGGCCGTTCACGGTGACACCGCCCTGGGCGACGGCCTGGCGGGCCGCCGACTTCGACGCCACCAGCCCCGTCTCGACCAAGAGGTCGACGAGAGGCACGCCGGCCTCGAGCCGTGATCGGGGCAGCTGGCTCGACGGGGCGTCGGCGAAGGCCTGGGCCAGCGCCGCTTCGTCGAGGTCGCGCAGGTCTCCGCCGAACAGCGCCGCCGCCGACTGTGCCGCGTCCGCGGCCGCCGTCTCGCCGTGGATCAGAGCCGTGACTTCGTGGGCCAGCCTGCGTTGGGCGGTCCTGCCAGCGGCATCGCCAGCAGAGGCGCTCTCGATGGCCGCGTCGTCCAGGAAGGTGAACGTTCGCAGGTAGCGGCCGACGTCGCGGTCGTCGGCGTTCAGCCAGAACTGGAAGAACTCGTACGGGCTGGTGCGGGCCTCGTCGAGCCACACGTTGCCGGCTTCGCTCTTGCCGAACTTGGCCCCGTCGGCCTTGGTGACGAGCGGCCAGGTGAGGCCGTAGGCCTCGGCGCCCCGAGCCCGCCGGATCAGGTCGATGCCGGCGGTGATGTTGCCCCACTGGTCGCTGCCGCCGATCTGGAGCCGGCACCCTTCGGTGTCGAAGAGGTGCAGGTAGTCGTAGGCCTGCAGCAGCATGTAGCTGAACTCGGTGAAGGAGATGCCCACGCCGGCCGCGGCGAAGCGGGCCTTGACCGACTCCTTGGCCAGCATGGCGTTGACGGTGAAGTGCTTGCCGACGTCGCGCAGGAAGTCCAGCAGGGGCATCGGCGCCAGCCAGTCGGTGTTGTCGACGATCACCGGCGCCGGCTCCGGTTCGAGGAGCCGCTCGAGCTGGGAACGGATGCCGGCGGTGTTGGCCGCGATCTCCTCCGGCGTGAGCATCGGCCGCTCGGCCCGCTTTCCGCTCGGGTCACCGATCCTCGTGGTGCCGGCGCCCAGGAGGACGACAGGCCGGTGCCCGTAGGACTGGAACCGGCGCAGGACGAGCACGCCCACGAGGCTGCCGACGTGCAGGCTGTCGGCCGTCATGTCGATGCCGTGGTACACGGTGAACCGCTCACCGGACAGCTTCTCGTCGAGGGCGTCGTCGGTCACCTGATGGACCAGTCCCCGCCACTTCAGCTCGTCGAAGATGTCCCCGGGCACGGGCGGACCGTACCCGAGCAGGAGTCACCGGGAGCGCGAGATACCGACCGCACCGGCCACGTAGAACCGCCATGGCACCTCGGTGGCCACCGACAGGCCCACCCGCCCGCTCACCGCCGGCGCCGGCGGCGGTGGTGTGCCGTCGTCGACCACGGCCACGCCACGGTCGCCGGCGACGAGGTCGGCACCGTCGAAGCTGCGGTCGAGGCCCAGTGCCTGGCACAGCTTGCCCGGACCGCTGCACAGGTCACGGTCACGGCGGGCGGCAGGGCCCCGGGCGGCCCGCATCTCCTCGAGGCCCGCCACCGGCGTCAGGCCCCGGAGGAGGACGGCAGAGGCCTCACCGTCGGGACCGCACACCACGTTGGCGCAGAAGTGCATGCCGTAGCTGAAGTACACGTACAGGTGCCCCGGGGGGCCGAACATGGTGGCGTTGCGGGCCGTCCTCCCCCGGAAGGCGTGGCTGGCGGGGTCGGCCGCCCCGGCGTAGGCCTCCACCTCCACGATCCGCCCTGCCCGGTTGCCGTGGACGAGCAGCTTGTTCAGCAGCAGCGGCGCCAGGTCCCGGCTGTCGGCGCCGTAGAACTCCCGGTGCAGGCGCTCGCTCAGCGGGGGTGGATGCGGATGTTGCCGGCGCTGGTCGTGGCCATGATCGACCGGCTCCCGCCCTCGTTCTGCTCGACGGTGACGTTGACCTTGCCGGCGCCGGCCTCGGGGGCCACCCGGTACCCACCGTCGGCGGTGGGTAGGCCGACGTCGATGTTGCCGGCGCCGGTCTTCAGCCCCAACCGGCCGGGCGGCTCGGCCATCGACAGGCGGATGCGGCCGGCGCCGGTGGTGGCGTCGAGGAAGGGGGCCACGACGTCGACCCCCTCGACGTTGCCGGCGGAGGTGTCCACCTTCACCGGGCCCGTGGTCCGGATGAGCCGGACGTTGCCGGCGCCGGCGTCGACCTCCACCGCGCCGGTCATGCCCGTCACCGAGACCGAGCCCCGCTGGGTGCGGATGCGTACGGGCACGCCCGCCGGCACCTCCACCCGGTAGTCGACCGCGCAGCCGGCGGCGATCGGGCCGTCGCACGCGGCCTCGATGCGCAGCACTTCGCCGACCAGCGACTCCCGTGCCACGGGTGCGCCCACCAGGTACCGGCGGGTCCGGGTGATCATCGTCTCCTCGCCGTCGCCGGGCACCACCTCGACCTTGCCGACCTCCACGTCGACCTCCAGGCTGCGGACCGGCCCGGGTTGGGCCAGCGTCGTGCGGTCCTTCTCGGGGAAGAAGACCACGAGGGCGGCGACCACTATGCCGGCCGTCCCGACCAGGGCGATGAGGGCGGCCAGCAGCCGGCGGTTCACCCCGACAGCCTGTCGCGGTCCTCGCCAACCCGCTGGCGGAACCGCGCCAGCTGACGCGACACCGGCGCCGGCCCCGCCCCGCCGGCGGTCGTCCGCCGGCGCACGGCGGCGCCCGGTTCCAGCAGGGCGGCCGCTTCCGGACCCAGCCGGGGGTGGGCGGTGACGGCCTCGGCCAGGGCCGTTCCGGCGAGGGACTGGCGCACCAGGCCGGCGACGACGTGGTGGGCGTCGCGGAAGGGCATGCCCCGGGCGACCAGCCACTCGGCGAGGTCGACGGCTGCGCCGCCACTCTCGGGCGCGTCGGCGGCGGCCGCCATGCGGGCCGAGTCGAACTCGGAGGTAGCCAGGAGGCCGGCCAGGGCGGCGAGGGCCAGGTTCACCTGCTCGACGGCGTCGAACAGCGGCTCCTTGTCCTCCTGCAGATCCCGGTTGTAGGCCAGGGGCAGCCCCTTCAGGGTGACCAGCATGCCGGTCAGGTGGCCGATCAGGCGGCCGCTCTTGGCCCGGGCCAGCTCGGCCACGTCGGGGTTCTTCTTCTGCGGCAGCATCGAGCTGCCGGTGGCCCACGCGTCGGCCAGGCGCAGGAACCCGAACTCGGCGCTCGACCACAGGACGACCTCCTCGCCGATGCGCGACAGGTGGACGCCGAGCAGGGCGAGGTCGAAGAGGGCCTCGGCCACGAAGTCACGGTCGCCCACCGCGTCGAGGGAGTTCTCGAAGGCGCCGGCGAAGCCCAGGTCGGCGGCGGTGGCCACGGGGTCCAGCGGGAGGGAGGAGCCGGCCAGGGCGCCGGCGCCCAGCGGCGACACGTCGAGGCGGCGGCGGGTGTCGACCAGGCGGTCGACGTCACGGGCCAGGGCCCAACCGTGGGCCAGCAGGTGATGGGCCAGGAGCACGGGCTGGGCCCGCTGCAGGTGGGTGTAGCCCGGAAGGTAGGTCTCGCCGGCGGCCTCGGCCCGCTGCAGGAGGACCTCCTGCAGCATCACGACCCGCGACGCCACGCCGGCCAGCTCCCGCTTGGCCCACAGCCGCAGGTCGGTGGCCACCTGGTCATTGCGGCTGCGGCCGGTGTGCAGGCGCCCGCCGGCGGGACCGGCCAGCTCGGTGACCCGGCGCTCGACCGCGGTGTGGACGTCCTCGTCGGTGGCGGAGAACACGAAGGTGCCCGAGGAAAGCTCCTCGTCGACCGTGTCCAGCGCGCCCAGCACCGCGCCGGCGTCCTCCTCGGACAGGATGCCGGCCCGGGCCAGCCCCCGCACGTGGGCCCGGGAGCCGGCGACGTCGTCGGCGGCCAGCCGGCGGTCGACGTCGAGGCTGGCGGTGAACGCCCACAGCTCCTCGGCCGGGCCGCCCTCGAGGCGGCCGGCCCAGAGCGTCACCCGCCCCCCACCGTTCTGGTTGCACTTGCCCGCGTATATGGCGGGTAGGTGCAACCAGTTCGGGGGCGGGTCACGGGCGGGCCTGCCGGTTGGCCCAGGTCTGCACCCCGAGGCTCCAGAGGCGGACGAAGCCGGCGGCGTCCTCGTGCTGGAAGCTGTCGGCGGCGTCGTAGGTGGCCAGGCCGTAGTCGTACAGGCCGACGTCGCTGCGCCGGCCGGCCACCGCGCACCTTCCCGGCTCGCACCGCAGGCGGACTTCGCCGGTCACGTACTTCTGGGTCTCGTCGACGAAGGCGTCGAGGGCGGCCTTCAGCGGCGAGTGCCACATGCCGTCGTAGACCAGCTCCGCCCAGCGTGGCTCCAGGCGGTACTTTTCGTGGAGCACGTCGCGCTCCAGGGTCAGCCCCTCCAGGTCCTGGTGGGCCAGGATCAGGGCCAGCGCGCCCGGGCACTCGTAGACCTCACGGCTCTTGATGCCCACCCGCCGGCTCTCGACCATGTCGACCCGGCCCCAGCCGTAGGAGCCCACGATGTCGCCGACGTGGAGGACCAGCTCGGCCAGCCCCATGGCCTTGCCGTCGACCGACACCGGAACGCCGGCCTCGAAGCCGATCACCAGCTCCACCGGCTCCGTGGCTGTGGGCCGGGTCAGGGTGAAGACGTCCTCCGGCGCCGACTCCCAGGGATCCTCGAGCACGCCGCACTCGATGGCCTTGCCCCACAGGTTCTCGTCGATGGAGTACGGGCTGGCCTTGGTGACGTTCACCGGGATGTTGTGGCGCTCGGCGTACTCGATCGAGTCCTCCCGGGTCAGGCCCCATGTGCGGACCGGCGCCAGCACTTCGAGGTCGGGCGCCAGGGCCCGGGTCGAAACCTCGAAGCGGACCTGGTCGTTGCCCTTGCCCGTGCAGCCGTGGGCCACCCCGTCGGCGCCGAACTTCCGCGCCGCGTCCACCATGTGCTCGACGATGATCGGCCGGGACAGGGAGGAGACGAGCGGGTACCGGCCCTCGTACAGGGCGTTGACCTTGAGCGCCGGCACCACGTACTCGTTCGCGTACTGTTCGATGCAGTCGACGACCACCACCTCGACGGCGCCGGCGGCGAGCGCCCGGGTGCGGATGACGTCGAAGTCACCCCCCTGGCCGACGTCGACCGCCACCGCCACCACGTCGACCCCCCACTCCTCGGCCATCCACCGCACGGCCACGGATGTGTCCAGCCCGCCGCTGTAGGCGAGCACCACCTTCTTTGCCATCTTCAGGGTCCTCTCTAGAGCCCGGCCAACTCGGACAACCGCCGGGCAACCGCTTCCCCGCCCACCCGTTCACTGCAGACCACCAGCACCGTGTCGTCGCCGGCCACGCTCCCCAGCACGTCGGCCAAGCCGGCGCGGTCTATCGCCGAGCCCACGACGTGGGCCGAGCCGGGCGGGGTCCGCAGCACCACCAGGTTGGCCGAGTGCGCCACCTCCACCAGCCAGTCGCCCAGCACCCGCTTGAGCTGGCTCCCGGGCGCCACCCGGTCCTTGGGCAGCTCGGGGATGGCGTAGACCGTCTCGCCGCCGGCCATGCGGACCTTGACCGCCCCCAGCTCCTCCAGGTCGCGCGACACCGTCACCTGGCTGGCAACCACACCGTCGGCGGCGAGGAGCTCGACCAGCTGGTCCTGGCTGGTCACCGCGTGCTCCTCCAGCATGCGCGCCACCCGGTGCTGGCGCTGCGGCTTCGCCAATCTCACGGCTCGCCGTCCCGCGTTTGGTCGATTGGGGGTGCCATAGGGCCGCCGATTGACCAAACGCCGGTCATCATTGGGACAGCAGCCACCAGATCAGGCCCCGCTGGGCGTGCATCCGGTTGGTCGCCTGCTGCCACACCGCACTCTGGGGGCCTTCCAACGCCGACGCCGACACCTCCTCGCCCCGGTGGGCGGGCAGGCAGTGCAGGAAGATCGCCTCGGCGCCGGCGTGGGCCATCAGGGCGTCGTCGACGGTGAAGCCGGCGAAGTCCTGCCGGCGCCGGGCCGCATCCTCCTCCTGGCCCATCGACGCCCACACGTCGGTGTAGACGGCGTCGGCGTCGGCCACCGCCTCGGCGGGGTCGTGGGTCAGCGTGGTCCGGCCGTCGGCCGGCGGCTCGTAGCCCGGCGGCGTGGCCACCCGCATCTCCATCCCGGCGGCGGCGGCAGCAGCCATGAGTGACCGGCAGACGTTGTTCCCATCGCCGACGTAGGCCAGGCTGCGACCGGCGAGCGAGCCGAAGCGCTGGCGGATGGTCAACAGGTCGGCCACGGCCTGGAGGGGGTGGGCATCGTCGGACAGCAGGTTGACGACCGGGACGGTGGCGACGGTCGTCATCCGCTCCAGCTTGCTGTGCTCGAAGACCCGAGCCCCGATGAGGGCGCACATGCCCGAATAGATGCGGGCCAGGTCCTCCGCCGTCTCCCGGGTGTCGATGCCGACTTCCTCGTTGCGCAGGCTGATCGGGTGCCCGCCCAGCTGGGTGACGGCCAACTCCATCGACACGCGCGTCCGGTTCGACGGCTTCTCGAAGAGCAGCGCGGCGCCGCGGCCGGCGAAAACCGCCGGCGGGTCGGCCTGCTCGGCGAGGTCGAGGACGGCCGTCAGCTCGTCGGAGGACAGGTCGTCGACCTCCAGGAAGTGCCTCACGAGAGGATCGCCCCGAGCACGGCGAGCGCCTCGTCGATCTCGTCGTCGGTGACCAGCAGCGAGGGCGCCAGCCGGATGGCGGAGGGCGTCACCGCGTTGATCACCAGACCGGCGGCAAGGGCGGCGCCGGCGACGTCCGTGGCCGGACGGTCGATCAGCTCGGCGGCGAGCAGCAGCCCGCGGCCCCGCACCGACGCCACCCCCGCCAGCACGGTCAGGCCCTCGGTCAGCCGGGCACCGGCCCGCCGCGCCCGGGCGGGCACGTCCTCGGCCTCCATCACGGCCAGGGTGGCCCGGGCCGCGGCCGCGGCCAGGGGCTGGCCGCCGAAGGTCGTGCCGTGGTCGCCGGGCGCGAAGGCGGCCGCGACCGCGTCCCGAGCCCAGCAGGCGCCGATGGGCATGCCGTTGCCCAGGGCCTTGGCCAGAGTCACGACGTCGGGCCGCACGCCCTCGTGCTGGAAGCCGAACCACTCCCCGGTGCGCCCGAGGCCGGTCTGGACCTCGTCGAGCATCAGGAGG
>DATLHA010000200.1:0-13133 GCA_035540095.1 Acidimicrobiales bacterium | reverse complement strand
CTCCTTCACCCAGAGGCGGGAGCCCCGGTCGACGTTGACGGTGAGCTCCTGGCGGCCGGACCGTCGACACCCTGGTCATGCGGGCCGTCGTCACCCTGGGGCCGGGTGAGGTCACCGGCCGCCAGGAGCTCACCGTCAACGTCGACCGGGGCTCCCGCCTCTGGGTGAAGGAGCGCTCGGTGACCGACGCCTCCGCCGCCGGCGGCCTGTTCACCGCCCACAGCGAGTACACGGCGACGATGCAGCGGCTGACCCCCTGACCGCCGCCAATTCGGCGCTGGGCGAACTCCTCTAGCCGCCCGCCAGCTGGTCCACCAGGGCCACGTACAGGTCGCCGGCCGCCTCCGGGCTGCCGGCGATGCATGTCGCCCCCAGCTTGCCGTAGCCACCCACGGCGCCCAGCAGGTGCAGGGTGACCCCGACCCCAGTGGCGGGGTCGAAGGCCAAGCCGGCGTCGTCGGTGAGGGCGATCACGTCCGCCGGCTTCCAGCCCTCGAGCTGGGCCAATTTGATGTTGTCGGTGGCGGTGTAGCAGAGCCGGTTCCCGCCGGCGCCCACCAGCTCGCCGCTCGCCGGGTCGTAGGAGGCCTCGCCGGCCAGCCGGGCCATCCAGTACGGGTGGGTGGTGCCACCCATGCGCAGGTTGATCTCGCTCAGGTAGACGTCGCCGGCCGGCGTCACCAGCCAATCGATGCCCAAGGAGCCGATCACGCCCTCGCCGGCCAGCACCTCGCCCACCCGCCGGGCCTCGGCCACGATGGCCGAGCGGTACTCCGGCAGGGCCGGGAAGCGGCAGCCGATGTAGACCTGGCCCTCGGGCCCGCCCAGGATCTGGTCGTGGGAGGAGAGCACCTCCACCTCCCCGCCGGCGCCGACCCGGAGCTGAACGCTGGGCGACGTCAGCCCCGGCACCCGCAGGAGCTCCTCGACCACCGCCCCCTCGGCCCGGACCTTTGCCTCATACGACGGCCACGACTCGTCGGGGGCGCAGAAGATGGTCTTCGACGCCGGCAGCGGGTCGGCCAGGCCGTCCATCTCCAGGATGGCGTTGCCGATGCCGGAGAACCCGTTGTCGAGCTTCACGACGACGGCCTCGGCCTCGGGCCGGCGCAGCCGGATGGCCGAGATGGCCGCCGCCACCGCCTCCAGCGAGAACAGGCTCTCCGCCCCCTCGGCCCGGGGCACGCCGGCTTTCATGGCCACCTTGCGGGCGCCCGACTTCGACCCCAGCCGGGCCAGGTGCGCCGGCGCCCCGCACACCGTCACGCCCAGGGCGACGGCCAGGCCGGCCTCGGCCGGCGTCACGTTGAACGGCAGCATGGTGGAGCCCTCGGGGACCAGCTCCCGCAGCCGGGCGACGAGCGCCGGTTGGGCCAGGACCTTGTCCGACAGGCTCCCGATCGACGGGTCGCCGGCGTCGACCATGGTCAACCGCTCCCGTGCCGACCCGTCGGGCACGAAGCGCAGGTAGTAGTCGACGGTGGCCGGGTCGACCGGCATCGAGGTCACGAACACGATGCGGAGGTCGGGCGACCGCAGCAACAAGAGCAGGAAGAGCATCCGCTCCTCGTAGAAGCCGACCGCGGTGATCTTGGCCAGCTCCGCCGGCGGGAAGGAGATCGACGGCACCACCAGCAGGGTGCCGGTGTAATCGAGCGAGATCAGCTCAGGGACCTACCGCGTCGCCCAACGCCTCGTCGATCATCGCCATCACCCCATCGTCGATGGCGACGCCCGACGCGGCGACGTTGTCGTCGATCTGGTCGGGACGGCTGGCGCCGGTGATGGCCGAGGCCACGTTGTCCTCCTGCAGCACCCACGCCAGCGCCAGCTGGGCCATGGTCAGGCCGAGGTCGTCGGCGATCGGGCGCAGGCGCTGGACGGCGGCCAGCACCGAGTCGTCGCGGAAGCGGCCCATCATCGAGCCCATGGACTTGCTGGCCGCCCGGGAGTCCGCCGGCGGCGGCGAGCCCGGCTTGTACTTGCCGGTCAGGGCGCCCTGGGCCAGGGGCGACCACACGATCTGGCCGATCCCCTCCCGGGCGCACAGGGGAATGACCTGCTCGGCCTTGCGCCACAGCATCGAGTACTCGGGCTGGCTCGACACGAAGCGCTCGACCCCGGGGACGGCCAGGGCCGCTTCGATCTGCTCGGCCGTCCACTCACTGAAGCCGATGTAGCGGGCCTTGCCCGAGCGCACCAGCTCGGTGAGGGCCTCCATCGTCTCCTCCAGCGGGGTGTTCTTGTCGTATCGGTGGCACTGGTAGAGGTCGACGTAGTCGGTGCGCAGCCGCTTGAGCGACGCCTCCGACTGCTTGCGGATCTGCTCTCTCGACAGGCCGCGGTCGGTGTCGGACATGGGGAAGTAGGCCTTGGTGGCCAGGACGTAGGACGACCGGTCGGCGCCGCTCAGGACCTCGCCGAGGAACGACTCCGCCGCCCCCCGCCCGTACACGTTGGCGGTGTCGAAGAAGTTGATGCCGACCTCGAACGCCCGCCGGACGCACGCCGTGGCCCGCTCGGCCTCGACTCCCACGCCGTAGGTGAGCCAGGAGCCGAGGCTGATCTCGGACACCATGAGGTCGCTGCTGCCGAGGCGTCGGTACTGCATCCCCTGTGCCTAGCACGCGTCATGCTCGTCTCCGGACAGGCGAGAATGCGGCCCATGAGCCGTGTCGCCCTCCTGCTGGCCTCGATCCTCGTCCTCGGCGCCTGCATGGGCTCCGACGACGCCGGGCCGGCGCCGGCGGTGACGACGGCCACCACCGTGCGGCCGTCGACGACCACCTCCACGACCCTGCCTGTGGCGACGATCCTGGCCGCCGGCGACATCGCCTCCTGCGCCTCCGGTGGCGACGAGGCCACGGCCAACCTCCTCGACCAGCGCCCCCACGCCCTCATCGTCACCCTGGGGGACAACGTCTACGAGAACGGCACGGCGGCGGAGTTCGCCAACTGCTACGACCCCTCGTGGGGCCGCCACAAGGGCCGCACCCGCCCCGCCCTCGGCAACCACGAATACGGGGTCTTCCGGGCCGGCGGCTACTTCGAAGCCTTCGGGTCGGCCGCCGGCGAGCCGCCCTTGGGCTGGTACAGCTTCGACCTGGCCACCTGGCACATCATCGTCCTCAACTCCAACTGCGAGATCGTCGGCTGCGCCTTCGGCGGCACCCAGGAGCGCTGGCTGCGGGAGGACATGGGCGCCCATCCCGCCCGCTGCACCCTCGCCATCTGGCACCACCCCCGGTGGTCCTCGGGGACGACGCATGGGCCCACGCCGGCCGTCGCCCCGCTGTACCAGGCCCTCCACGACGCCGGCGTCGACGTGCTGCTCAGCGGCCACGAGCACAACTACGAGCGGTTCGCCCCCCTCGACCCCGCCGGCAACTTCGACCCCGCTCGCGGGGTGCGCCAGTTCGTCGTCGGCACCGGTGGCCGGAGCCACTACCCGTTGGGGCCGCCCCAGAACGGCAGCCAGGTCGGCAACGACAACACCTTCGGCCTCCTGGTGATGACGCTGCGCCCCACCGGGTACGACTGGCAGTTCGTCCCCGAGGCGGGCAAGACCTTCACCGACGCCGGCTCCGGCACCTGCCACTGACCGCCCCCCCCCTCGAACTGGTGACACTTTCTGGGGCCCTGGCGCCAAGGAATGTCACCGGTTCGAGGGGGGGGACGGGGGTCAGCAGGGCGCCGGCCGCTCGCCGCCCAGCGCCGCGGCGCGGTGGCGTCTAGGAACCGCCGGCTCGGGGAAGGAACCCGCCCCATGAGCGCCCACATCATCGGTCGGCCCGACGACGACCTCCTCGACATCATGCTCGGCGGCGGCGCCGACCCCGAGCAGGCCTTCATCGGCGGCTCGCAGCAGCGCCGGGATGACGGCGACAGCTCCGACGACAACCTGCTGGGCGAAGCCCCCACCGTGGCGGAGCTGTAGGGCTGGCCCCTCCCAGCCTCCGCCGGCTGGCCCGCCAGACCTTCGGCTTCGCCGAGCTCCGCCCCGGCCAGGAGGAGGCGATCCGGGCCGCCGCCGCCGGCCGCGACGTCCTGGCCGTCCTGCCCACCGGCGCCGGCAAGTCGGCCATCTACCAGCTGGCCGCCCTCGTCATCCCCGGGCCCACGGTGGTGGTGTCGCCCCTGATCGCCCTCCAGCGCGACCAGGTGGCCGCCCTCGCGGCCAACGGGGTCGACGCCGCCGAGGCCAACTCCCAGGTGGGCGCAGCCGAGCGCCGGCAGGCCTTCGACGACCTCATCGCCGGCGACCTGGAGTTCCTGTTCCTCGCTCCCGAGCAGCTGGCCAACCCCGAGGTGCTGGGGCATGCGGTGGAGGGCAAGCCGTCGCTCATGGTCGTCGACGAAGCCCACTGCATCAGCTCCTGGGGCCACGACTTCCGCCCCGACTACCTGCGCCTGGGCGAGGTGGCCGAGGCTCTGGGCCGCCCGCCGATCCTGGCCCTGACCGCCACCGCGGCGCCGCCGGTGCGGGCGGAGATCGTCGAGCGCCTCGGCCTGCGTGACCCGCTGGTGGTGGTCCGGGGCTTCGACCGGCCCAACATCTCCCTGGCCGTGGAGCGCTTCACCGACGCCGCCGCCAAGCGGGCGGCGCTGCTGGACCGGGTGGCCGAGGCGTCGCCGGGGCCGGGCGTGGGCATCGTCTACGCCGCCACGCGCCGCATGGCCGAGGAGGTGGCCGACGCCCTGGTCGAGCGGGGCGTGCGGGCCGAGCCCTACCACGGCGGGCTGCCGGCGGCCCGCCGGCGCGAGGTGGAGGCCGCCTTCACCGGCGACGGGGTCGACGTCGTCGTCGCCACCACCGCCTTCGGCATGGGCATCGACAAGCCCGACGTCCGCTTCGTCTACCACCACGACGTGGCCGACTCGCCCGACTCCTACTACCAGGAGATCGGCCGGGCCGGGCGCGACGGCGAGCCGGCCGAGGCCGTGCTGTTCTACCGGCCCGAGGACCTGGGCCTGCGCCGGTTCTTCGCCGGCGGCGGAGGGGCGGGTCCCGACGACGTGGCTGCGGTCGCCGAGGCACTCGGCGCCAATGTGACGGTGGCCGACTCGGGACTCGTCGACGTCGACGAGCTGGTCGAGCACACCGGCCGGTCCCGCTCTCGAGTCGTCGCCGCCCTGACCTGCCTGGCCGACGGCGACGACGGAGAGGCGCCGGCGGTGGCCGCCGCCCGGGCCCACGAGGAGCGGGAGGCCAGGGCGCGCATCCAGCAGTCGCGGGTGGAGATGATGCGGGCCTACGCCGAGGCCCGGGGCTGCCGGCGCCAGGTCCTCCTGGGCTATTTCGGCGAGCCGCTGGAGGACCCGTGCGGCAACTGCGACCGCTGCGCCGCCGGCCCCGACGAAGCCGCCGCCGCCGGCGAGCCGTTCGCCGTGCACAGCAGGGTGTCGCACGCCACGTGGGGCCCCGGCCAGGTCATGGGCTACGAGGGCGACACGGTCACCGTCTTCTTCGAGACCGAGGGCTACAAGACCCTCGCCCTCGAGCTGGTCGAAGCCGGAGGGCTGCTCACGCCGGCGCCGTAGTTGGGTCACCGTTGATCTGTAGCGACCGTACGTCGGGGAAGGGCGGCCTTCATCCTCCTGCCCCATGACGCACCGGTCTCACGGAACCCGGGTCCGCGTACGACGAGTCGCGGCGGCAGTCCTCGGGCTCCTCCTCCTTCTCGGCCTCGTGGCCTCCGGCGGGCTGCCGGCGTCGGGCCGCGAGCCGGGAGGGGGGCGACGGCGTCACCCTCGACGTCGACCCCAGCGACGACCTGCCGAGCGCTGGGCGCCGGCGCAGGTCTGACGTAGCGTTGTGGCCGTGAGTGACGCCCGAGTCGGTCTCACCGAGCTCATCAAGAGCCAGCTGGCCGAGCGCGACGTGTGCTCAGTCGCGGGCACGTACCTGCTGGAGGTCGAGCTGCGGGAGCGGCTGGCGCTGCTCGGTGTGTCGGTGACGCCCGACGTGAGCGTCGCCCTGATGGCCGTGGCCATGCTGCTGGCCGAGAAGTCGCCCGAGTTCGGTGGGGACACCCGGGACGCCCTCGGCGAGATCGCCCAGCTGGGCCTGAGCCTGCTGATGGAGGGCGAGCCCTAAAGCCCGCTGCCCTACTGCCGACAGGGGAGGGGTGAAGCGAAAGGTGGGGCTGGCCGCGGTGTTCGTGGCCTCCGCGGTCCTGTCGCCTGCGCTCATGCCGGCGCCGGCGCCAGCCACATCGCCATCAGCCCCCGCAGCCGTTCAATCCCCGTCCCCTTCGCCGCGCTGACCCACACGATGTCGCCGGGGTCGAGCCGGCAGGCGGTTGCCAGCTCTTTGGCTCGGCGGGACCGGTGCGACGACCTCACCTTGTCGTGCTTGGTGGCGACGATGGTGTGCGGGAGCCGGTTCTCGCGGACCCATTCGAGGATGTCGAGGTCGAGCCGGGTCGGGCCGATCTCACCGTCGACCAGCACCAGCAGCATGGCCAGCTGCTCCCGCTCGAGCAGGTACCGCTCCGTCATCCTGGCCAGGGCGGCCCGGGTGGCCTTGGACGCCTCGGCGTAGCCGTAGCCCGGGCAGTCGACCACGGTGGCGCCGCCGGGGAGCTCGAAGCAGTTGAGCAGGCGGGTGCGGCCCGGCGTCTTGGACACGCGGGCCAGCCCGTCGCGGCCGGCGAGGGCGTTGATCAGGGACGACTTGCCGACGTTCGACCGCCCGATCACCGCCACCTCGACGGGGGAGTCGGGCAGGCCCCGCACGTTGTCAGCCGACAGGACGAACTGCATGGGAAGGGGAGGCATCGCCTGGTCATCGTGGCCCAGACGCGCGGGAACGGTCGCCCCCGGGCGGACGACCGTTCCGTGCGGTGGCTGGAGTCAGAGCACGACCAGCAGCACCATCACCCCGATCACGACGCTCTGGACGCTGTGGACGGCAATGCTGAGCAGGGCGCTGCGGTGGCGCTTGGCCGGCAGGGCGTAGATGAAGGGGTCGAGCAGGCTGCCGGGGATGGCCCACGGCATGTGCAGGTGGTAGCAGGCGAACATCAGGCCGTTGGCCAGCCAGTCCTTCTCACCGAAGGCGCCCTTCATCCGGGGCAGGAGCAGGCCCCGGAACAGCAACTCCTCGCCCAGCACGGTGTTGAACAGCGACATGGTCATGAAGAGGGCGAACAGTCCCCATGCGCCGTCGAACATGGCGGCGCCGGCGTCGGAGGACAGGAACTCGCCGAAGTTGCGCTCGAGCGGTGCAGGGAGGGAGATGAGCTCCTCGAGGCCGGCGGCGACGGCCAGGGGGATGACCAGCAGCCATACCCGGCCGCCGACCCTGCCGGAGCGGGGACTGCGGGGCGCCCGGAGCCACAGGGCTTCGCGAAGCCGTGACCACCGCAGGCTGCGCTGCTCGTAGCCCACCAGGGCCATGACGAGCACGAACTGCCACACCAGGCCGATGGTGAGACAGGCGAGGAGCGGCTTGAGCAGCGACTCGATGCCGTTGCCGTCGGCGATCGCGGGGGCGACGATCCAGGAGAGAGCGCCCATGGGCAGGGCGGCCGCGGCCCAGATGGCAAAGATGCCCCGCTTGCTGTACTGGGTGACGGTGATCTCGCCGGCACGGGGCGGCTGGCCCCGGTCGAAGGTCTGCGGGTTGATGGTGGTGGTCATGGCGGACTCCCTTCTTCGGTGCTGAGTGGATGGAGTCAGCATGAGCGTCGGGGGCGCCGGGGTCGTCCGGCTGCGGGCCGTGTGTCGGTCGGGCCGCGTACATCTGTGGTCGTACACGGCGATGGACCGGGGGCGGATGCGGTGCGGGCCGGGGCGTCGCTACCGTCGGAGGCGTGAGCGCGAAGGCGGTGGCCGTGTCGGCCCTGGAGCGGCTCCGCCAGACGCCGGCGTGGCGCATCGACGCCGTCCTCGCCACCTTCCTCGTGGCCACCGGCCTCACGACGACGAACCAGATGGAGGCGATCTACCAGCCGCGGGACGGCGCCGCCATCGCCCTGATCCTGGTGGCGACGCTGCCGTACTACCTGCGCCGGCGGGCGCCGCTGGCGGTGTTCGCGGTGTCGCAGACGGCGATCGCCGCCCTGTTCGTGCTGGACTACCACGGCGGGGCGCTGCCGTTCGTGCTGGCGGTGGGGGCCTACACGGTGGGGGCGTATCTTCCTTTGCGCCAGGTGGTGGCGGCGGCGGTGCTGCAGAACGTGACGTTCGTCGTCATGGTCGTGGCCGACAGCGCCGGCTTCGGCGTCCCCCAGTACCTCACCAGCGTGCCGCTGTACGCGGCGACGATGCTGGTCGGCTGGACCATGCAGTCCCGCCGGCTCCGGTTCGACGCCCTCGAGCGCGAGCAGGGCGAGGCGTCGTTGCGGGCCGCCGCCGACGAGCGCCTGCGCATCGCCCAGGAATTGCACGACGTGGTGGCCCACTCCCTCGGCGTCATCGCCGTCCAGGCCGGCGTCGGTATGCACGTCATCGACACCGACCCCGCCGAGGCCCGCCGGTCGCTCGAGCACATCTCCCGCACCAGCCGGTCGAGCCTGGCCGAGATCCGCCGGGTGCTCGGCCTGATGCGCTCCGGCGAGGCGGCGGCGACGTTGGCCCCGACGCCGGGCCTGGCCGACCTGCCCGGGTTGGTCGAGGAGATGGCCGGCGCCGGCCTGCCGGTGGAGCTGTCGGTGGTTGAGGGTGCGGTGGACCTGCCCCCGGGGGTCGAGCTGGCCGCCTACCGGATCGTCCAGGAGGCGCTGACCAACGCGTTGCGCCACTCGGGTGGTGCGACCCGGGCCACGGTTCGTGTCGAGGCCGCCGGCGGGCGGCTGCGGGTGGTGGTGTCGGACGACGGCGCCGGCAAGAACGGCGCCCGCGGGCCCGGCGGCCACGGCCTGGTCGGCATGCGTGAGCGGGTGGCCGTCTACGGAGGGACGCTGGAGGTGGGCCCGTCGGCCGAGGGCGGCTTCCGGGTCGACGCCGCCATCCCCTTCGACGAGGACCCGCCGGCGTGATCCGCGTGGTCGTCGTCGACGACCAGGCGCTGGTGCGGGCCGGCTTCTCGGTGCTGCTCCGGACCGCCGAGGACATCGAGGTCGTGGGCGAGGCCGGCGACGGCGCCGAGGCGGTCAGGGTGGTGACCAACGAGCGCCCCGACGTCGTCCTCATGGACATCCGCATGCCCGGCACCGACGGGTTGGAGGCGACCCGCCGCATCACCGCCGACGACCGCCTGGCCCACACCAAGGTCTTGATCCTGAGCACCTTCGACCTCGACGAGTACGTGTTCGAGGCCATCCGTGCCGGCGCCAGCGGCTTCCTGTTGAAGGAAACGTTGCCCGACGACCTGCTGTCGGCGGTGCGGGTTGTCGCCGGCGGTCAGGCGTTGCTGGCGCCGAGCGTCACCCGCCGCTTGTTGGAGGAGTTCGTCCAGCGCCCGTCAGTGGCTCGCCACGTGCCCGCGGGGTTCGACACCCTGACCACGCGAGAGGTCGAGGTCCTCGAGGCCGTGGCCCGGGGCCTGTCGAACACCGAGATCGCCGACACCCTGTTCATGTCGCCGGCGACGGCGAAGACCCACGTCAGCCGCCTCCTGGCCAAGCTCCACGCCCGAGATCGTGCCCAGCTGGTGATGCTGGCCTACGAGGCCGGCGTGGTGGCACCGGGGCAGTAGCGCCGGCGCTGGGCCCCGGCGGAGATGCACGTGCGCACCCCCGCCGGGCCCTCGGTCGGCTGCTCTGCTAGTTGCGGCCCCGCCAGGCGCCGGTCTCGGTGCCGCGGGACTCGATGAACTCCTTGAACCGCTTGAGGTCACCCTCGGCCTGCTTGTCGACGAACCCCAGCTTGTCGCCGATCTTCTCGACGACCCCCTGGGGCTCGACGTCGAGGTCGAGGCTCACCCGGGTGCCGTTGCCCTCGGGCTGGAAGGTGACGATCCCGCCGTTGGGCGTGCCGTCGAGGCTCCGCCAGGCGATCCGGCGGTCGGGCTCCTGCTCGACGATCTCGGCGTCCCACTCACGGCGGGTGCCGGCGATCTCGGCCACCCAGTGCAGGCGCCGGTCGTCGAGCTGGGTAACCCGCTCGACACCCTCCATGAACTGGGGGAACTCCTCGAACTGCGTCCACTGGTTGTAGACGGTCGTGACCGGACGGTCGACGACGATGGACTTCTGGTGGTCGGACATGGAGCGACTCCTTACGTTGCCGGTGCTTGAAGGTGCCGGCGCCCGGATTCCCACCTGGAAAGGCCGCCGCCGGCGTGTGCAGGGATTCGGCACACGAACCCGTGCCCTACCCGACGCTGCCCGGGGCCTAACGCCCGATCGCAACAGACGCCGTAGTCTGATGCCGGCGGCCGGCGCCGCCCTCGTAGCTCAGGGGATAGAGCATCGGTTTCCTAAACCGTGTGTCGCAGGTTCGAATCCTGCCGAGGGCGCAGTCCGACAAGCGCTCGCTGCTCGCCAGCTTGATGGAGCGCAGCACGGTATCAGACTGATACCGTGCCGGGATGCCCATGACACTGCGTCTCACCGAGGACGAGCAGGCCGCGCTTCGCCAGCGCGCTGAGGCCGAGGGCATCTCCATGCAAGAGGCGGCCCGCCGAGCTGTCCGTGAGTACGTCGCTCATGGCCGCCACCGCGACCGGGTCTCCGCTGCGGCAGCTCGAGTCATGGACGTGCACGCCGAGGCTCTCCGACGCCTCGGTGAGTGACGACGAGATTGAGTACCTCGACGTCGAGGACCTCGTCGACCTGGCCCGGATGCTCCTCGGTAACCCGCCCCCGATCCGGGACGTGGGCCTGCTCGGTGCCGCGGCGGCCCGACCTCAGACGACGGTTTTCGGTGAGGACGCCTACCCCGACATCTGGGTCAAGGCCGCTGCGCTCCTACAGTCCGTCGTCAAGAACCATCCACTGATCGACGGGAACAAGCGCCTCGGCTGGCTGTCGACCGCCGTGTTCCTGGAACTCAATGGCGTCCCGACACATCGGGCGTCCAACGACGACGTCTACGAGTTCGTCGTCGGAATCGCCGCCGGCGCCCGCACGATTGAGCAGATCGCCCAGGCGCTTCGAGTGCTGGCGCGCTGATCCCTACGGATCGATCACGTCGGCGAACGGAAGGAACCAGTCCCGCGGGTGGAGGTTGGCGAAGCGGTAGTACTCGGCGAGTTCGCTCGAGTCGTCCTCGATGCCGTCCAGGGACACGTTGAAGAGGATGAGCACGTCGTGGTCCCGGAACAGGACCTCCCGGGCCCATTCGAAGTCGGTGTCCTCCTCGCCGCGCCGGGGGAGGCCGCGCAGCGTCGGGGTCATGCCGTCGGCGACGGATGCCTCGGCGAGGTCGATCACCATGTGCAGGGCCATCTCCTCGGCCGTGCACCACGCCAGTTGCTCTGAGGCCAGCCCCGCCCCCAGCCGTACTGCAAGCGTCTCGAAGCAGGACACGAACCGGGCCAGCCAGGCCTCGTCCGCCAGCCTTCGGGCGATGGGGGGCAGTTCCTCCTTCAGCATCTCCGACTGGGGGTCCTCGCCGTAGGTGTCGGAGAGGTAGACGGCGGCGACCCACAGGTGGGCGGCCAGGCGAGGGGGCAGGATGGCATCGCCGGCGTAGGCGGACGCGAAGTCGGGCAGGTCCGGGTTGCCCGACACCGACCGCCCCGACCTCGACACGTGGCCATGCTCGCACGACCGTGACTGCGGACCAGGGAGGCCGTACGCTGGTGTGCCCAACCGCCCTCAACGGGCCGGTCGATGGCCCGACGCCGCCGCCAAGAGCGTCCACCATGCCCATGACAAGGAGTTCCTTCGTCCGCCGGTGATGCCGAGCGAGAAGACCCGCCGGACGGACCTGCGCTACCAGGGCCGCCGGCGCCAGCACGGCTGCTGGGACCAGCTCATCGTCGCCCCGCGGTGGGTGGCGTACCAGGCGAATCTCGGGACGCTGCTCCGCACCTGCGACGCCGTCGGCGCCTGCATCGCCGTGCCGGCCACGGACCACTGTCGCCAGGCGCTCGACAGGGGGGACACCCTGCCTCGCCGGCCTCACGTCCACTGGGTGCGGCTGTCCAAGCTGAGCTGGATCACCGAGCAGCGCGAGACGAGCCGGATCGTCGTGGCCGTCGCCGGTTCCCTCGTGCTCTACCGGCTCGCCGGCTTGATGTAGATGCCGCCTATCCGTGGCGCTTCAGGCGCCCCGTCCGCTTGGCCCACCGCTCGCCGGCGGAGAACACCGCCACCGACAGCGGGATGAGGACGATGGCGAACACGACCATCACCGCCAGGTCGCCCCACAGGCCAGCGACGCCTTGCCCGTCGATGAGCGCGGCGCGCACCGATCGCAGCAGGTACGTCGCCGGCGAGAACCATGACGCCACTCGGAGCAGGCCCGGCAGCGTCTCCACCGAGTAGTAGACGCCCGAGACGAGCAGCACGACGGCCTGCACCATGAACGACAGCTGCTCGCCCCGCTCGGGGTACACGAGGGGCAGCACGCCGGCCAGGATGCCGAGGCCGATCAGGGAGAAGCTGCCCACCGCCACGACGGCGGCCACCGCCGGCCAGTTGGCGCCGGCCAGGTCGACCGTGAAGAACGGCAGCGAGATGGCCATGATCAGCGACGTCCGCAGCAGCCCGTGCATGACGCCGAACGCGGCGGTGCCGATGAGATGGGCGACCCGGGGCACGGGCGCCATGAGGGTGTGCTCGATGGTGCCCTCCCACCGCTCCCAGGTCACGACCAGGCTGATGTCGTCGAGGACGGCGGACAGGTAGGCCCAGACGAGGGTGCCGATGAGCAGGAAGAGCACGAGGTCGCCGGCGGCGTCGCCGCTGACGACACCCTGCTCGCCGAGCTGCTTGGCGATGAAGGTGACCGCCAGGGTGTTCACCACGCCGTAGAAGAGCCACACGACCTCCCAGGCCCAGTGGCGCTTCCACAGGTTCGTCTGGCGCTCGACGAAGGCCCAGCCCAGCCCGAGCTGGGCCCGCAGCGTCAGCGTGTCATGCATCGTCGGTCGCCTCCTCTTCGTCGTCCTCCACGCTGCGGCCGGTGAGCTCCATGAAGACGTCCTCCATGTCGATCGACTCGACCGGCCGCCCGCCGGCCACCTGCCGGCGCAGCTCCAGCGGCGTGCCCTCGGCCACGATGCGACCGCCCACGAG
>DATLHA010000199.1:0-28867 GCA_035540095.1 Acidimicrobiales bacterium | reverse complement strand
CCAGGCCATCCTGGGCGAGGCCGAGGCCCGGGCCCGGGAGGTCCTCCTGGCCAACCGGGCCACCCTCGACCAGCTGGCCCACGCCCTCATGGAGCAGGAGAGCCTGGAGGGCGACGCCCTCGACGACCTGCTGCTCAACGTCAACGCCGCGCCGGCCACCGCCACCTCCACCAGCTGACGGTGGCGACGGCGGCCCCGACCACCTGCGTCAACCACCGGCGCCGTCCCCGGGCGGCGACGTGTGGAGCGTGCGGCAACGGCGTGTGCGCCGACTGCGTGGTGCGGACGGGCGTCGGCATCAAGTGCCCGAACTGCACCGGCGTCAAGGCGGCCAAGCCGGCGAAGGCGGCGCGGGTCGACGCCGGCGCCGCCTCCGCCGCCCCCGGGGCGGCGTCGAGTGGCCGCGGGCGCAAGCCGTGGGCCGTCCCCGTGGCCCTGGGTGGCGTGGTGGTGCTGGCGGTGGCCGCCTTCGGGCTGGCGTCTCGCGGCCCGGGGCCGACGGTCACCGAGGAGGTCGGCCAGGCCGGCCCCGCCGCCGGCGCGCCCACCGAGCGCCAGACCGAGTTCGTGGGCGCCGGCGGGGTGCGCATCGCCGGGACCCTCACCTTGCCGCCCCTCCAGGAGGGGCGCGCCGCGCCCGCCGTCCTCCTCGTCCCCGGCCTCGGCGCCCTCGACCGCAACGGCCCGGTGGCCGCCGACCCGCCCGACGCCCTCCGCGACGCCCTGGTCACGACCGTCACCGGCCTGGGCGTGGCCACCCCCAACCCGCTCTTCCGGGACCTCAGCGAGTCACTGGCCGGGGAGGGGGTCGCCAGCTTCCGCTACGACAAGCGGGGGACCAAGCCCACCCCGCTGCGCGACGGCCAGAAGCTCTCCTTCGACGACGAGGTGGCCGACGCCCGCGCCGCCCTGGACCTCCTGAGCAAGCGGGCAGAGCTCGGCGGCGGCCCGATCGTCCTGCTCGGGCAGGACATCGGGGCCATCGTGGCCATGCGGCTGGCCGCCGGCAACGCCCGGGTGAAGGGCGTGGTGGCGGTGTCCACGCCGGGCCGCCCGATGGGTGAGGTCTTCGCCGTCGACCTGGCCCGGTCCCGGGGGCCGGCGGTGGCCGACGCCTTCCGCGCCGCCACCGCCAGCCTGGCCGCCACCGGCACCTCGCCGCCGGCCGACACGCTGCCCGAGGTCATCAGGCCGATCTTCGCCGCCGGCCAGGACGCCTACCTCAAGGCTCTCTTCGCCCTCGACGCCACCGCCGACGTCGGCAGGGTGGCGGTGCCCGTCCTCCAGGTCCGCGGCGGTGCCGACCCCGCGGTGACCGCCGCCGACACCGACCGGCTGTCTGCGTCCGTGCGCCAGAGCGGCCAGGTGATGGTCGGCAGCAGCCAGGCGGACCGCAACCTCACCCTCCCGGGCGGGGGCCACGAGCACAGCAGCAGCGCCGCCGCTCCCACCATCCCCCGAGACACCGACGTGCGCGCCGCCCTCACGGGCTGGGTCAGGGTCCAACTCGCCTCGTAGTACCTCCGTCCTGCACACCGATATCCACCAAACAAAGGAAGGGACCGCTCATGAGAAGAAGGTCGTTCGGAATTCGGATGGCGGCGGCCGTCGGCCTCTGCCTCTTGGTGGTCCAGGGAGCCTCGATGGCGGCGGGTGCGCCCATCGGGCTCACGACGCCGGTGCAGGCGACCAAGAACGACCTGAATCCCGGGCGCCTCTACTCGCCGCCCGCGTTCGCGGTCGACCCCGGGAACAACATGCGGGTGCTGGCGGCGGTGGCCGACCATCGCTCCCGCCGGTGCCACGTGCTGCGCTCCACCGACGGCGGCCAGTCCTGGACCATGCTCGAGGCGTCGCCGGCGCTGGCCTCCTACCCCTTCTGCAGCCACGGCCAGGGCGGCATCGTCCAGGCCGCCATGGCGTTCGGGCGCAACGGCACCGTGTACCTGGCCATGAACGCCTGGGACGACCAGGATGGCGCCCGCCGCGGCGGCGCCATCGTCGTGGCCCGCTCCCGCGACCTCGGCGACACCTGGGAGACCACGATGGTCTACAACTCCCGCGGCAAGACCGGTGACGCAGAGGAGACCATCCGTCCGTTCCACGCCTTCACCGTCGACACCAGGACCGGCAACGACGACGTCGTCTTCGTGGCCTTCGCCATCAACGCCCAGGGCCTCAGCGCGCCCAACGCCGCGCCGGGGAAGGCGATGGTCTCCGTCAGCCGGGACGGCGCCCGCACGTTCGCCGAGCCGGTCGACCTGGCCGAGAACATGTTCGAGACCCCCGAGCCCCGCCAGCAGATGCTGTCGGCGGTGACGACGACGGTCCCCGCCGCCGGCGCCACCACCACGACCACGACGATCCCGCCGGCCAACTCCAAGGCTGCCCAGCCCAACCAGGCGGCCAACTTCGGCGCCAGCACCAACCGGGCCAGCATGACGGCCGGGGTGGACGGCAAGGGCAAGGTGTACGTCTCCTGGCTGACCGGCACGGCCAACATCACTCCGGCCCCCCCGTCGGCCCGGATGCTGTCGACGAGCACTGACGGCGGCAGGACCTGGACGACCACCCAGGCCATGCCGCCCAGCTACGACGTGCCCAGCCGTCCCGCCATGGCGGTGAGCAAGGAGGGCATCATCCACCTCGTGTTCCAGGACAACCCGACGCCGGCCATCTCGGGCATGGGCGAGATCTACCATCAGGCCTCGACCGACGGCGGCAAGACCTGGTCGGAGCGCAAGAAGGTCACCGACGACCCGGACGCCGACATGCGGGGCCAGTACTTCCCGAACGTCAGCGTCGCTTCGAACGGCCGGGTCGACGTGGTGTGGTGGGACACCCGCGACGATCCGGGCATCCGAGCCAACGACATGTACTACGCCTACAGCGAGGACAACGGGCGGACCTGGAGCCAGAACCGCCGCATCACCGACCGCAGCGTGGACCGCCGCCTCGGCGTCTGGGGTGCCAACTACGACATCAACTCGGCGCCGGCGGTGGCGTCCACCAACGCCTACGCCATCTTCGGATGGGACGACACCCGGAACACCGACGGTGTCTGGGACCCGGACGTGAACAAGGAGTTCGGTGGCGGCCTCTCGGACATGTACACCTCGGTCGCCCAGTTCGAGGTCGTCGGTCCGGCCAACAACGACCTGGCCCGCGTCGTGCTGGCCGCCGTCGTCGGCCTGCTGATCGTCGGCCTCGTCCTGCTCGGAGTGGCCGTGGCCGCCAAGCGCCGGAACCCGCCGGCGTCGATGCCGGTCACGGGCAAGCAGACCGGTGCGAAGGTCGGCTGAGAAGTAGATCGTTTGCGTCCTGCCCCGGCACCGCGACGGTGCCGGGGCAGGAATTCCCTGCGTAGTAGTGTATCTGCGTGAGCACGCAGACAACGGAGCCGACGGAGGCCCAGGTGGTGGCGGCCGTCGAGACGCTCAAGCTTCTGGCCGACCCCACCCGCCTGCGCATCCTGTGGGCGCTGCTCCACGGCGAGCACTCGGTGGGCCACCTGGCCGACCATGTCGGCGCGCCGGCGCCGGCGGTGTCCCAGCACCTGGCCAAGTTGCGCCTGGCCCGCCTGGTCCAGACCCGCCGGGACGGGAACCACATCTTCTACCTGGCCGATGACGACCACGTCGGTCGGCTGGTGGCCGAGGCGCTGTTCGCCGGTGGCCCGGGTCGGCGGGAAGGGAGGACGGCGTGAGCGGCCACGACCACGGCGCCGACGACCACGGCCGCGACCACGACCACGCCGGCGACCACGATCACCCTCACGCCCAGCCGGCCGGCCACACCCATGACCACGGCGACCACGACCACGACCACGCCGGCGGCCTGCGGGGAGCGGTGCGCGCCGTGTTCGCCCCTCACAGCCACGACGCCGCCGACTCGGTCGACCAGGCCCTCGAGGACAGCCGTGAGGGCATGCGGGCGCTCAAGATCTCGCTCCTCGGCCTGGCCGTCACCGCCGCCTTGCAGGTCGTCGTCGTCCTCATCAGCGGCTCCGTGGCGCTCCTGGCCGACACCGTCCACAACTTCGCCGACGCCCTGACGGCCGTGCCCCTGGCCATCGCCTTCTGGATCGGGCGCCGGCCGCCCAACCGGCGCTACACCTACGGTTACGGCCGGGCGGAGGACCTGGCCGGCATCTTCATCGTGGCCATGATCGCCCTCTCCGCGGCGGTGGCGGGGTGGGAGGCCGTGCACCGCCTTCTGGACCCCAGGGAGGTGCGCAACGTGGGCTGGGTGATCGCCGCCGGCCTCATCGGCTTCGTCGGTAACGAGCTCGTCGCCGTGTACCGGATTCGAGTCGGCCGCAAGATCGGCTCGGCCGCCCTGGTGGCCGACGGCCTGCACGCCCGCACGGATGGCGTCACCTCGCTCGGCGTCGTCGTGGGCGGTGTCGGCGTGGCCGCCGGCTGGGAGCTGGCCGACCCCATCGTCGGCCTCGTCATCACCGTCGCCATCCTGGTCGTGCTCAAGAGCGCGGCCCGCGACATCTACCGCCGGCTCATGGACAGCGTGGACCCCGAGCTGGTCGACGCCGTGGAAGCGGTGCTGGCCGGCGTGCCCGGTATCCAGGCCGTCGAGCGGGTGAGAATCAGGTGGGTGGGCCACGAGCTGCGGGCCGAGGCCGAGGTCGTCTCCGACAGCCGGCTGACGGTGGCCGAGAGCCACCGGATCGCCGAGGAGGCGCACCATTTGCTGCTCCACCGCATCCCCAAGTTGGCCCGGGCGATCATCCACACCAACCCCTGCGACCACGACGGCCTCGACCACCACCTGATCACCGAGCACCACTTCGCCCGGCCCTGAGCCCACCCTCCCGTCGGCACCGCCAGCCGCTAACCTGCCGGGCGGTGTCGCGCCTTCGTACTCTCTTCGCCGTCCTGCTCCTCACTGCTCTCGTCGCTGCCGGCTGTTCCAGCGGCGGCGACGGAGCCACCGACGACGAGCCCGGCGAGCCGCGGGCCGCGGCCCAGGATCTGCGCGTCGCCGTCGGAGAGGACCCGTTCATGGCCGGCAGCCCGCCGGCCAACGACATCGGCATCCGTGCCAACGGGCCGAACCCGGGCATCTTCGAGACCCTCACCCGGCTGAGCCCCACGTACGGGATCGAGGCCGCGCTCGCCGAGCGCTGGGAGTCGGCCAACCCCAGGACGTGGAAGTTCATCCTCCGCCGCGAGGTGACCTTCCACAACGGGGCGCGGTTCGACGCCGAGGCCGTCGTCGCCGCCCTCGAGGGCATCGCCGGCCGAGCCAGCCGTCCCCGGGGCCTGGATCCGGGCACGGCCAAGGCCACCGCGCCGGACGTCGTCGAGGTCAATCTCACGGTCGACAACGCCCGTCTGGCCGAGCAGCTGGCCAACCCCACCATGGCCATCGTCGCCCCCGGCACCCGCCCCGGTGCCGGCGACACGCCCCAGACCACGCCCACCGGCACCGGCCCCTTCGCCTTCGTGTCCTACTCCAAGGGCACCGACCTGAAGATGAAGGCCAACGACAGCTACTGGGGCGTCGACACCGAGCTCAAGACCCTGACCTTCAGGTTCGGCCCCCCAGGGGACGTCAGCCGCCTCCTGGCCACCCGCCAGGTCGAGATCGCCGGCATGGTCGGGTACGGCAGCCTCGCCTCGGTGTCGGGGCGCACCGACCGCAACGTGCAGTCCCGGCCCGGGCAGGCCGTGTACCTGCTCCTCAACACCGGCGGGATCGAGGAGTGGACCACCCTCAAGGACGACAACGTCCGCAAGGCGCTGGCCCACACCGTCGACCGCAAGGAGGTGGCCAAGGCGGGATGGGAGGACCACGGCGTGGACAGCGACACGCTGATCCCCAGGATCGTGCTCGGCACCGACGCCGCCGACCGCATCCGCCCCGTGCCCCTGAACCGCAACGAGGCCAAGAGGCTCCTCGACGGCGCCGGCTGGATGCCCACCTTGGCGAACGGGATGCGGGCCAAGGACGGCAAGCCGCTGGTGCTCAGCATCCTGCTCTCTCGGCCCGCCGACCAGACGAAGGCGGCGGAGGCGCTCAAGGCCCAGTTCGCCGAAGTGGGCGTCGGGCTGCAGGTACAGGACCCGGGCACCGACACCCCGTTCACCAAGGTCAACAACGCCCAGTTCGACCTGTTCCTCGACGTCCGGGCCCAGGACGACGCCAACCCGTGCGCTCTCTGCCGGTTCTTCACCATCCGCCCCGGAGGCCAGCTGGCGTTCTCGGCGTCGGTGGGCGGCGGCGCCAAGGTGGACGACGCCTATGACCGCATCTTCTCGGCGCCGTCCATCGACACCGCCCGGCGCACGGCGGCCGACATCATGCACGTCGTCACCGCCGAGCGCTTCACCGCCATTTCCCTCGCCGCCCTGCGCACCGAGTGGCTGATCTCCCCTCGGGTCCGGGGGTTCGACCCCGCGGTGCTCGCCGGTGACCAACGCTGGGAGAGCGTGTTCCTTACCGTCTAGCCGCCGCCGTCTTGGGCCTCGCCGGCCTGGCCCTGTTCGCCCTCGGGCTGCAGTCGAGGCCGGCGCAGCTGCGACCCGGCGTGCCCGACTTCGTCAACGCCGACCGGCCCGGCATCAACGCCCACAACTCTCCTTCGGTGGCGGTGGAGCCGGCGGCCGGCCCGGGAGGCCGGCCCAGTGGCGAGGCCGGCCCGGGAGGCGACGCGCCGGCCACGATCGCCGTGGCCGACCGCATCGACACGCCGCGCTTCTCCTGCTCGGTGTCGGTGTCCACCAATGGCGGCCAGAGCTGGCGACCGCTCACCATGCCGTTGCCGGTGGAGGTGCCCAACTGCCACCAGCCGGACGTGGCCTACGGCCCCGGAGGCAAGCTGCTCGTCCTGTACACGGCCACCGGAGGACGGTTCAACCAGCCGATCGGCGTGTGGCTGCAGCGCTTCGCCGGGGAGTCGCCCGACGGGCCGCCGGCCCGGGTGGCCTCGGGTGAGGCGTTCCACGCCCGGATGGCCGTCGAGGGCCCGAATGTGTGGGTCACGTGGATCCAGGCCGACGGGGCGGCGGAGAAGCCGCTGGGCTTCGGCACGACGCCGGCCCTGTTGCGGCTGGGCCGCTCGACCGATGGTGGGGCGACCTTCGGGCCTGTCATCACCATCGGTGACGGCCGGCGGGTGGTGCAGCCGTCGCCCGTGTCTATCGGCGGCGGTCGCCTGGCGGTCGGCGCCCTCGATCTGGCCGGCGACTTCGACGACTACGAGGCGCGCCACGGCGGCCAGGGCGGGCCCCCGTCGGAGGAGCCCTGGCGGGTGGTGACGTGGACGTCGGTCGACGGGGGCGTGACCTTCGGCCCGCCGGTGACCGTGGCCGACGACCTGGTCCCGCCGGCCCGCATCATCGTGAACCTGGCGCCGGCGCCCAGCTTCGCCGCCGACCCCAGCCGGGACGGGCGGCTGTACGCCGCCTGGGACGCCGGGCGCGGCGACAGCCGGGACGTGTTCCTCGCCCGCTCCGACGACGCCGGCACCACGTGGTCCGCGCCGGTCGCGGTGGCCCCCCGGCCGGGGGGGCAGTTCCTCCCGGCGGTCGCGGTGTCGCCCAAGGGACGGGTCGACGTGGTCTTCTACGACCGCTCGGAGGATCCGGAGGACGTGCGGGCGCACGTCACCATGGCGTCGTCAGCCGACGCCGGTCGGACCTTCCGGACCGCCACCATCTCCGACGCCCCGTTCGACACCCGCATAGGCTTCGGAAGCCTCCAGGGCATTCCCCTCCTGGGCAGCAAGCTGGCCATCCATGCCGGCAACGACCGTTCCCTGGCCTTCTGGTCCGACACCAGCCGGGGGACGATCGACACCAACGTCCAGGACCTGGCCGCGGTCGCGGTCGACGTGGACGAGGCCGGCCGGCGCCGGCCGGCGCTCATGCTCCTGGGTGCGCTACTTCTGGGCCTGGGTGGCGGGTTGGTCGCTGTCGTCGGCCTCCGCCCAGGTCACCGTCGACCACAGGAGGCCTAACCCGAACACGGCCATGGCCGAGGCCAGGTGGTAGATGGTCGCCGCCCATGAGGCGGCGTCGGGGCCTCCCCGCATGGTCTGGAGGAGGAGCGGGATGTGGGTGGCCATCATCCACAGGCCGGCCAGCAGCACGACCATGCCGGCGATGAGGCGGAGGGCGCCCGGGCCTTGGGGCCGGCGGCCGGCCATGATGCCGACGATCGACGCCATCAGCACGAGGATGGCGGGGATGATGTGGTCGGCGACCTCCTTGGAGGCCTCGACGTAGAGCTTGGGCCCGCTGTACTGGGGCAGCGAAGCCCACACCGCGACGCCGAGGCCGATGAGCGGCATGAGCCGGGCCAGGTCGGGGCCGGGCGCCGGCGCCGTCTCCGCGGCCGGCGCCTTCTCCGGTGCCGGCTTCTTGGCGGCCGCCGGCTTCTTCGGCGGCGGCTTCTTCGTCACTTAGTTGCTGTGCGGCAGCAGCGTCGAGGCCAGGCCGATGAGGGCCTTGACCGCCGGCGCGTCCGGGTCGAGGTCGATAGGGGCCACGCCCTTGCGGTCCGCCTCGATGATCTTGGGGTCATGCGGCACGCCCACGACCTCCATGCCGGGGAAGGCGTCCTTCACCTTCTGCAGGTCCTCCTCGTGGCGGATGCGGTTGGCCACCACCACGATGCGGGCGACGGTCTTCTCCTGGGCCAGGGCCGCGGCCCGGGCACCCACCTCGAGGGACTTCGGGGTGGCCTCCACGACGATCACGACGGTGTCGACGTGCTCCTCGCCGAGGCGGGTGAGGGTGCCGACGCCGGCCTCGAAGTCGGCGACGACGACGTCTTCTTCAGGGAATTCGACGGAGCCGAGCAACTGCTCGGGCGACAGGCCACATCAGAGTCAGCCAGGTTCCGGATTGTCGATCCGGCTCACCACCGCCAGCCGCACTCCGTCGGGGCCGTCGGAGCCGTAGCGGCTGATCAGGGTGTCCCAGTTGTTGGCGTGCTCCTCCTCGCCCTCGTCGAGGGCCTGGCGCATGGAGACGAGCCGCTCGGTCTCCTCGTCGCCCACGCCGAGCGAGATGCCCAGGTTGGGGTTGGAGTCGCAGTCGAGCGCCACGACGGCGCTGCCGCTGCGGGCCAGCGTGCGGGCTATGACGGACGATGTCGTTGTCTTCCCCGACCCGCCCTTGCCGACGACGGCTAGCTTCATGCGACTTTCTCCTCGCTCAAGCGCTCGACGAGTGATTCTACTGCCCGTACCGCCGCACAGTCAGGGGCAAAGTCGATGGGGGCCAGCTGACGGCGCTCGGCCTCGGCCAGCTCCTCGTCCCACGGGACGGCGGCGATGACCTCCAGGCCCGTGCCCTTGGCGATCATCTCGACGTCGTCGTCCTCGCGGACCTTGCTGGCGACGGCCACGACCCGCTTGGGGGCGTCGGGGTCGAGGTTGGCCATGTTGGCCAACCGGCGGCCGGAGAGGAGCGACTTGGCCGTGGGCTCGACGACGATGCAGATGGTGCTGGCCCAGCTGCCCCAGCCGGTGAAGGCCTGGCGGGTGCCGCCGGGAAGGTCGCCGACCACGTTCCAGTGGCCGGCGGGCAGCTTGTTGACGACGAACCGGAAGGCCATCTGGGAGCGCCACAGAGCCCGGGGGTCGCTCTTGATCTTGCCGAACTGCAGGAATCGCACGCCGTCGGGCGCCTCCACCGACCACTTCTCGACCGCCTCGACGGGGTCGACGTCGGGGCTGAGCCGCCAGCGGGGCCCGTCCTCGCCCTCCTTGCGCTCGATGACCGCGTCCTCGGGGATGGGCGGGCTGTGCTCGATGGCCAGGCCGAGGGAGAAGGCCAGCCCGGGGAGCGGGTCGGAGTCGATGGCCAGGACCTTGTCGCCCTGGCGGGCCAGCTGCCGGGCGAAGGTGCCGGAGATGGCCGACTTGCCGGCCCCTCCCTTGCCCACGAACGCCAGTCTCATGAGGAAACCACCTGCCTGTTCTCTGCGCCGGTTCGGGTGGACGGGTCATTGCCGTTACGTCTCGACATCACGAGGGCCAGGCCGGCGGCCAGCACCACGACGACGCCGACGCCGGCCAGCACGGGGCCCGCACCGCCCCCGCTGGGAAGGTCGACGACGGCGAAGTTGACGTCCTGGCGGCCGGTGGCGGGGGTGCCGGCGCTGGTGTCGACCCAGGCGGCGTAGAGCTTGCCGGCACCGGAGACGAGACCGAGGCGGGTGCCGAAGTCGATGCCGTAGAGCTCGCCGAAGGTGGGGCCGATGTTCTCGCCGTCGAAGGACCTGACCGACAGCCGCACGTTCTGGAATGACTTCCCGTCGGTGGAGGTGGCGAGGTAGGCGTCGAGCTGCTGCTTGTTGTCCGGGTCGTTGCGCCCGTCGAGGAAGACCACGCTGACCCGCTCGCCGGGGCCGACGTGGACGTTGGGGAGGAACTGGGCCGTCCCGTCGGCCGGGTTGTCGTTCACCTTGGCGGCCGAGGACCAGGTCTGGCCACCGTCGGTGGACCGGCGCAGCCAGACGTCGTCGTCGCCGTCACGCCCGTCGGCCCAGGTGGCGTACAGAGTGCCCTCGGGCGAGATGGCCAGCTGGGGGATCTCGGGGAGGAAAGGCAGGAACCGCCGGGTCAGCAGCATGTCCGCTTCGATCTCGACACCGGGGGCGAAGGTGCGCCCGCCGTCGATGGAGCGGGTCAGGACGAGGGCGACGGGCAGCTCGGCCGCCGGGCCCTCCTGGTACTCGTAGTCCCGCCGGTTCTGCTTCATGTCCTGGTACATGACGACCAACTGGCCGTCGTCGTCCAGGACGGGGCTGGGGCCCAGCACCCGCGGGCGCTGCTGGTCACTGACAGGGACGGGCGCGCCGAAGGTCCTGCCTCCGTCGTCGCTGCGGGCGGTGACGATGCGGGGCGGCGGGTCGGCGAAGCGCAGGAAGCCGACCTCGGCGGCCTGCAACCACGTCACGTACACCGGGCCCTTGGGGTCGACCGTCACCCGCTGCTGGAAGGTGAGGGCGCCGGCGATCCTGGTCGGCAGGGAAAGGGTGCGCCCACCGTCGGTGGAGGTCGAGATCCAGAGGTTGTCGGGCCGGTTGCCGTTGCCGACGAGATTGACGTAGACGACGTAGAGGGTGCCGTCGGGGGCGAAGGCGATGTCCGGGGCGAAGGGGCATGGCGATCCCTGCGATGCGGTGCAGCCGGTGATGCCCTGGGGCAGGGGGAGCACCGACTGCTCCCAGGACCGCCCGCCGTTGAAGCTGTAGGAGATCAGGGCGTCGTACCCCGGGCGGTCCTTGCGGTAGGTCACCACCAGGTTGCCCTCGCGAGCGGGGTTGTAGGCGACGGTGGGGGAGTTGCTGACGTCGATCATCCCCTCGCGGTTGACGAGGAGGTTCCCCTGGGGCTCCGGGCGACCGCCGCCGGAGGTGGCCACGAGGACGGCGCCGATCACCGCGGCCAGGCCGGCGACGGCGGCGACAAGAGCGAGCACGCGCCTCATGAGGAGTCGAGCGTAGCTGTCGCGAGAGTGTCGATAGGGTGCCGGTGTGGAAGTCGCGATCCTGCTGTTCGACGGCATCACCGCACTGGACGCGGTCGGGCCCTACGAGGCCCTGGCCATGATCCCTGAGACCCACGTCCGCTTCGTCGCCACGGAGCGGGGGGCGAAGCGTGCGGCCCGCGACGGGTCGCTGGCATTGGTCGCCGACCACACCCTGGCCGAGGTCCCCCATCCCGACGTCATCCTGGTCCCGGGGGGACCGGGGGAGGCCGCCGTCCGCACCGACGCCGAGGTCCTGGCGTGGCTGCGCGCCGCCCACGAGACGTCGCGCTGGACCACCTCGGTGTGCACGGGCGCGCTCACCCTGGCCGCCGCCGGGTTCCTCGACGGGATGGAAGCCACGACCCACTGGTCCTCGATGGACGACCTGGCCGCGCTGGGGGCCAAGCCGGTGGAGGAGAGGGTCGTCATCCGGGGCAAGGTCATCACCGCCGCCGGCGTGTCGGCCGGCATCGACATGGCCCTGCGCCTGGCCCAGCTGGAGGCCGGCGACGACATCGCCATGGCCATCCAGCTCATCCTCGAGTACGACCCCCAGCCCCCCTTCGACGCCGGCTCGCCGACCAAGGCGCCGGCCCACGTGCTGGCGATGCTTCAGGAGCGCCGGCGCTCCGGGTAAGGGGGCGGGAGAAGGCCGCACAGCTCTTTGTCCGCTGGACTACCGCCACGGTGGTCAGGACGACAAAGAAGCCCGGGGCCTAGTCTCGGCTCCTATGGTCGACGGGCGTCCGTACTCACAGCCCTGATGGAGATGCTCGTCGACGACAACGGCCGCTTCGCCTCGCTCGTCGACGAGCTGTCAGAGGCCGACGCCTACGGCCTCGACGCCGAGTTCCACGGCGAGAGCTCGTACTACCCCCGCCTGGCGGTGCTGCAGGTGGCCACCCCCTCCCGGACCGCCGTGGTGGACGCCACGCTGGTCGATGTGCGGCCGCTCCGCCCGGTGCTGGAGGGCGCCGGCCTCATGGTCGCCCACGCCGGCGAGCAGGACCTGCAGGTGCTGCTCCGGGCGGCCGGCGCCATCCCGGCCCGCATGCTCGACACCCAGATCGCCGCCGGCTTCTTGGGCTTCGGCTCGCCGTCGCTGGCCAAGCTGGTGAGCGACATGCTGGGCGTGCGGCTGGAGAAGGGCGCCCGTATGAGCGACTGGTTCAAACGCCCGCTCACCGCCGAGCAGATCAAGTACGCGGCGGCCGACGTGCTCCACCTCCTCGACCTGCGGGCGGTGATCGAGGAGCGCCTCGACGCCGCCGGCCGCCTGAAGTGGGCCTACGAGGAGTGCGAGCGCCACCGGCGGGTCCGCCAACCGGACGTGTATGCGGCATGGTGGCGGGTCAAGGGGTTCCGCCAGCTCCGTGGCAAGTCCCGGGGCGTGGCCCAGGAGCTGGGCGCGTGGCGGGAGCGGACGGCGATGGCCGTGGACAAGCCCGCCCGGCGGGTCCTGTCCGACGAGGCGCTCATGCTGCTGGCGGAGCGTCCGCCGCTGTCGGTGCGCGAGATGCCCACCTCACGCCTTTTCGACGCCCGCCGGCTGTCGGCCGACATGCTCGACGGCGTGATGGCCGCGGTGGCACGGGGCCTGGAGCTGCCCCCCGGTACCCTCCGCCTGCCTCCGGACGACGCCCTGGCCCCCCAGCTGCAGCCCTTGGCCACCCTGATCTCGGCGTGGGTGTCACAGCAGTCCCGGGATCTCTCGATCGAGGCCAGCCTGATCGCCACCCGGGCCGACATCGAGGCCTTCCTGCGCCGGGTGCCCGACAACCGCCTCCAGCACGGGTGGCGGGCCCAGCTGGTGGGGGCGTCGGTGGGCCGCCTCGTCGCCGGCAAGGCGGCGGTGGCCTACGACGGCGCCGGCCGCCTGGTGCTCGTCGACCTCTAGTTCCGCCGGCGTCAGCGGCCGGCGGCGTCCTCGGCGATCACCAGCCTGGCCAGGCGCTTGGGCGCCACCATGGTGTAGGACGTCCGCACCCACTCCTCGATCTGGCGCCAGCGCGCCTCGCCGGCGTCGGCGTCCACCGAGAAGGCGATCCAGCCGTGGCGGCCGAGGCCGTACCCCGAGGGGTTGACGGCGGGGTCGGTGGCCACCACGGCAGCGGCCTCCTCCTTGGCCAGCTTGAGCGACAGGTCGTGGGCGGCCTGGTCGCAGAACACGAAGTTCTTGCCGTTGACCCGGAACGTCGGGTGGTCGCCCCACTCGGCGATGTCCACCCGCTCGGCCTCGGGCAGCCGGGCGACGATGGCCTCCAGCCGGTCCATGTTGTTCATGACCAGGGCGTCTGGGGACGGGACTGGGGCTCGCCGTCGATCGTCAGGTCCACCTTCTCGTTGAAGAAGCACACCAGGCCGGCGATGCGGGGGCACTCGGGGACCGGCTCGGGGTAGGACCACACCACGTCGCGGTGGAGCCGGCCGCCGGCCCGCACCGACCAGTACCGGGCCGTACCCTTGTACGGGCACTCGCTGACCGTGTCCGACGGCTCCAGCAGCTCCCTCCGCACGTCCTCGGCCGGCAGGTACCAGCGGGTGGGCAGCGTCGTCTCGAACAGGGCGTGGGGTCGGCGGGAGTCGGCCACGAGCTCGCCGGCGATCTCCACCCGGACGTGGCGCTCGCTGGGCACCACGTCGACGCGCTTGGCCGTGTCCTTGGCGTGGACGAAGACCTCCGTCGCCTCCTCGAACCACTGGACCCGGCCGTCCCAGGCGAACGTCCACATGCCGTTGGCGGCGTCGACGGGCGCCGGCAGCTCACGCAGCTGGACGGCGGCGTCGCCCAAGCCGGCCAGCAGGTCGGCGCGCACGTCCCGGGGCGGGAAGCAGTATGTCGGCAGCATTCCCGGCCCGTACCGGGCCAGGAGCAGCGCCCGCCGGCTGTCGGCCACCCACTGGTCGCCACTGCGGACCCGCACCCAGCGGGGCGACGGCTCGAGCCGGGGCACCGGCAGGTTCATCAGGGTCGCAACCCCTTGCTCTGCACGTCGACCACCAGGCCCATCAGCCGGTCGAAGTCCGGCCACGGGAAGTCCGGGCGGGCGATGAGCAGGGAAGTCACGCCGTGCACGGCGGTCCACAGGTTGGTGCCGACGAGGAAGGGATCGCCGGCGGCGATGGCGCCGGCGTCCATGCACCGGGCCACCGCCTCGACGACGTGGCTGAAGGCGTTGAGGCCGGGGAGCTTGTCCGGGGGGAGCCCCTCGGCCGGCGGCCGGGTCATGAACATGATCCGGTAGTGCTCGGGGTTCTCCAGGCCGAAGCGCACGTAGGCCCGGCCCATCTCCCACAGCGCCTCCATGGGATCGTCGATCCCCTCGGTAGCGTGCTCGATGTACCGGCTGAACTCGGCGAAGCGGGCCTCGCACACCGCCCCCAGCAGTTCGGCCTTGTCGGCGAAGTGGAGGTAGATCGACGGGGGCGTCACGCCGGCGGCGTCGGCGATGGCCCGGATCGACACCGCCCCCTGGTCGCCGGTCTTGATGAGCAGCTGCTCGGCGGCGGCCAGGATGTCTGCTCGAAGCAGCTCACCTTGGCCCCGCCTGGCCCGACGTCGGGTGGCCGGTGTCATGCCCTCACTCTCTCACGGGGCGCGGCCGGCTCGGGTGCGACCGGCGCCGACTCGGAGATGCCGAAGCGGTTGTGGAGCCGGCGCAGCGGCGCCGGCGCCCACCAGTTGGCGTCGCCGGCCAGGCGCATGAACGCCGGCACGAGCACGGCCCGGATCAGGGTGGCGTCGAGGATGACGGCCAGGGCCAGGCCGAGGCCGAACAGCTTGATGAACGTCACCTGGGAGGTGGCGAAGGCGAGGAACACCACCGCCAGGAGGGCCGCGGCCGCGGTCACGATGCGGCCCGTGCGCTCCAGGCCCAGGGCCACCGACGACACGTTGTCGCCCGAGGCGTCGTACTCCTCCTTGATCCGGGAGAGAAGGAACACCTCGTAGTCCATCGACAGGCCGAAGGCGATGCAGAACATCAGGATCGGCATGGTGGTGGCGATGGTCCCGGTGGCGGTGAAGCCGAGCAGGCCCGACAGGTTCCCTTCCTGGAAGATCCACACCATGGCGCCGAAGCTGGCGCTGAGGCTCAGGAGGTTGACCACGATCGCCTTGACCGGCACGAGCACGCCGCCGGTCATGAGGAACAGGGCGACGAACGTCACCAGGGCGATCAGGCCCAGAGCCAGCGGCATGCGGCCGAACAGGCTCTCCTTGGAGTCGACCAGCTCGGCCGAGGCGCCGGCCACCTTCACGTCGGGGAAGGGCGCCGGCACGTCGCGCACCGCGTCGACGAGCGCCTCGCCGGCCTCGGAGTAGGGCTCGACCGAGGGCACCACCGACAGCCACGTGCCATCGGAGCCGGCGAAGCGGGCCGACGCCTCGTTCGGCGGGGCGACCTGCCGGCCGCCGGCGTAGGAGCCGGTGAGCGTGTCGACCCGGGCCGCGCCCGGCGCCCGGGACAGGTCCTCGGCATAGCGCTGCAGGTCGGCGAGCCGGGTCTGGCGGTCGCTGCCGCTGCCGGCGGGGCCGAACGCATCCGGCAGGACCACCGAGAGCGCAGACGCCTCGTTGGAGGCGAACTGGGTGCGGATGGTGTCCTGGACCAGGCGGCTCGACGCCGAGGCCGGCAGGTTGCGGTCGTCCGGCAGCCCAAAGGCGATGTTGAGGAAGGGGGCACCGAGCAGCGCCAGCACACCGACGACCGCGGCGGCGATCGGGACAGGCCGGCGCATGACGGCCAGGGCCACCCGGTGCCAGAACCCGGTGCCCTCGGCCTTCACCGGCCGGCGCCAGACGACCCACTTGTCGACCCGGTGCCCGAGCACGGCCAGCAGCGCCGGCAGCACGACCACGGCGCCGACCGCGGCCAGAGCGACCACGGCGATGCCGGCGTAGGCGAAGGAGCGCAGGAAGGCCAGGGGGAAGACCAGCATGGCGGCCAGCGAGATGGCCACCGTGACGGCACTGAAGATGACCGTGCGCCCCGCGGTGCGCACCGTGTGCACGATGGCGTCGCCCGGCTCCCGTCCGGCACGCAGCTCCTCCCGGAAGCGGGAGACCACGAACAGGCTGTAGTCGATGGCCAGGCCCATGCCCAGGGCCGTGGTCAGGTTGAGGGCGAAGATCGACACCTGGGTGAAGGACGCCAGCACCCGCAGGACGAGGAACGTGCCGATCACCGCCAGGGCCCCGATCCCCAGAGGCAGGGAGGCCGCCACCACGCTGCCGAAGACCAGCACGAGCAGGATCAGGATGAGGGGCAGGCTGATCAGCTCGGCTCGCACCAGGTCGTGCTCGATCTGGGTGCTGACCTGGCGGAACACCTCGGCGAAGCCGCCGACCGCGACGCTGACCTCGGCGCCGCCGGGCCGGGTGTAGCGGGGCGACAGGTGCTCGATGACCTTGGCCACCTGGTCGTCGTCACCACCGATCGTGGCCAGGACCAGCGCCTTGCTCCCGTCGTTGCTGCGCAGGGGAGGCGGCGAGCCGAGCGTCCAGTAGGAGACGGCCTGGGTGATGCCGGCCTCGGCGCCGAGCTCCCCGGTCAGGGCGGCGCCGGCCGCCGCGGCGGTGGCGCTGTCGACCGAACCGTCGGTGGCGGTGACGAGGAGGACGAGGTTCGGGGTGCGGGTGCCGAAGGAGCCCTCCAGGACCCGCTTGGCTTCGGCCGACTCGGCCGCCGGGTCCTCGAACCCACCGCCCGACAGGTACTTGGCCACTCCGCCGCCGGCGGCGCCGGCGGCCAGCATGACCAGCAGGGAGACCACCAGCACCAGCCTGCGGCGACGGACCACGAAACTGCCGAGCGAAGTGAGCATGCGCCTGACCCCCGTTAACCTAACGCTGATAAGTTAACGGGAGTATGCAGTGCTGGAGACCCGCTGTCCAGACCCCGACACGAAAAAGCCGGACCCACAGGGTCCGGCTCGAAAAAGGGGGCGGGCAGGGACCTCGACTGGCGGAGGTCCCTGCCCGGGAGGGGGTTGTTCACACCGCGCTGCGGCGCAACCGGCTCCTACCCGACGCCGAACCCACTAAACCGAATTCGGTACAAATTTCTGGAGCGCCGGTTCCGGGTACACCGCAGGAATGTTCAAGAAGGCAAGTAGGGACGATCTCCGCCGGCTGGTCGAGGAAGGGGCCCAGCTGGTCGAGGTGCTGGAGAACCGCCAATTCCGTGCCGCCCACCTTCCGGGAGCCGTCCACATCCCGGCGTGGGAGCTGACCCGGGAGCGGGCCGAGGAGCTCGACCGCAGCCGTCCCGTCGTCGTCTACTGCTTCGACACCGCCTGAGACCTCAGCCCCCGGGCAGCGTGCCTGCTCGAGCTCTACGGGTTCACCGACGTCTACGACTACGTGGACGGCAAGTCCGACTGGATGGCCTACGGGCTGCCGGTGGAAGGCGACGACGGGCCGTTCCTGGGCGGCCACGTCTCGGAGGTACCCACCTGCGACGCCGGCGCCACCGTCGAGGAGGCCCGAGCCGCCCTGGGTGATGGCGAAACGGTGGTGGTCGTCGCCGGCGACGGCTTGGTCGTCGGCGAGACCGGAGCCGAGACCCTTGACGGCCACGCCGGCGATGCTGCCGTCCTCGACATCATGGACCCCGTGCCCACGACCGTGCGCCCCAGCGTCACCGTGGCCGCCCTCGCCGAGGCCGGCGGCGGCTCGCGCCTGGTGACCACGTCCGACGGTCGCCTCCTGGGCCTGGCCACCGTCGAGGCGGAGGAGCACGACCACGACCACGAGGGCATGGAGGCGTTCGAGAAGGAGCTGACCGACGTCATGGCCTCGGTCGAGGAGCGGTTCGGCGGCCGGGAGCCCACCGAGGCCGAGCTGCGGTCCTTCCTCCGTGACCGGCTGCTGGCCGAGGGCCGCAGCGCCGAGGACGCCGACCGCTTCCTCGACGAGCTGGAGGCCGGCGACTGAACGCCGGCGACCACCCGCCTTGCCCGGAGCGGCCGGCGACCGACGACCATGCCGGGCTCGGGTTCACCCGTCGGCCCATGGTCCGCTGGCTCGACCCCCACCAGCTGGTCGGCACCGCGGCACGGCTGGTCGTCGCCGGCCTGTTCAGCGTCTCCTCGGGCTTGCCCGCTCGGCCACGGCACTGGACCCTCCGCCCCGACGATCCGCCGGCGGCGCCGTGGTTCGCGCCGGCGTCACCGCTCGTCCCCCGCCTGATCGAGCAGCCGCTCAGGATCGAGCGATGAGCACCGCACGCGTCGGCTGCTCGGGCTGGGTGTACAAGCACTGGCGGGGCCCGGTCTACCCCCCGGACCTGCCGGCCAAGAAGTGGTTCGAGCACTACGCCGGCATGTTCAACAGCGTGGAGATCAACAACAGCTTCTACCGCCTGCCGACCGAGGCCGCGGCCGAGGGCTGGGCCGCCCAGGCGCCGGCCGGCTTCGTCTACGCTCTCAAGCTCGGGCAGTTCGGCTCGCACCGGATGAAGCTCAAGGACGCGGGCTCGTGGCTGCCCAACCACCTCGACCGGGTGGAGCGGCTGGGCGCCACCGCCGGCCCTACCCTGGTCCAGCTGCCGCCCCGGTGGAAGCGCAACGCCGAGCGCCTGGACGAGTTCCTGGCCGTGGCGCCCGAGAGCACCCGGTGGGCGGTCGAGCTCCGGGAGGCGTCGTGGCTCCACGAGGAGACCTACGAGGTCCTCCGCCGCCACCGGGCCGCCCTCTGCATCCACGACCTGCTGGATCAGCACCCCTGGGAGCTGACCACCGACTGGACCTACGTCCGGTTCCATGGCCCGCATGCCACCCGGGCCGCCTACCAGGGCCGCTACGGGCCGGACGGCTTGTACCGGATGGCCGAGCGGCTGAGCGGCTGGCTGGCCGAGGGGTGCGACGTCTACGCCTACTTCAACAACGACGACTCCGGTTTCGCGGTGGAGGACGCCCGCTGGCTGGCCGCACGGCTCGGGCACGGAGGGAATAGTTGAGATTTCAAGTATGTTGGGAGGAGCATGCCTGTCACCCGCCTCAACCACGCCGTGCTCTACGTCCGTGACGTCGAGCGCACCCGGGAGTTCTACGAGAACGTCCTCGGGTTCAAGACCCTCATCTGGGCGCCCGGCCAGGCCGCCTTCTTCCAGGCGCCCGGATCCACCAACGACCACGACCTCGGCACCTTCCAGATCGGCGCCGGCGCCGGCCCCTCGCAGGCCGGGCGGAGCACCGTGGGCCTGTACCACCTGGCCTGGGAGGTCGACACCCTGGCCGAGCTGGCCCGCATCCGTGGCCTGCTGGCCGAGCACGGTGCCTTGACCGGCGCCTCGGACCACATCACCACCAAGGCGTTGTATGCGCGGGACCCGGACGGCATCGAGTTCGAGGTGTCCTGGCTCCTGCCCGCCGACCTCATCACCGAGGAGATGCGGGCCGAGACCGCGACCTTGGCCCGGCCCCGTCCCCTGGACCTGGAGGGCGAGATCGCCCGCTACGGCGCCGAGACCCGGGGCGGGGTAGGGGTTTCCATCCCAGTTGGGTAGGTCGCCGGGCATGCCCGAACGACCCGACCACCACGACGACACCGCCATCCGCCCCTCGCCTGGCGCCAGCGGCCCGGGCGAGCCCGGCTACGAGGGCGACGCCACCGTCGGCGACGAAGGGGCCGCCGCCGGCGACGAGGCCTACCAGGACCCCTTCGGCCGACCAGACAGCTAGCCGCGCCCGCCGCCTACGCTGACGGCACGTGGAGAGGGTTCTCGACAGCGCCTCGTTGACCGGTGACTCGCTGCGACGGGTGAGCGTCGCCGGCGCCAACGTGATGCTGGGCCGGCTGCCCGACGGACGGGTGGTCGCCTTCTCGGCCAACTGCCCGCACCAGCGCACCGACTTCGGGCGGGCCACGTTCGTCGAGGGCGTGGTGCAGTGCACGCTGCATGGCTACTGCTACGACACCGAGACCGGGGAGAACGTCTACCCGGCCGGCGAGATCGACCCTTCGGAGCTGTGGCGGTCGAAGCCGGGGTACCTGCCCGTCTACGGGGTCGAGGAGCGCGACGGCTGGATCTGGGTCGAGCCCGAGCCGCTTCCGCCACCGGCGTCGTACGACCCGGCGCTCGAGCGCCCGCCGGCGCCGGTGGCGCCGGCCGACCCGGTGCCGCCCGGCGGCGTCCACCCGACCAAGACGGTGAAGGTCGCCCCCGGCACCACGTTCGGCCTCCGCCTGGCCACCAACCCCCGCCCGGGGTTCGCCTGGCGGGTGGAGACCGCCGGCCCCCTGCTGGCCGTGGTCGAGGAGCGCTTCCAAGGGGGAGAGAAGCCGGCGCACGTCGTCCGCATCGCAGCACGGGGTGAGGGCCGGTCGACCGTCACCTGCAGGTACGCCCGCCCCTGGGACACCAGGCCGGCGGAGGTCCGCATCTACGAGGTGCTCATCCAGTTCTGAACCGGTGACGTTTCCGGGGGCCCGGCCCCCGGGAAACGTCACCGGTTCGGGAGCGGGCTACTCGTGGGCGATGGCGGCCAGCACGTCGAGCCTGGCCGCCCGCCGGGCGGGGAAGACGGCGGCGATCACCCCGGCGATGCCGGCGAGGACCACGTAGGTCAGGAGCTGACCACCGGGGATCACGACCTCGCCGATCCCCTCGTCGGCCAGGGCGTTGACGACGGCGTACCCGAACAGGACTCCCACGGCGAGGCCGAGGAGGGCGCCCATCACCGCGATGATCACCGACTCGCCCCGGATCATCGACCGCACCTGCCCGCGCGACATCCCCACGGCGCGAAGGAGGCCCAGCTCCCGTGTGCGCTCGAAGATGGACAGGGCCAGGGTGTTCACGATCCCGAACAGGGCGATGATGATCGACAACAGCAGCAGGGCGGTGATCAGGCCGAGGATCTGGTTGACCTGGTCCTCCTGTTGTTGCTTGAACTCGGCCTGGTCCCGGACCTCGACGTTGGGGAAGTCGTCGGTCACGCGTTCGACCGCAGCGCGGGCGGCGGCCGGTGGCACGCCCTCCCGGGCTTTGGCCAGCACGACGAAGTCCAACCGGTCGGCGAAGAAGGAGTCGAAGGTGGCCGTCGACACCAGGTAGTTCCCGAGCAGTTGGTTCTTGGCGAACGTGCCCCCGATGCGAAGTTGGGTGTCGCCCCTCTGGGCGAAGGTCATCGGAAGCATGCCGCCGATCTCGAGGTCCTTGTTCCGGAGCTCGTTCTCGTCGACGAGGATCTCGCCCCGGGACAGCGCGCCGGCGTCGCCGGCGGTGACGTCGAACTTCAGCACCTGGCTCACGGTCGCCGGGTCGGCGCCGTAGATCGACCGGCCCTGGCCGTTCGAGCGCCACTGGCCGGTCTGCAGGCCCGACACGGCGGCGAGCTCGGGCTGGGCGGCCAGGCGGGGGGCGAGGTCGATGCTGATGCTGGGGAGGAAGTTCGGCGTGCTGACGATGAAGTCGGCGGCCAGGTACTGGTCCACGATCTCCGCCGCCGACGATTTGATCGACGCCGCCAGCACGCTCACGGTCGCCACCAGGCCGAGCCCCACGGTGAGGGCGGCGGACGTGGCCGCCGTGCGGCGTGGGTTGCGCATGGCGTTCTGGCGGCCGAGCTTGCCGGACATGCCGGCGATGCGGGGGAAGGGCGCGCCGATGGCCCGGGCCATCGGGACGGCCGCCAGCGGGCTGAGAAGGGCGACGCCGACGAACACCAGCGCAGCACCGAGGCCCACGAGCGAGATGGCGCCACTGAACAGACCGAACAGCAGGACCCCACCGCCGGCCGCGGTCACCACCGCACCGGCCAGCGACCGCCGGCGCAGCGACCCGCCGTGCTCCTCGGCGCCGCCACGCAGGGCGGCCATGGGCGCGATGCGCGACGCCCTCCGGGCCGGGGCGATCGACGACAGTACGGTCACGCCGACACCGACGATGACCGACGCGATGAAGGTTCGGGGCTTGAGGACCGCTCCGGAGGCCGGCAGGTCGAGGCCGAAGGAACTGAGCAGGCTCTGGAGCCCGATGGCGACCAGGATGCCCAGACCGATGCCGACCACGGACGCGAACACCCCCACGGCGAATGCCTCGGCGATGACCGTCGCCATGACCTGGCGGCGGCTGGCGCCCAGCGCCCGGAGCAGGGCCAGCTCCCGGGTCCGCTGAGCGACGAGGATCGAGAAGGTGTTCAGGATGATGAAGCCGCCGACGAACAGGGCGATCCCACCGAACACGAGCAGGGCGGTGTTGAGGAAGCCGAGCGCCTGGCTGACCGCCTTGGCGCTCTCGTCGGCCACCTGCTTGCTGGTGATGACCTCGACGCCGGGGGGAACGACGGTGACGATCCGATCGCGCAACTCGACCGTCGAGACGCCCTCCTCCGCCTTGGCCTCGATGCTGTCGAAGCGCCCCATCTTGCCGAACACCCGTTGAGCGGTGGCCTCCTCGAAGATGGCCAGGGTGGCACCGGCCAGGTTGTCGGCCTCCCCGAACCCGGTGATGCCGACCACGGTGAACTCCTCGGTCGGGCCCCGGAACAGGATCCGGATGCGGTCCCCCAACGCGAAGTCGTGCTCCCTGGCGGTGACGGCGTCGACGACGACCTCACCGTTGCGTTGCGGCTCCCGTCCCGACCGCAGCGTCAACGGCGAGAGCCCGGGCTGGGTCCAGTTGAAGCCAAGAGTCGGCGCGCCGGTGGTGGCCACCGCCTTGCCCTGCTCGTCGATGAACTGGGCGTAGCCGCTGACCGTCCCGTCGGCCGCCTCCACGCCGGGGACCGCCCGCACCGCGGCCAGCAGCGACGCCGGGATCGTGGCGCGTGAGACGTCGAGGTTGGCGTCGGTGCCGAAGCCCGACTCCGCTCGCACCGTCACATCGGTGCCGGCGGAGATCTCGGTGAAGAGGGTGTTGAAGGTCCTGTTGATCGTGTCGGTGAGCACGAAGGTGCCGGCGACGAAGGCCACACCGAGCACCACGGCGATGGCGGTCAGGAACAGGCGCAGCTTGTGGGCCAGCAGGCCCTTGAGGACGGCGTTGACCACCTACCCGCCCAAGCCCTTCATGCGGTCGAGGACCCGTTCGGCGGTGGGGGCGGCCAGCTCGTCGACGATGCGCCCGTCGGCGAGGAAGACCACGCGCTCGGCGTAGGAGGCCGCCACCGGGTCGTGGGTGACCATCACGACCGTCTGGTCGAAGTCGCGGGCCGACATGCGCAGGAACTCCAGGATCTCGGCGCCCGACCGGGAGTCGAGGTTCCCGGTCGGCTCGTCGGCGAACACGATGCTGGGACGCGACGCCAGCGCTCTGGCCGCCGCCACCCGCTGCTGCTGGCCGCCGGAGAGCTCCGTCGGCCGGTGGGTGAGGCGGGACCGCAGCCCCACGGTGTCGATCAGGCGGTCGACCCATTCCCGGTCCGGGGAGCGCCCGGCGATGTCCATCGGCAGGGTGATGTTCTCGGCCGCGGTGAGCGTCGGCACCAGGTTGTAGGACTGGAAGATGAAGCCGACCTGGTCGCGGCGCAGGCGGGTCAGCTCCTTGTCGTTGAGGGTGCTCAGCTCGACCGCTCCGACGTGCACCTGGCCCGATGTGATGGTGTCCAGGCCGGCCATGCAGTGCATGAGGGTGGACTTGCCGGAACCGGATGGCCCCATGATGGCGCTGAACTGCCCCGGTGCGAATTCGACGCTGATGCCGTCGAGGGCGCGGACGGCAGCGTCGCCCTGGCCGTAGACCTTGGTGACGTCTACCGCCCGGGCGGCTGGTTCGGTGGTGGCGATCATTTCTTGGCGGAGTCCCATCTGAAGAGGCGAACAGCGAGGAGCGACCCGGCGACGGTCCAGGCGAGCAGCCGCCAGAGGTCGCCACCGTTGAAGCCGAGGCCGGTCGTGCGGGGGTCGAAGGCGTACTGGAGACCGTTGGCCAGTTGCTGCATCGGGAACAGCTTGGCGACCGACGTCAGCCATGAGGGCGCGTTGTCGAGGGGGAAGAAGATCCCGGACACGAACAGCAGGGGGAAGATCGAGAAGTTGACGATGGCCGGAGCGGCGTCGGCGTTCGGGCACAGGCCGCTGACCGCCAGGCCGAGGGCGCAGAAGCAGGCGGCACCCATGACCAGGGTGACGAAGAGGCCGGGGGCGGTGCCGGTGCGGAAGTCGACCCCGAACGCCACCACGCCCAGGCCGACGGTCAGCACGAACAGGATGAAGGTGATCAGCACCGACGAGCCGACCTGGCCGGCCAGGTAGGCCCACGTCGGCACGGGCGTGCCCCGCACCCGCTTCAGGATGCCGAAGTCGCGGTTGACCGTCATGCGAATGGCGAGGTTGGTGTAGCAGGCCGAGATCAGGCCGAAGGCGAGGATGCCGGGCACGAAGAAGGTGACGAAGGAGATGTTCCCCCGCTCCTGGATGCGGGCCCCGGAGTTGAGCGTGGAGAAGATGACGAGGAACAGCAGCGGGAAGGCGAAAGTGAACACCGCCCCGGCGGGGTTGCGCCAGAAGGCCTTCTGCTCGAACCGCAGCTGGCGGGCCGCGATCCCGAGGTCAGTCACGGGCCGCCTGGGCGGTCAGCTCGAGGTAGACGTCCTCGAGCGTGGGGCGGACGACGGTGAGGCCGTCGAGGGTGATGCCGCGGTCGAGGGCCCAGCCGGTGAGGATGTGGAGGGTGGCGGTGGCGTCGGCGGTACGGACGACGACGCCCCGCCCGTTCGCCGTGACCGTCACCGGCCCGAGGTCCGGCAGCTCGGCCGGCGGCGAGAGGCTGAAGCGGATCTCGGTGGCGTCGTCCCGACCCGACAGGCGGTCCGGTGGTCCGTCGGCGACGATGCGGCCGGCGGCGATCACCGCCACCCGGTCGGCCAGGTGCTGGGCCTCGTCCATGTAGTGAGTGGTGAGGAAGACGGTCTTGCCGAGCTCGCGGAGGTTGCGCACGATCTCCCATGCCTCCCGCCGGGCGGTGGGGTCGAAGCCGGTGGTGGGCTCGTCGAGGAAGATGAGCTCCGGGTCGCCGGCCAGGCCGAGCGCCAGGTCGAGGCGCCGGCGCTGGCCGCCGGAGAGCCGCTTGACCACCTCGTTGCGCTTGTCCTCGAGGCCCACGAGGGCCAGCAGCTCGTCGACGGGGCGAGGCTCCGGGTAGTACCCGCAGTACAGCTCCAGCACTTCGGCCACGCGCAGGAACCGTTCGACGCCCGTCTCCTGCAGGACGATGCCGATCCGCTTCCGTAGCCGCCGCTCGCCCCGGGCGGGGTCGTGGCCCAGCACCTCGACGTCGCCGGCCGAGCGCTGCCGGTAACCCTCGAGGATCTCCACGATCGTCGTCTTGCCGGCGCCGTTCGGCCCGAGGAAGCCGAAGATCTCGCCCTCGGCCACGTCGAAATCGACGCCCCTTACGGCTTCGATCGTCCCGTAGGACTTCCGGAGGCCTCGGACCCGGATGGCCGGCATGGAACTGCTCCTCTGCGACGTTCGGCTCCCCAGCCCCAGTCGGTGGACTCTAGCCAGGGTCGTCTCGGTACTGGGCCCCGCCCTCCTACGATGAGGCGTATGTGCGGGCGCATCGTCGTCACCCGGCCGGTCGAGGTGCTCGCCGCGTACTTCGACGTCTCGGAGGTGGTGGCGCCGGCGCAGGAGCCCAGCTGGAACGTCGCCCCGGGGGCGGAGATCCCGGCCGTCGCCGGCACCCGTACCGGCCGGCGGCTGGGCACCATGCGCTGGGGGTTGGTCCCGTCCTGGTCGGCGGATCCGAGCGCCGGCCCACGTCCCACCAACGCCCGGGTCGAGGGCATCCTCGACAAGGCGGTGTTCGCCGATTCGCTGGAACGCCGCCGCTGCCTGGTGGTGGTCGACGGGTTCTACGAGTGGCGCCGGCCCGCCGGTGGGCCGAAGCAGCCGTACCTGCTCGAGCTGGCCGACGGCTCGGGGGACCCGTTCGCCCTGGCCGCCATCTGGGACCGCAACGCCGGCGAGGTGAGCTGCGCGGTGGTGACCGGTCCCAGCGACGGCAACATGGCCTGGCTGCACGACCGGATGCCCGTCCGCCTCCGTCGCGACCAGTGGGACGAATGGCTCGACCCCGACAACCACGACGTCGCCGGCCTGGTCGACCTGCTGGAGGCACCGGCCACCGTCGGGCTGCGGGCCCGTCCTGTGGGCACCCGGGTCAACAACGCCCGCAACGACGGCCCCGATCTCGTCGAGGTCCTCACCGGCGAGGTCCAGCCCCAGCTGCTGTGACGTCGAGACCAGGGAGCCGGAAGCCTCACCAGGTGCGGGTGATCCAGGACGGTCGCCCATCGACCCGCCCCGACCAGCTCGCCACCGAAGAGCCGCTGGAGATACGGGTGATCGCCGCCGGCCGGCGCCGCACCGTCGCCATCACCATGCGCACGCCCGGCGCGGACTTCGAGCTGGCCGTCGGCTTTCTGTTCTCCGAGGGCGTCATCGCCGGCGGCGACGACGTCCGCCGGGTGACGTACTGCACCGACCGTGAGGTCGATGCCGAGCAGCGCTACAACATCGTCAACGTGGAGTTGGCCGGCGCCGCCGCCCCCGACCTGCGGTCCCTGGAGCGCCACTTCTTCACCAACAGCGCGTGCGGCGTGTGCGGCAAGGCCAGCATGGACGCGCTCGAGGTGCGCTCCGCCCCGCTGTCGGATGGGCCGGAGGTGCCGGTCGACGTGCTGTACGGGTTCCCCGAGCGACTGCGCGCCAGGCAGGGCCTCTTCGACGCCACCGGCGGGCTGCACGCCGCCGGCCTGTTCAGCGCCGGCGGCGAGCTGCTGGCCGTCCGGGAGGACGTGGGCCGCCACAACGCTCTCGACAAGCTCATCGGCTGGGCGGTGCTGCAGGGTCGGGTGCCGCTGCGCGACGAGGTGCTGGTCGTCAGCGGCCGGTCGAGCTACGAGATCCTGCAGAAGGCGATCACCGCCGGCATCACGGTGGTGTGCGGGATCTCGGCGCCCAGCAGCCTGGCCGTGGACCTCGCCGAGCGCTTCGGGGTGACGCTCGTGGGGTTCCTGCGCGAGCGGCGCTGCAACGTCTACGCCCACGCCGGCCGCATCCTGGCCGGCCGGCCCGGCCTCACCCCGCCGGCCTGAGGGACTCGCGACGACCGTTCTCTGTCGGCTGAGCTACCGCGGAGGTACGTCGGCGGACAGAGAACGCCGGCGCCGCTCCCATGCGCCTCCGGTCCAGCCGTCGTGGGCCAGTAGCCCCGCCGGCTGCCGCCGGCGCTCCGCCTCGCCGGCGCCGACAGCCGGCCCGTCAGCGGGCCGGCGCCCGAGCCGGCGGCCTGGACCGTCCACACCACGTCGACGGCGCGGCCACGGCGAGCACGACCACCCCGGCCACGACCGTCACCGCAGCCATGGGCCGGCGTCAGGAGCTGCGGACGAGCTCTTCGATCATCTCGAAGAGCATGGTGACCGCGTCGTAGCCCCCGTTCGTGCCGAGGGAGTCGACGAGATCGACGGCGACGGTGAGGTCGAGCGTCGGCACATGGCCGAGAAGGGTCGTCGCCCCGTAGTAACCGATGGCGAAGAACTTCGGGTTGCCCTCGGCGTCGATGCGACAGGGGCAGAAGCCGAACGTTCCCGGGCCGAAACCGTAGGAGGGATCGACATCGGCCATGTGGGCAAATGCCTTCGCCGACAGCCCCACGTGGTCACGCAGGATGGCGGTGCCCGCGGTCAGGAGGTCGTCGATGCTGGTCTCGATGCCCGAGGTCGCTCCTCGGGGCCAGCCGGGCGCGGGCGCCAGGTGCAGGGTGCCGTGCAGCTTCAGCGGGCCGAACAGCTCCTCACGCAGCAGGTCGCCGAAGGGCCGCCCGGTCACGTCCTCCAGCAGGAGGCCGAGGATGAGGAAGTTGGTGCTGGAGTAGACGTAGTCGGCGCCGGGGTCGGCGGCCAGGGGGTGGGCGGCGGCGGCCATGACCGCGGTGACGGGCCCGTCGATCAGGTGGGGGTCGAACGCGTACAGGTCGGTGTCGAGGTAGTTGACGAGGCCGCTGCTGTGGTCGAGCAGCTGAGCCACGGTGATGCCGAGCTCGTACGGGAAGTCCGGCAGCGCCCGCAGGGGTGGCAGTGGTGCGGCGAGGTCGATGTGGCCCGCCTCGGCGAACCGGTGGACGAGGCTGGCGGTGAACAGCTTGGTGAGCGACGCCAGCTCGATGCGGTCGGTGACCGTGACCGGCGCGCCGGTGTCGGGACGGTGGCCGCCGGCGCCCTTCCAGCGCACGGCAGGCCCGTCGATGCCGACGATCGCGCCGCCGGCGCCGGAGTGCTCCAGCCACGCCGTCACCATGTGCTCCAGGCGGGGGGCCAGCCCGGGCGCGGCGGTGACGGTGATCGGCTCGTCGCCGGCCACCCTGGCCGGCTGGGCGGTGAACCTCGGCGGCGGCGGGGGCTGGGAC
>DATLHA010000198.1:0-2346 GCA_035540095.1 Acidimicrobiales bacterium | reverse complement strand
TCTTGGCGGACTTGGTGATCTTGCTCATCGGGGTGGCTCCTTCGGGGAACTCGCGGGCTGCGATCTGATGCCCGTAGTTTCGGAGCCCCGGCTCAAGCCGCTGTCTGGCATTGTTCAAGAGTCGGTCAAGCCGGGAACGGGGGTGAGGGATGGCACAACAAGGAACGACGCGGGCGCTGATCGTGGAGGACGCCGTGGAGATCCAGGAGGTCGTGACCGCCCTCCTCCGCGACGAGGGCTTCGACGTGCGCACTGCGTCGGACGGAGAGCGGGCGGTAGAGATGGCCCGGGCGTTCGAGCCCGATCTCGTCGTCCTCGACCTCAGCCTTCCCGGCCTCGACGGCATCCAGGTCTGCCAGCAGATCCGCACGTTCAGCGAGGCGTTCATCCTCATCCTGACGGCCAAGAGCGACGAGGTGGACAAGGTCGTGGGCCTGTCCGTCGGGGCGGACGACTACGTCACCAAGCCGTTCTCTCCCCGCGAGCTGATCGCCCGGGTCCGGGTGCTGTTCCGCCGGTCCCGCGCTCCAGGCGTGGCGGCGCCGGCAGCTCCGGTCGAGCGCACCTTCGGCGACCTGGTCATCGATCCGGAGGCCCGGGAGGTGACGGTGGCGGGCAAGCCCGTGGACCTCACCCGGATCGAGTTCGAGCTCCTCGACACGCTCTCGGCCTCACCGCGGGTGGCGTTCAGCCGGCGCCAGCTCCAGGAGGCGGTGTGGGGCGAGGACTGGTACGGCGACGACCACGCCATCGACGTCCACGTCTCCAACCTGCGCCGCAAGCTGGAGCCGGAGGCGCGGACCACGCGCTACATCCGCACCGTCAGGGGCGTCGGCTACCGGATGGGCGAGGGGTAGCGCCGGCGGTCCTGCTCGCACGCCTCCCGGACGTGGCAACCGGCGAAGTGGTCGTTGACCACGCCCAGCGACTCCATGGCCGCATAGGCGGTCGTCGGGCCGACGAAGCGGAAGCCGAGCCTGCGGAGCGCGTTGGAAAGGGCGGTCGACTCCGGGGTGACCGATGCCAGGTCGGCCAGCTTCTCGGGCACCGGCCGGCCGGCGCGGGGCGGCTCGAACGACCACACCACGGCGGCGAGCGACCCGTGACGATCCTGGGCGGCAAGGGTGGCGCCGGCGTTGGCGATGGCGGCCTCGATCTTGCCCCGGTGGCGCACGATGCCGGCGTCGGCCATCAGCCGCTCCACGTCTGCCGGCCCGAAGCGTGCGACAACGGTCGGTTCGAAGCCGGCGAAAGCCCGCCGGAACCCCTCGCGCTTGCGCAGGATCGTGAGCCACGACAGACCCGACTGGAAGCCCTCCAGGCAGATCTTCTCGTACAGCCGCACGTCGTCGACGACCGGCCTGCCCCACTCGTCGTCGTGGTAGGCGATGTAGTCGGCCGCCGAGGTGCACCAGCCGCACCGGGCCAGCCCGTCTTCGCCTGCGACGACGCCGATTCCCGCCCAGTCGGCCATCAGGTCCGCCGGTAGCAGGTGGCAGCGAGGCCGCAGGCCGGGTCCACGAAGGCGTCGATCATTCCCTCCCGCCCTGGCAGCCCACTGAAGGTGTCGACTGGCCCTCGAACAGAATGAGCTCCTCGCCACGTGGGCAGCGCGGGCATTCGGGGTTCGTTCCTGGGTCCGGCCGCGGGGAGCCGCATCATGCCAGCCGGTCGGCCGGGAGCCGGTCGACGACGACCGGCACGTGCTGATCGCGCACCCTCTCCAGGCGGCGCAGGAACTCGGCGCGCCGCACTTCGACGGCACCCAGGGACGTGAGGTGCGGGGTCGGCAGCTGGACGTCGATGAACGCGCCGCCGGCCTCGGCCCAGCGGGCGACCAGGTCCACCAGGGCCACCTTGGAGGCGTCGGTCGCCCGGTGGAACATCGACTCGCCGGTGAAGCAGCCCCCCACCGCCACACCGTAAAGGCCACCGATCAGTTCCTCGCCGTCCCACACCTCCAGGCTGTGGGCCCAGCCCATGCGCCAGAGTCGCACGTACGACTGGCCCATGTCGCGGCTGATCCACGTCCCTTCGCCGCTCGGGCGGTGCGCGCAGGCGGCGACCACCGCCTCGAAGGCGGCGTCGACCGTCGTCGACCACCCGCAGTGGCGCAGGCGCTGGCGCAGGGAACGGGACACGTGGAGGCCGTCGAGAGGGATGACGGCCCGGGGGTCGGGCGAGAACCACGGCGTGGCGACACCGGGGTGGGGCCAGGGGAAGATCCCCCGCCGGTAGGCGTCGACCAGGGTCGACGGCTTGAGGTCGGCGCCGAAGCCCACCACGCCGCCGGCGTCGTCGTCGCCGGTGGCCGGATCGGGGATCCGCCACGGCGTGCGGCCGACC